>NZ_JARAMM010000068.1:0-1064 GCF_028807335.1 Sulfitobacter sp. PR48 | reverse complement strand
CCGTACTATGCTCAATGTCTCCTATGATGCAACACGTGAATTTTACGATGAGTTCAATAAATCCTTTGGTGCTTATTGGCAAAGTCGTACAGGACAAACGGTCGACTTTAAACAGTCACACGGTGGTTCAGGTAAACAAGCCCGTTCGGTCGTTGATGGTCTAAAAGGGGATGTGGTGACCTTGGCCTTAGCCAATGACATTGAAGAAATTGTCAAATCGGGTCAAATTCAGCCGGGTTGGCAAAAAGAGTTCCCAAATAACTCTGCACCTTATACATCGACCATTGTGTTCATGGTACGCAAAGGCAACCCGAAAAAAATTAAGGACTGGTCTGATTTAACCAAACCGGGTGTACAAATTATTACGCCTAATCCTAAAACAGGCGGTCTACCACGTTGGGTGTATCTGTCTGCTTGGGGTTATGCACTGAAACAACCCGGTGGTAATGAGGCCAAAGCCAAAGAGTTCGTGGGTAAAATGTACCATAACGTGAAAGTGATGGACTCTGCGGCACGGGCGTCTATGACCACCTTTGCAGAACGTCGCATTGGTGATGTGTTGTTGACTTGGGAAAATGAAGCCTTAGTGACACAAAAAACTTTAGGTAAAAATCAGTTCGATATTGTTTATCCATCGATCTCGATTTTAACTGAGCCTTCGGTGGCAATCGTGGATAAGACCGTGGCGAAAAATGGTAACAAGTGGTTAGCACAGGGGTATATCAACTATTTATATTCACCACTGGGTCAGGAAATGGCGGCGAAACACTTCTATCGTCCGCGTAATGCTGCAATTCTAGAAAAATATAAAGCGCAATTTCCACCGTTAAAAACCTTCACCATTGATGAAGTGTTTGGTGGTTGGGCCAATGCTCAAAAGACCCACTTTGTGAATGGGGCGACCTTTGACCAAATCTATAATAGCCGTAAATAATCCAGTTGATTGTTTCAGCTACTACTTAAAAAGCCTCCCTCGGGAGGCTTTTTTGATAATGAATGCCGTTTAAAAACGGTTTTGTCTATGAAAAGTAATATTTCCCTACAAAAAGTCGTTTGGAGCTTTG
>NZ_JARAMM010000067.1:0-1076 GCF_028807335.1 Sulfitobacter sp. PR48 | reverse complement strand
CCGCATTGTCATCTCATGTTGTCTTTGAAAGCCAATGATGGCCTTGACCGCACGCCAGAAACCTACTTCAAACGCTTTAATCCGAAAAACCCGGAGAAAGGCGGGGCGAAAAAAAGACAACTTGATGAAGGCTTTGACAACTACCGTTCATTCTTACTGTATATCCGCAAGGAATGGGAAAACTATATGAATGATGCCTTACGCCAATATGCCCCGACCTTGACTTACCAAATCGATGGACAAGAGATCAACATCCCCAATCGAGTATCGTCTTCAAGTTATAAACAATATAATTTAGATCACGGCACCTTTTACATTGCCGAACCCAAGCTTGGAGTTGGCAATCAAAACAATACACCTGAATATTTAGAGCAGATCAAACAAATCCGCGAGCATAACCAACAAGAATTTGAACGCGAACAACTCCAGAAACACCAGGAACTCAACCTCAGTGCTAAACCGTTTTACAGTGTGAATGACCAGCCGTATAGCAGTTTAGAAGTAACAGCCTTATTGAAGAGTTTAAATCCAGATACCCACTCAGTAGAAATAACCGCGATTCAACAGCAACAAGCTTTAGTTGATCCATCCTTTAAGAATCAAGAACTCAATCTCACTCCTGAAAATAAACCAACACCGACTATTAAAAAAGACACTGGCTTTAACTTTTCGATGTAAAAACCAAGATGAGCAAAGCGAGTGTCTACGAGCGACATCAGCAAAATTCGCGCCTAGACTCTCTGAAAAACAGCTTTTTAGGCTGTGAAGCCTAAATAAGCGTAAATCACATGTAAAAAATTGAGCCTAGACCGAGCGTAGCGAGTAAAAAGGCTTTATGAGCGAAGCGAATTCCGAGTTGCTTTTGATCTTGCTTCTGCTTTTCCTCAAATTCACGGGAATATTGACCAAAAAATTGCCCCAACGAATCGAGCGAAAGCGAGATTCAATAGAGTTTGAGCGTAGCGAAAACCAAGGGCAATTTTTCCTTTCCTGGGCTTTTAATTATTTTAAAGTTTTTAAATGCTTTTAGATGGCTTGAAAGCCTTATGAAGAAAGGGTTTTAGCTCTTATATGTC
>NZ_JARAMM010000066.1:0-1095 GCF_028807335.1 Sulfitobacter sp. PR48 | reverse complement strand
AACCTTAATGCTTTACATAGTCTAGTTGAAGGTAAAATTTCTTTTAATCAATATAAGAATGACAGAATAAAGCATCAAGAATACTTAGAAGCAGAAAGATTACGCTTGGAAAAACTAAGAGAATTAGAACTAATTCAGTTAAAGAAACAACAAGAAAAATTAGCTCAGGAAAGAAAAGTTAGAGAACAAGCTGAACGTGAACGTAGGAAAAAATTAGAATCTGACCCTAAATATATAGAGAGGCAAAAAGAAAAAAATCTAATAAAAAAATATGATATTTACTTCTATGATATAGCTGATAAGCATAGAGCGAAGTTAATTAATATATTGAAATTATTAGATAATAATCAGAGATTATCTGAACAAGATGCTATTTGGTTAAATTCGGAAGGACGACAATTTTTTACAGATGAACTTAAGATGAAATTTCATCGTGTAGAAGCTGATTTTTATCTTAATGAATATAAGACAACCAAATTACATTGGAATGCTATTAATGCCTCTAGTCAATTAAGAAAAGCTAAAGCAAGTAAAGAGGCTGAAAAGTTTTTAGAAAATACTGAAATCTCACTAAACAAAAATAAAAAATTATTGTCAGCTTATTTCACTACATTGGGGGGAGTTAAGAGAGATATTAGAAAAGTCGATACAGCAATAGAATGTGGCGTAAAAGCTCATGAAAATAATTCTCAGGACTACAGACCATGTACTTTATTGGGAGCTATATATATGGAAAACCATGAATATACTCTTGGACATGATTGGTATAGCAAAGCACGTGACCGAGGTGCGCCAGAAAAATCTATAAATGCTGATCTCAGAAGTATTCTATTAAAATTAGATAAATCAAAACGCGTTGAAATGATTGCTAATCTATTGAAAAAAGACCCATACCTTTATGGTTGGTTAAAAAGTATGCCTAAGTAACTTCAACCTCATTTTGCAAATAGCCGTTTATTTCGCTACGGTTTGGACTATGTTCAAATGGCTATTCTACGTTTGATTGGTTTTGGAAAAAAAGAAGAATTTAAGAAAGTGCTCGCAATTTTAAGAAAGAAAAAGCCTGATAGGACAAGGGTCCTATGAAATTTGTCG
>NZ_JARAMM010000065.1:0-1166 GCF_028807335.1 Sulfitobacter sp. PR48 | reverse complement strand
CAATTTCTTGACTCGTCTAGGGTCTGTTAAACGAGTATTTTCAAGATTGAATCCACGTCCTTTGAGACAACTAAATAAGGTTTCGATTTCCCAGCGTAATGCATAATCACGAATAGCAGAAGCATTAAACATAGGAGAAACAACAAGTAAAAGTTCTCCATCTTCTAATCGTAGCGCACTAATATACAGTTTCACTCGACCAACCCAAATACGTCGTTTACGACATTCAGTTTGACCAACTTGAAGATGACGAAATAAATCACTAATTTTATGATTCTTGGCTAAGTGATTGGTCACAATAAAGTTTTTTTAACACGTATACAGAAGTTAATGTCATTTTCAATTAACCATGTAAACCATTTCTCACCGATAAATTCTCTGTCTGCGAACACATTCACAATACGGTCTTTACCAAAAATAGAGATAAAGCGTTGAATCAAAGCAATACGCTCTTTTGTATCTGAATTTCCACGTTTATTGAGCAATGTCCAAACAATAGGTATCGCTATTCCACGATAGACGATGGCTAACATTAAGATATTGATATCTCGTTTTCCCCATTTCCAATTGGTTCTATCTAAAGTCAGTTGCACTTTGTCGAATGAAAATATATTGAAAATTAACTGAGAAATTTGACGATAATCAAAATACTGACCTGCAAAGAAGCGTTGTATACGTCGATAAAATGATTGTGGTAAGCACTTGATGGGTAAGGCTTTAGATGCAGAAGAAAGATTACATGTCTGTTTTACAATTAATGCAATCATAATCAGTGTAAAACATTTTACATGTGACTTGTTCCACTTTAGATATTTGTTTAAGATGAGATGTAACTCATTGAAATGTGTCATCATATTCGTCGTCAGAAAACAAGTATTATGCCATTATTTCAATGAGTTATCTTTTTTTGTCGTGTACAAAGATTATTAACATAATACACGTTATACGAAGCCAAAAATGGGGGCATGCAGCTCCCATTTTTAGTCTTTTATCCGCTTTTTTGCTTCATCATAAACAATGCTATCAGCTCGTTTTCCAACGGTAATTAGCAAAATAACTACCTGATCATCTTTGACCTGGTAAACAAGTCGGACACCAGCTTTTAATAATTTTATTTTATAGCAGCCTGCAAGATCACCTTTAAGCATATTCTTTGGAATATGTGG
>NZ_JARAMM010000064.1:0-1343 GCF_028807335.1 Sulfitobacter sp. PR48 | reverse complement strand
ATCAAAGAGCCATTGAAGCACATTCATCAAAATAAATATGATATTAATGAATTGGTTGATATGCATGTGAATATGATTCATCCATGTGAACTTGTAACAAATGGTTTGTCTTTTCAAAATATTGAAAGTATAGAGAGAGTTTTTTCTAAATTTTTACTCTGTACACGACAAATTTCACAGAACCCTTATCCTATCAGGATTCTGCTTTCTTAAAATTGCCAAAATTTCCTTAAACTCTTCTTTTTTCCCAAAACCAATTAAAC
The DNA here is from genome assembly GCF_028807335.1 of Sulfitobacter sp. PR48. Lineage (NCBI taxonomy): Bacteria > Pseudomonadati > Pseudomonadota > Alphaproteobacteria > Rhodobacterales > Roseobacteraceae > Sulfitobacter > Sulfitobacter sp. PR48. Next base: position 1,080 of record NZ_JARAMM010000064.1, on the reverse strand, counting down.
GCTGAATCGCCATTTGAACATAGTCTAAACCATAGCGAAATAAACTCATTGAGAGTCGTCCATGCTTCTTTATTTTTATCGCTTTTTTTTGATTATGTTGCCATTCACCCGTTAAGTAACACCAACAGAAGCTTATAGCTAACACCGCAATCAATTTTTTCACTCGTCTAGGGTCTGTCAAGCGCGTATTTTCAAGATTAAACCCGCGTCCTTTGAGACAACTGAATAAGGTTTCAATTTCCCAGCGTAATGCATAATCCTGAATAGCATTGGCATTAAACTGAGGAGAAACGACGAGTAAAAGCTCTCCATTTTCTAACTGTAGTGCACTTATATATAGTTTCACCCGACCAACCAAAATCCGTCGTTTACGACATTCAATTTGACCAACTTTAAGATGGCGAAATAAATCACTAATTTTATGATTCTTTCCTAAATGATTGGTGACAATGAAGTTTTTTTAACACGAATGCAGAAGTTGATGTCTTGTTCAATTAACCATGTAAACCACTGCTCACCGATAAACTCTCTGTCTGCGAACACATTCACAATACGGTCTTTACCAAAAATGGCTATAAAGCGTTGAATCAAAGCAATACGCTCTTTCGTATCTGAATTTCCACGTTTATTAAGCAATGTCCAAAGGATAGGTATCGCTATTCCACGATAAACGATTGCGAGCATCAGGATATTAATATTTCGTTTTCCCCATTTCCAATTGGTTCTATCTAAAGTCAGTTGCACTTGGTCGAATGAAAACATATTGAAAATCAACTGAGAAATTTGACGATAATCAAAATACTGACCTGCAAAGAAGCGCTGCATACGTCGATAAAATGATTGTGGTAAACACTTGATGGGCAAGGCTTTAGATGCAGAAGAAAGATTACATGTTTGCTTTAAAATAATCACAAGCATGATGAGCGCAAAGCACTTTAAATGTGACTTGTTCCATTTTAGAGATTTGTTTAAGATAAGATATAACTCATTGAGATGTGTCATAGTATTCGTCGTTAGAAAACAATTATTGTGACATTATTTCAATGAGTTATCTATTTTTGTCGTGTACAGAGACGTTTT
>NZ_JARAMM010000063.1:0-1352 GCF_028807335.1 Sulfitobacter sp. PR48 | reverse complement strand
CACCATTTTTCATCATTTGATCATTGGCGGCAAAAAAGAACGTTTTTGTATAAGAAGTACCAAGACCATTTTCGGATGTTTGAGCTGCATAAATTTCAGCTACACCGTTGGCAACTCCCTCGGCAGAACCATTTACACTTGATCCTGCAATTATAGTTGATACAAACGTGCCATGCATGCCATTGCCATTGTCCTGCAGATTAGCAGAAGCATTAGATAGATCAGTGACAGTAACTTCGCCGGTTGAAGTATTAAATGAATACTTTTTGATTGAGGAAATAGAACCCTTTAGGCTTTCTGTTTCAACAACACCACTATCAAGCACCCCAACTTTTACCTTAGCAACAGTCGTATTTGTATCAACTACTGATGGCTCTTTTTCAACTGGGGTAGTAGGATCGGTTGGTGTAGTGGGATCGGTTGGTGTAGTGGGATCAGTTGGATCGGTAGGCGTGGTTGGATCAGTTGGGTCGGTAGGCGTGGTTGGATTGGTCGGAGGTGTCGAAGTTGACGGTTTTGAAGAAGATCCACCACCGCCACAACCAACAAGCATAGCTGCAACGATAGCTAGTGCAAGTGGAGATTTACCCAATTTAAAGTTCATAATTTTACCTGATTTAAAAGTCATTTTTTGATATATGTAAAATAAAATTTCATACTTAATGATTTAGAACTCTGTAAATTCCGTTGTGATCGGCATTATAAAGGGCGAATTCAAACATGAGGTGCGACAGTTTGAAAAGTCTTATGATAATCAACAAGCTGAGCAAATTTCTCTAATGGTGTAAGCCAATCTAACGCTTTTCTAGGACGAGTATTCAGTGACATGGCAACTTGATTTAAATAATGCTGATCTGCCTGATTTAAATCAATCCCTTTAGGTAAATATTGCCTAATTAAACCATTCATATTTTCGCATGTGCCTTTTTGCCAGGGTGAATGTGGGTCACAGAAATATACATCTATGCCTAAATCTTCTTCAAGTATTTTATGTTCTGCCATCTCGCGTCCACGGTCATAGGTCAACGTTTTACGCAGTTCTGCAGGTAAATATTTCAGAGCTTCAGTTAAAGCCTTGCGCACTGATTCTGCCTTTGCATCAGGTAATGTTGCCAAGATACAGAGCCGTGTATTTCGTTCAATAAGTGTTGCTATCGAACTTTTATTGTCTTTACCTTTAATTAAATCAGCTTCCCAATGACCCGGTATTTTTCTTTCTTGAACTTCGGCTGGGCGCTCATGAATAGTTTTAATATCCTGTAATATAGAATCTTTTTTAGGTTCACCGTTAGCTTTTCGCTTTTTATTTTCATGACGCAGACAGGATAATAAGTCTTTTTTCAACTCACCCT
>NZ_JARAMM010000062.1:0-1558 GCF_028807335.1 Sulfitobacter sp. PR48 | reverse complement strand
CTTCCGTAATGGGGCGGGCCTCTGTCAAGGGTTTCGGGCAAGTCACAAATTCCGGCGAAGATCTCATTCCTCACCAGGTTTAAGACACAAATTCAAAAGCTTACTTTTTCTTTTTCACTGCATCCGCACGTCAGGACTGAGGGACACCCCCTACCCGGGCTTCGTTCTTCCGTCCGTAGTCAGCCTCAAAGCTGCCACTCTATGCCTGGTCCAAATCTGGTCCTGGGTGCCCATCTTTCCCGCGTATTCAGCAGTTGCTGATAACTTGCGGGCCTCCGGCATCTCCAGGAACCTCGTCCCGGCAAGGGACCTCGTCGTACCTGTCGTCAGGTGCAGTGCGTTCCTCCGTCTAACCAGGTCTGGAATTATTTTGCTCAGGCCGTTGCCGTAGGGCTCTGTGCATAGCGGAACGGTGTGCCGTCCCGCCACATGCGGTGCAAAACAACCCCAATGCGCCGAGCGAGTGCTATCAAGGCCCGTTTCGATCCACGCCTATGTGCCACTCTGAGTGCCCAGGCCTGAAGCCAGTTTGGTGCTCCGCGGTGCATCAGGATCATCGCCGCCTGATACAACGCGGTTCGAAGCCCGCGATCACCGGCTCGCGTGATTTGTCCAACGATGTCCATCTCTCCGGATTGCGTGCGCCTTGGCGTAAGCCCCGCCCACGGTCCGACATCCTTCGACCGCGCAAAGCGGGTCGGATCATCAATGGCAGATTTGACTGTCAGGGCGACGATCGGACCGACACCCGGCATCGTCATCATCAAACGGCAAACATCGTCGTGTTTTGCCAGACCCGCGATTTTGGCATCCAAGTCAGCCAACTCGGCGCGCAACTGGGAACGCGCGCGCAGAAGAGCCTCAGTCGACGCGGACAGGATCTCATTCTGCTCAACCAGTTCCCGCACCCGGGCCTCGTACCTAATCCGGGTGACATGCCCCAGCTTCATGCCAAAGTTTCGCAGAACACCCCGCATCGAAAGCTCAAGGTTGATGATGGCCTGCTGAACTGACTTGCGCGCCGTCAGCAGCGCGCGGATTTCCTGGGAGGACACAGATTTGCGGTGCACGGGCCTGTACCATCCCATTTGAAGCAAGCGCGCAATGCCCTGGGCATCGCGCCTGTCGGTCTTGATCGGCATGGCTTTCAAGGCTGCCTTCACCAATCGTGTTTCCATCATGACCACGTCAAAGCCAGCTTCTTCCATTCCCTTGCTCAGCCATTGGGACAAAGGTCCGGCTTCGAGCCCGATCGCATCGATCGAATATGACAATGACGCTATTGCACGTACCAATGCCTCAGGCTCGCTCTCCGCCTGTAATTCTTCAACAATCCTCCCCTGTGGCCCCAGCACACAAATCGCCGTGCTTGCCAGAGATACATCCAATCCGATAAATACATTCATGTCGTTGCCCTTCTATTCTTAGGAATTGAGGCGCATGGAAACATACGACCTCGTAGACGCGCTGCAGGCGCATCAAGGGCAACGGCACTCCACATCATGCTGACAAACAAGCGAAACATGTCCGATTCGCCGACAGCCCCATTACGGCATCT
>NZ_JARAMM010000061.1:0-1721 GCF_028807335.1 Sulfitobacter sp. PR48 | reverse complement strand
TTTCTATGCCTTCCCACATCGTTTCCCACTTAACTATAATTTTGGGGCCTTAGCTGGCGGTCTGGATTGTTTTCCTCTTGACTACGGACGTTAGCACCCGCAGTCTGTCTCCCGGATAGTACTCATTGGTATTCGGAGTTTGCATCGGTTTGGTAAGTCGGGATGACCCCCTAGCCGAAACAGTGCTCTACCCCCAATGGTATTCGTCCGAGGCGCTACCTAAATAGCTTTCGGGGAGAACCAGCTATCACCGAGTTTGATTAGCCTTTCACCCCTATCCACAAGTCATCCCCTGGCTTTTCAACGACAGTGGGTTCGGTCCTCCAGTTAGTGTTACCCAACCTTCAACCTGCTCATGGATAGATCACCCGGTTTCGGGTCTACACCCAGCAACTAAACGCCCTATTAAGACTCGATTTCTCTACGGCTCCCCTATGCGGTTAACCTTGCTACTGAATGTAAGTCGCTGACCCATTATACAAAAGGTACGCAGTCACCGAACATGTCGGCTCCCACTGCTTGTATGCATGCGGTTTCAGGATCTATTTCACTCCCCTCACAGGGGTTCTTTTCGCCTTTCCCTCACGGTACTGGTTCACTATCGGTCAGTCAGGAGTATTTAGCCTTGGAGGATGGTCCCCCCATATTCAGACAAGGTTTCACGTGCCCCGCCCTACTCGACATCATCATATCAGCCCTTTCGTGTACAGGACTATCACCCACTATGGTTGCACTTCCCAGAGCATTCCACTAAAACTGATATGACTTAATGGGCTTTTCCCCGTTCGCTCGCCGCTACTGAGGGAATCTCAATTGATTTCTTTTCCTAAGGGTACTGAGATGTTTCACTTCCCCTCGTTCGCCTCGTATGACTATGTATTCATCATACGATACCTGCCTTATGACAGGTGGGTTTCCCCATTCAGAAATCTCCGGATCACAGGATATTTGCCGCCTCCCCGGAGCTTATCGCAGGCTATTACGTCTTTCATCGCCTCTGACTGCCAAGGCATCCACCACATGCACTTAATTACTTGACTATACAACCCCAAACAGTCGTTAATCCCTACAAGTAGGATTAAGACAGTCTATGATGATTTCTCATCACTTCCTTACAGTTTGTTGTTCTGTGTACTTAAACACTGTACAGCTTCAATTCAATTCACATACCAAAACGCTTGATTCAGTTAATTTCGCTAGTAACTCATTTCTTCAATCTTCATCAATCAGTAATAAATCACTGTTAATGTCGATCTTAAAAACGAGTATGAACAAATTATTTCAACTCAAATATATTCTGTTAATGATTTTTCCAGCCTTCGTCAGGTCAGGAAACTGTGATAAATCACAGAAGTTAATAAGTTATCTACTTACTAATTTCTGTAATCCAACTTCTTAGATTAAGCTTCGTTCTATGTGTGCCTGCGCACAGCATAGCTGTTTGCTTAAATTCTCGGACAAAGCGCTGCTTTGTTTTTCCTCGAATTTGGTGGAGACTAGGAGAGTCGAACTCCTGACCTCCTGCGTGCAAAGCAGGCGCTCTACCAACTAAGCTAAGTCCCCAGCTTATCATTTTTGATTCGATGTATCAGATTATAGCCTGCGCACTCACTCACGTTCGTTTTCCTTGCGCTTCGCCTTAAAGCAGTGCTTTAAGTCTTGCTCATGGTGGGTCTGACAAGACTTGAACTTGTGACCCCACGCTTATCAAGCGTGTGCTC
>NZ_JARAMM010000060.1:0-1881 GCF_028807335.1 Sulfitobacter sp. PR48 | reverse complement strand
TGACTAATTTTAACGACCTCAATACCAGGACAGGTTTTGGTATTGAAAGGTCATCAAAATTAGTCATCCCATAAAAGCCCATTAAATAGATTTTTATCCTTCAATTTATTCTCTTCAGTCTTACTTTCCGTACTTAAGAACTGCTCAAAGTCTGCCAATTCGTGTTTAAATGACTCATCATTTTTCAGCTTATTTAGAACCCACGCACCAAGTAAAATCTTACGTCTAGTCTCGTTTTTACGTTCTTGAGCTTTGGCTTCATTTAAAAGCTTTTGCTGTTTCAACTTAAGTTCATTTTGCTTCTGTTTAGCTTGCTCTTGTATCCGTTCTTGTTCTTTTTTCAAATAATCAATCTGTTCTTGAAGAGATAATTTTTTCTGCTGTGCTTTTGTGAGCTTCTTTAAAACAGCATCTTTCTTTTCTTGAATATCTGACATAGTATTAAACCTTGATGGGCAATAAACAAACATCATCATAAAGTCAAAAAACAAAGCCAGCAATATCAAACGTAGCGAAGCGGAGTTTTCCCGTAACGAAGTGAAGGGCGCACTTACCCACTTTTCATCTTCGATAGAAAAATGGAAGTACGAGAGGGGACACCCCTCTACCCCAAGCCCTCCCCTAAAGGATGGGCAGCAACTTTTTCAAAGTTGCAAAAAGCAAAACCACGATATGCAAAATTTAGGTTTTTAAAAATGGCAATTTTTCATTTGAATGAAAGCAACATATCAAGAAGTGACGGACGTTCAGTCGTTGCTTGCGCTGCTTATCGTGCCTGTGAAAAATTAGAAGATTACACATTTGGAAAGACTCAAGATTACACTCGAAAAAAAGGACTTGAGTACAAGTCGATTTATGCACCTGAGCATACAAATGAAAAATTATTAGATCGCCAAACGTTGTGGAATGAAGTCGAAAAAAAAGAGTTCAATGCCGATGGTTCAATGAAAGCCAATGCGAGGTTGGCAAAAGAATATACCTGCGCTTTACCACATGAATTAACAGATCAGGAACGAATCAAAATCGTTGATGACTTTTGCCGTGACTTTGTGAAAAAGCACAATGTCATTGTCGATGCCTGCATCCATGCACCACATGACCATGATGACGAAACAGATAATAAAAACTATCACGTACACATCATGTTTACGACTCGACTGGTCAATGAAAAAGGTGAACTCGGCAAGAAGCAAAGAACGTTCAACGACGATGGCCCGCAAATTTTAAAAGACAGCAGAGCCACTTTTGCCAATGTTGTGAATACTGCATTAGAAAATGCAGGACTGGAAGAACGAATAGACCACCGCAGTTATAAAGACCAAGGCTTAGATTTCTTGGAAGCAACAGCCCATGAAGGGCACGAAGTCACAGCACTTCGCAGGCAGGGCATAGACACAGAGATCAGTCTAAAAAATGATGCGATCAAAGCCAAGAATTTAGAAGCTGCAAGAGAATATCAGCAAGTCATTAAAGGACTTGATCAAGAAATCTTTGTACCAAGTCGCTTAGAAGATCAAATTGCAGCACTGGAGAAAGAACTCCGTTTAACAGCAGCAGAAGAGCAGCAGCTTCTAGCAGAATTAGCAAAGTTAGATCGAGAAGAAGAGCTTCGCCAAGAACAACTCACACAGCAAATTGACAATGCTTACGACAATTTCATAGAGCAGCAAGCACAATATATTGAGTTTGCTCAAAGATTCTATGACTACGATTACCATACCAATAAGCGATTTGAAGAACTGGATAAGCAGCTCGAAAAATCTCAAAAATGGCTTTCTAAACAGCACGGTTTTTATTATTCAGGTGGGGTGTTTTATGACAACTATCATCACCAACGCATAGACGTGAGTACACCGTATTACTTCACAACACACTCTAAAA
>NZ_JARAMM010000005.1:0-304866 GCF_028807335.1 Sulfitobacter sp. PR48 | reverse complement strand
GGGGGCATTATCCACATCAGTGTAAGGGGGTCATTTTTGGATGCCGATCACCCCGCTACGGGGTCAAAATTGCATGCCTGTTCACAGTACTATTGCTGTGGTGCGCACCCAAGAGAAGTTGAAGGGATTGCCTGCGGACACCGGAATCGCACTCGACGCACCGGACGCGGACGAACAACTGAAGGCCGTTTTCGACGACGGCGTCGACATCGTTCTCGATTTCGTCTGGGGGTCGGTGGCCGAACGCCTCCTTGCCGCCGCCACCGCGGGGCAAGGATCTCCCGCCGGGGAACCAAGCCGCCGCTATCTGGTTCTTGGAACGCTTGGCGGTGCCACAGTGCCGATTTCCGGCTACGGGCTGCAAAGCTCCGGGCTGGAAATCCTGGGTTCAGGCATCGGTTCGGCTGCCGTGGGCGACTATCTGTCCTCCGTGGGCGAGCTGCTGGCTGTCGCGCAGCGCGAGGGTTTCGCGCCCCCTCACGAGGTCCGACCGCTGAGCGACGTCGAAAGCGTCTGGAAACGATCCAGCGACGTTCGCTATGTCATTCAGCCTTAGAGAGGCCGACGCCTGGATGAAGACAATTCACTCAAAAAAGGGTTCTGTAAAAGCTCGCCGGGTTCTGTCGCCATTAGTTCTATGTCATGTTGGCACGCCTTTGGCGTGACGGGGTTGACGGATTTTCCCGCGGCCCATTGCCCGGCAGGGCATTGCGCAGCAATGTCCCGAGAGGAGGCGTCACATCTGCTTGGAATAGAACCACTATTCCTGCGCGGATAGGCGCCCGGCGGAGATTGTTCGCGCATCGTAAATCAAGTGTCGCGCCGAGGTCTGCTTCGAGCCCTTACCGCCCCGGTAATCTCATTGATTTAGGCCTACCAAAAGTTCGCTCAGTGCCATGGTGAACCCCTGATCTTCGGGAGGAGCACAGTCCAAGCGTCGTCCACTCATCGCAGTCGCCAACGCAGCGCCATGGGTGAAGTCCACGAGTATGTCGCGCCACAGCCGCGCCTTGTGATCTTGAAGGCCGCCTTCGGCCAGAAAGGCAGAAATCATGTTGGTGATCCGTTCGGCCTGCTGCGGAAAAACCATCGGTCGGCTGAAGATCAGCAGGGTCAATGCCGGATGGCGGAGCACCTGCGCTTGGTAGGCCTTCAGCAGACCTTCAATCCGATCGAATGGCGTGCCGTCCTCTGGCGCCTTTACTTGCGCGTAGACCGCGTCCGACATCGCGCCGATCAAGCCATCACGACCGCCGAAGTGATGGTAGATCGTCATCGGGTTTATACCGAGTCGCTTCGCCAGCGCCCTCATGGTGAAGGCGTCTACGCCCTCGCGGTCCAGAAGTTCGAGGGCCGCTAGGACCATATCGTCGCGCGAGACAGGAGCTTCCGCCTGCGGCGGCCGCCCCCGTGGCCGCTTCATGCTTTAATCCGGTAGTGGGACTGGACAAGTCCGGAGGGAAAGCTCTTCGTCCCTTCGTGGCGAAGCGAAATGTCTGCGGCGACCTTTCCGAACAATCTGCGTCCTTCACCAAGGAGCACCGGAACGCTCGTGATTACCATCTCGGTGATCAATCCGGCCCTAATGAAGGACTGAATGAGAAGACCACCATCGACATAGACCTTCCGATGTCCTTCGATTTCCAGCATGTGCATCGCCTCTTCAGGTGTATTGTTCGCAACCCGGACCTTCTCGACCAGGTCGTCCGGCAGGTCGGACTCCGTCATGGTTGATGACATGACAACAACTGGCCGACTGTAGACCCAGGGCCTTACGGTTTGCATTTTATCGAACGTTCCACGGCCCATCAGAATGATGTCGATGTCCGCAATAAAGGCATCGTAGCCATGGTCTTCGTCGGGATTATCGCGCTCCAGAAGCCAAGCGATATCACCGTCGCTTCGAGCGATGAAGCCGTCCAAACTGGTAGCGATGAAGGCATGTCCAGTGATCATTTCACACCTTTATTTATACAATGTATAATAATAAATGCCGACGCGCGTCCCAAGTGTCAAGATCAATGTCCGAGCGTTGGCTAGGCTGAGACTTCGCTCGCGAATGAAGGCACCCGAGGCCGAAAGCAGACGGTCGCAAAGTTCCCTTCCTCACCGCCCACGATCAAATCAACTCGATATTCACGCCCCGCCGCTATCGGCTCATATCTCCACGCTAGGTCCGATGCCTTCGACCTGTGGCACGGTTCTGCGCCCGAAATGCCCGCCTGCGAAAACCACACATGGTGAAAGCTGTCCTTGAGGTCGAAACATTGGCGCCGCTGCGCAATGCCGCCTAGGTCCTTAGGCTGAAATTGGTGGGCATCGCAAAAGAAAAGGTTCTGACGCAAGGTTTTAGCGGTTGGCGGGTCTGGATCGCGAGTGGCAAGTGTGCGTTTTGTGTTTGAAAGCGAACACCTAAGCGCGGCGGTTGATTTCAAAGGGAACCATTTCCCCAAGAGCGCGATCCTTTACGCTGTGTTTTTCTATGTTCGCTACGGTGTCTCGTATCGGGATCTTGAGGAGATCATGGCTGAATGCGGCGTCGAAATCGATCTTCCCACGTTGAACTGCCGGGTGGTGAAGTTCTCGCCGCTGATCGCCGCAAATGCCCAGGCCAGAAAGAGGCCGAGCTGCATTGCCACGTAAAATGGGCCGCAGCCGCATCACTGGATGGCCTTAAGTCCGGGATAGGCATCCCGAAACGCCGCATAGGCGTCTGAAAAGGCGACGCTGCAGCTTTGGTTCGGCAGGATTTCCTCTTTGATTTCCGGTGGCAAGATGACGTTTTCCGGCGGGCCGTCAAACGCGGCAATCATGCCCAGTCGCGCCGCGCCAAGTGCAGCACCGAATTCACCCGAGGCCGGTAGCCGCAGCGGGATGTCCAGCGCGGTCGCGATCACCCGGAGCCAGTATCGCGACGCGCTGCCACCGCCAATCGCGATAAGGCTTTCCAGCTTGGCGTCCGTCGCCTGCAACGCGTCAAAGCTGTCGCGCAGTCCGAAAGCCACTCCCTCCAGCACCGCGCGCGTCAGCTCTTCGAGCGTCGTGCCGGTTGAGAGCCCGGTAAAGGCGCCCCTGATCTCGGCATCGTTGTGCGGGGTGCGCTCCCCCGAAAGATAGGGCAAAAATCTGACCGACGACGGCGGCAGCAGGGTATCGCCCAGTGCGCCGGTCAATTCCGACGGCCTTTTGCCCGCGATCCGGGCCAGCCAGGTGAGACTGTCGGTGGCCGAGAGCATGACGCCCATCTGATACCATCGACCGGGAAGGGCGTGGCAAAAGGTGTGAACAGCGGTCTCCGGCGCAGGCCGGTAACCGTCACGGGCCGCCAGCAAAACGCCCGAGGTGCCGAGCGACACAAACCCCTGTCCCTCGTCCAGCGCGCCGATGCCGCATGCGGCGGCGGCATTGTCACCCGCACCGCCCGCGACCGTCACCGGTCCGGCGATCCCCCATCGTGCGGCCAATTCTGTGCGAAGTTCCCCGGCGGCTTCGGACCCTTCCACCAGACGCGGCATCTGATCGGCACGCATGTGGCTGGCCTCCAGCAGACGGGGTGACCACGATCGCCCGCCGACATCCAGCCACGAGGTGCCTGCGCTGTCGGACATGTCTGCAACATAGTCGCCGGTCAGGTAATAGTTCAGATAGGCCGCCGGAAGCAGCACCTTCGCGACCTTGCTGAATATCTCGGGTTCATGCTTGCGGACCCATTCCAGCTTGGGCGCGGTAAAGCCGGGAAAGACGATGTTGCCCGACAGCGCGCGCACCCCTTCGCTGGCGTCCAGATGTGCGGCCTCGGCATAGGATCGGCTATCGTTCCACAGGATGCAGGGCCTTAGAACCGCCCCCGACGCATCCAGCAGCGTCGCACCGTGCATATGACCCGCCACGCCGATGCCGCGGAGGTCCGCAAAGGTGGGGTAGGTTGCGCGCATTTCGTCAATGGCGGCCTCGAGGCCCGCGATCCAGTCGGCCGGATCCTGTTCGGACCAACCGGAGTGCGGATGGGTGGCGTTATAGTGCCGCTCGATCGCGCCGATGGGGGTTCCGTCGCCGTCCACAAGCAATACGCGTAGGCCGGAAGTGCCAAGGTCAATGCCAAGAAATGTCATTCATGCGCCCTTCAGATAGGTTAGCAGCGCGGCATTCATGCCGTCGTGATACATCATGTTCAACCAGCGTGAAAAGCTGGTGGCAAAGCGCGGGCAATCGGCAAGGTCACCGTAAAGTTGCCGTTGTTCCAGCCACGCGACCGGCGATGATTTTGCCTTCTGCGCCGTAGCGTTCAGCTGAGCCCAAAGCGGGTCGTTTGGCGCGATGTCGGACCCGTCGTCACGGGTTCCCTCGCACATGCGCGCCCAGGCGGCCTCGGCCAGCGCCAGACCGTCCAGCGGGGCGTTGACGGCGCGAGCGTCACGGACAGTGGGCAGGATCATTCCGGTGTGGCGGGATGATCCGTCAAAGGCGATACGCCGGATGGTATCGACGATCCGGGGGTTGGAAAAACGAGTTTCGATCAGATCCACATAGGCGGCGGGCGTCATTCCCGGCACCGGCGTGACGTGGGGCACGATCTCTTCGATCTCGACCTTTCGGAAAAAACCCGCAACCAAAGGGTGCTGCATTGCCTGCGACACGGTTTCAATCCCCAGAACCTCGGCCACGTTGGCGATCAATTGGTGGCCGCCGTTCAGAATGCGGATCTTTTGCGCCTCGTACCCATGTACGTCGTTCGAAAACTGCGCACCGACCTTGTCCCAGTCCGGGCGACCGGCACAAAAATCGTCTTCGATCACCCATTGCCGGAAATGTTCATGGGTGACGGGTGCTCTGTCGTCGATCCCCATGTTGCGGACCAATGTGATTTCCCCTGGTCCCGTGGCGGGAACGATGCAATCGATCATGGAATTGGGAAAGGAGCAGTTGCTCTCAATCCAATCCGCCAGATCCGGATCACTCAACCGCGCAAGCGAAACCACCGTCTGCCGCAAGACGGTGCCGTTGCCTTGCAGGTTGTCGCAACTTTGCACGGTAAAGGGGCCGACGCCTCCATCGCGACGCAGTTTCAGTGCGGCGACTATGGCACCAAAGGCGGTGCGCGGGGTATCGGGATGCGCCGCGTCGTGTCGGATGTCCGCATGGGACACATCAAAACCTTTTGAAACGGGATCAATGTAATAGCCGCCCTCGGTCACGGTCAGAGAGACGATGCGAATATCGGGTGCCGCCAACGCGTCGATCAGCTGGCGGTTGCCCTTTTGGACGGGGACATAGCCAATCATTGAGCCGGTGACTTCGCCAACGACACCAGCAGGATCCAATGCGATCAGGGTTGTCAGAAAATCCTGTTTCTCCAGCCGGTTACGAATCTCGTTGTCGTAAGGGCGCACGCCCGCGCCGACAATGGCCCAATCCAGAGCAAGTCCTTGCTGCATCAGCCGGTGCAGATACCAGGACTGATGCGCCCGGTGAAAGTTGCCCAATCCGATGTGGACAATCCCGGCTTTCAGCGTTCTGCGGTCATAGCGGGGCACGTCGATGCCTGCAGGCAGGGCATTCAACGTGTCGTCTGAGAGGGCGATCATTTTGTGGTCCTTTGCGTGTGCCCCTGGATGAACTCCGTGACCTCTGAAAGTTCTGTGAAGACCGCGATTGCACCGGCATCGCGCAGCACGGCAGCATGCTGGTCCCGTTTTCCGTCCAGATGCTCTCCGCCGACAAAGCCAATGGCGGGAATGCCGGCCGCACGCGCACCCCGGATACCGTGCGGAGAATCCTCCAGCACGAGGCACTCGGCGGCCTTCAGGCCCAGCCGCTCAAGCGCCAGCACGAACAGGTCAGGCGCGGGCTTTCCGTTTGCGACCTCTTCCGCGCTGCAAGCTGTATCTGCAAAGCACTGTGCAAGCCTCGCGAGTTCCAGCGTTGCAGCCATGCGACGCAATGACCCGCCAGTCGCGATTGCCATGGCGGTGCCTTGTCTCTGCAGACCCGACAGCAACGCATCCGCGCCCGCGATCTTGACAAGTTTGGTCGCGTAGGAGGCCAGCAACCGGTCCTCGACCCGCTGCGCGAAATCCGCAGGGACGGGGCGGCCAAGCCGTTTGGATACGTAGTCGACAATCACCGGCATCGCGACCCCGAGAAACCGTTCGCCGACTTCACGGGCACTGGCGTCCTGAATGCCAAGATTGCGCATCTCGACGGCGATGGCCTCAAGCGACAGCGGTTCGCTGTCAACCAGACACCCGTCCAGATCGAATATCACGGCCCGTGTTCTGGGCATGGCGCGTCCCCTCTTGTCTGGGCAGTTCGTAAGAGGGGTCTTCAAATGCGATGCTCGGATGTACGGTCAAAAAGATGCACGTCATCCGGATTGATGACAAAGCCAAGTTGCGAACCAGGACGCGCGTTGATTCGGTCCTTGACCAGCGCGTCGATCAGGTCCTTGCCGGATTTGGCAAAAATTTGCGTTTCTGATCCGGTGGGTTCGACTACAACCACGTCCATGGGAATGCCCGCTGCGCCGATCTGAATGTGCTCGGGACGGATGCCGTATGTCACGCCCTGCCCGTCCTGTGCCGATGTCTGAGGCAGGGGCAGTTTCAGTCCACTGTCCGAAACAAAGACCTTGCAGCCGTCTTCGGAAGCGACCTTACCGTGCACGAAATTCATCGACGGCGACCCGATAAAGCTGGCGACAAAGGTGTTTTGCGGATTGTCGTACAGGTCCAGCGGCGAGCCGATTTGTTCCACACGCCCGTCACGCATGACGACGATCTTGTCGGCCATGGTCATGGCTTCGATTTGATCGTGCGTCACATAGACGATGGTGGTGCCCAGACGCTGATGCAGTTCCTTGATCTCAACGCGCATGGTCACGCGCAGCTTGGCATCCAGGTTCGACAGCGGTTCATCGAACAGGAAAACCTGTGGATCACGCACGATGGCCCGCCCCATGGCGACGCGCTGGCGTTGACCCCCCGACAGTTCCTTGGGATAGCGTTTGAGGTATTTGGTCAGGTCAAGGATATCGGCGGCCTTGGTGACCTTTTCGTCTATCTCGGCGGCGGGGCGTTTCGCCATCTTTAGCGGGAAACCTATGTTGTCATAGACGGTTTTGTGCGGGTACAGCGCATAGCTCTGAAACACCATCGCGATGTCTCGCTCCTTGGGCGGTATGTCATTCACGACACGTTCGCCGATCGAGATCGTGCCCTCGCTGACCTCTTCCAAACCGGCAAGCATCCGCAAAAGCGTGGACTTGCCACAGCCCGAAGGGCCGACCAGCACGACGAATTCGCCATCCTCGATATCGACGCTGACGCCATGCATGACCTGCACGTTGCCGTAGCGCTTGATGACGTCATTTATTGTTACGGTGGCCATGTCGCTGTCCCCTATTGCGGAAGTACGATTTGCATCTTCACATCCGCCGGAGGGGCAGACGCGGCGATTTCGAATGCGCGCACGCTGTCCGAAAAGTCGAATGTTCTGGTGATCAGCGGTTTGACGTCGATGGCTCCCGAACTCAGCATGCCGACGCAGCGCGGAAACACGTGGGCGTAGCGAAAGATATTCTCGACCCGCGCCTCGCGGACCATGGCGGCACCCGCATCATATTGGATCGGATCGGGTTGACCGCCGATCATGACGACACAGCCGCCGGGGCAAAGCGGTTCGAACACGGTTCTTGCCGCATGGGGCGATCCGGTCGCCTCAAAGACAAGGTCCACACCCCAACCGTCCGTGTCGCGTTTGACGATATCGACGATATTCTCTGAACTGACGTTCACCGGCGCGATGGCATCGCTGAGCGATCCAGCAATCTCCAGCTTTTTCTCGGCCAGATCGGTCACATAAACCCGCGCACAGCCCGCGGCCAATGCCGCCAGCGCCGTCACCAGGCCGATGGGCCCCGCCCCCATGACAACCGCGTTGTCGCCGGGCTTGACCCGCGCCTTGGTGGCGGCGTGGACACCGACAGCCAAGGGTTCGACCATCGCCGCCTCGGCAAAGCTCACATTGTCCGGCAGTTTGAAGGTAAAGGCCTCGGGATGCACGCATGTCGGACGCAGGATCCCGTGTACTGGCGGCGTCGCCCAAAACCGCACCGCCGGGTCGATGTTATACATGCCCAGTTGCGTCGCTCGGCTGTTGGGATCGGGAATGCCCGGCTCCATACAGACACGATCCCCAGTCTTCAGCGTTTGCACGTCGGCGCCGACCTCGATCACGGTGCCCGATGCCTCGTGGCCCAGGATCATCGGTTCGTTCACCACAAACGGCCCGATGCGCCCGTGCGTGTAATAGTGGACGTCCGACCCGCAAATGCCCACGGTGTGCAGCTTGATACGCACATCGCGCGGCCCCAGTGTTTCCTCGACCCGGTCAATGGTGGGGAAGTCCCGCAGGTTGAGTTCGTCTTTCTTTTCAAGAACGAGCGCTTTCATGTCTCAGCCTTTTCTGATGATGATAAATGCCATCACCACGGCGATAGCGTTGGCGATCCAGATGGACAGCCCGGCGGGTTCCAGAAACCGGAACCAGAACAGCGACAGCGCGATCCACAGGACGACCGAAATGAAAAGCCGGTCGAACCAGTTCGTCTCGATGGGCAGAAAGCCTGCAGTCTCCTCGGGTGGCGCGTTTTCGTCCTCTTGCTGTGTCGTGGCAAGTGGCGTGTGGCGTGGGTCGCTCATGTCGTTATCCTTTCACCGCGCCAAAGGTCAGCCCCGCGACGATGTGTTTTTGCACAAGGCCAAAGACGATCAGGGCGGGGATCAGCGTAAAGACCGAGATTGTCGCCATGATGCCCCATTCGGTGCCGGTCGACGTCACGTATTCGGAAAGACCCGTGGTCAGGGTGCGTGCGTTGAAATTGGTCAGGGTCGCAGCCAGCAGGTATTCGTTCCAGGCAAAGACCCAGGTCAGGATCAGGGTCACGGCCAGGCCGGGACGGCACAGCGGAAAAACGATCTCGGTAATGACCTTCCATGCGCTGGCACCGTCGACATAGGCCGCTTCGTCCAGTTCTTTCGGAATGCCGTCCACGGTCGGCCGCAGGGTCCAGATCGCAAAAGGTAGGTTGAAGGTGCAATAGACCAGGATCATGCCGATCCGCGTGTCCAGCAGGTTCCAGTCACCCACCGCATAGACCTGTGTCATCAGCAAAAACAGCGGCAGCAAGAACACCGCCGGCGGCGCCATGCGGTTGGTGATGGTCCAGAAGAAGATTGACTCCTTGCCGCTCATGTTGAACCGCGACAGCGCGTAGCAGGCAAAAAACCCAAGCACCGTGCACAGCACCGCATTTCCGGTCGAGATGATGACCGAGTTCAGCATGTAGCTGCGTAAGAGCCGGTCGCCCCAGACCTTGGTATAGTTCCCCCAGAAGGGGTCCGACAAGATCAGCTCGGGTGTCGAAAACAGTTGAACCGCAGGCTTTACCGAAATGACGAACAGCCAGTAGATCGGGAACAGGGTCAGCACGCTGACAAGGCTCCAGAAGACAATACCGATGATCGGGCTTTGCTTTTTCATAGCCTCAGTCCTTCTTGCTGCGGGGTGCAAGCATGGTCACGTACAGCAACCAGCAGGCGACGATCGTGAGGTAGAGAACGACGACCGAAATGGTCGATCCGTAACCGTAGTTCGTTTTCGGGAACACTTCCTTGAAGATGTGCACGCCGACAAATCGGGTGGCAGAGCCGGGCCCGCCGCCGGTCAGCATCCAGACCTCGTCAACCGTTCTGAGAGCGTCCATGAGACGGATGAAAACGGTTGCGACAACGGCGGGGGCAATCATCGGCAGCGTGATGTGCCAAAAGATCTGACGCTTGTTCGCGCCGTCGATCTGCGCCTGTTCAAATGGGTCCGGCGGCAACGAAACCAACGCGGCAATCAGCGTCAGGGTCACCAGCGGCGTCCAGTGCCAGATATCCATGATGACCACCGTGGCAAAGGCGGCAGGGGCGGATGTGGCGATGTTCATCGTGATCCCGAACCAATCGTCGAGGAACTTCGGAATGATCCCGATCGAGGGCGTCGTCATCAGCTTCCAGACCGACCCGACGATAATCGGTGCCATGATCAACGGCAGCGTGTGGATCGTACGAAAGATCGCCTTGCCCGGGAAATCGCGCATGAACGCCTGCGCCAGCACATAGCCAAGGATCAGTTCGGACAGGACGGCGAACAGGACGAACATAACTGTGACGCCTATCGAACTCAGGAACGCGGGGTCAAAGACGATCTGGCGAAAGTTATTCGCGCCGTTGAACACCATCTCTGGATTGACCGCAAAAGGGTTCCATTGATGGAAAGAAACAAAGACGACGTAGATGAAGGGCAAGACACCAAAGAAGAACAGGATCAACAGTGTCGGTGCCAGAAGGATCCAGCCAAGTGTTTTGGATTGCATGACGCACCTTTGCTGTTGTCGATGCCCGACGATGACATCGGCTGTGCCTTGAATGAATGTGACTTGGTTTCGATGTGGGTCGCCGCGTGAAGCCAGCGGCGGCGACCCTGTCGGCAACCTGAGAGGAGATCAGGTTACTTGCGGTAGCCCAGTTCGGTCAAAGTGGATTCTGCCGTCGCGGCCATCTGATCCAGACCTTCCTGGACACCCAGATCACCGGTCAGGATCTGGTAAAAGACCGGCGCTGTTGCTTCGCGGACCTGCGCGTGGAACGGATAGGCCGGGGCCCCTGCGAACAGGTAGCCCTTGTCCTTGATCAGGTCATAATAGCCGCTCAGCTTGTCGTTCATCTCCTGAACCTTGGGATCGTCATAGGTCGCGGTGTTGGTCACACGCGGTGCGGCAACCGCCCAATCGGGCTGAACTTCGTTCTGGCCGATATACTGCAAGAACAGCGCGGTGGCTTCCTTGTTCTTTGACGAATGCGGCATGCCGAATGCGCCGCCATCATAATAGCCGATATAGCCAGTGCCGCCTTCAACTTCTTCCAGAATGCCATCTTTCAGCGGCGGCAGCGCCACGCCAACCTTGCCGACAACCAGCGATTTGGTTTCGTCCGCGGCGATCCAGCCTGCGTTTTCGCCGTAAACCAGACCTTGCGCTGCGCGACCCGCGCCAAAGGTGGTGCCGACCTCGGTCCAGGTCGATGCAGGGCTTTCGGGCGGCGCGATGTCACGCATGGACAGCCACCATTCCATTGCTTCGACTGCTTCGGGGCCGTTCATTTCGCCGCCGTTTTCAACCGAAGCGCCATAGTTGTTGTCCGCGTCGATTCCCCAGTTGTAGACGCCGAAGGTCGGTGCGACTGACTCGAAATATTCATACCAGGACGCCACGTGTCCGGTGTGGGCTTGTGCGGTGGTGCCCCACAGATCCAGGCCGTTTTCTTCGCCGTATGCAGTAAAGAATTGCGCGATCTCGGCATATTCTGCATGGGTCGTCGCGGGGGCAAGGTCACGACCTGTCTTTTCCTTGAACGCCGCTTGAATCTCAGGATCGTTAAAAAGGTCGGTCCGGTAAAGATAGACCTTCAGGAAAGCTTCCATTGGCACACCGTACAGATGGCCTGCATCGTCCTTGAAGTAGTTTGCGAAGGTGGTGAAATTGCTTTCGTCGTAGGTTGTCGCCTTTAGATCCGGATTGTCGGCCAGGAACTGGGTCAGATCGGTCAGAAAGTCGCGGGACAGATACGAATAGATGATGTCCTGTTCGATATAGGCCATGTCATAGATGCCGGTGCCGGCTTCCATGTCCTTGATGGCCTTGTCGAACATCTGATCCCAGGACGTTGTTTCGACGTCGACCCGAATGCCGGTCAACGCCTCGAATTCGGGCGCGAGAACTTCGCGGATGTACAGTGACGGCGGCGACGATTCCGTCACGCCACGGATGGTGACGCCCTGATACGGTTCGGCGGCTGCTTTCCACCAGGCCTCGTCGATTTCGGCAAATGCCGAGGTCGCGGCGACGGTCAGTGCAAGCGCGGATGCGCCTATCTTGAATGTAAAATTCACGGTTTTCCTCCCATTTTTAAGGGCGCAGCGCAGGCTGTTGAGCACACTAAGCGAATCGTTACACGCCACCTCCCGCCGTGACAATGCAATTGCATCAGATGTAATTCAAGTGTAAATTTTCATATGTAAGTATTGCCAGTCATATGTATATGTGCCACCTTGTTGCGCAGTTGTCGCGCATGACGTCGGCATGTCTTGGGGGAGTTCAAATTGGGGCGCGAAGCAATTGAAGACAGTGATGCCTTCGTTACCGAGGTCTGTTGGCACTATTATGTGAACGAAATGACCCAGGCCGATGTAGCGCGTCAGATGGGCGTCACAAGGCTGCGTGTAAATCAGGCGATTCAACGGGCGAAATCGCTGGGTTTCGTGAAAATCCAGATTGAATCGCCGTTTCTGCCGCGTGTTGAGTTGCAGGAGAATCTGAAAGCGGCGCTGGGGCTTCGGCGCGTTGTCGTCGGTTCCGCAAACGAGGCGGATTACGACTATCACAAACCTGTCGGCGCGGCGCTCGCGGCATTGCTTGCGGAACGCCTGGCGACAGGGGGCTGGACCTCCCTGGGGGTGTCCTGGGGTTTGACCCTGGACGCAGCGATCAGAAAGCTCACGCGGCAATCGCACCCGGACCTTGAGGTTGTGTCCATTCTGGGCGGCACGGCAAAGGGGTCGACGCTAAACTCGTTCGGGATCGCTTCGGGCTTTGCCAACGTTCTGGGCGCGCGCTTTTCGGTTCTGACCGCGCCAATCTATCTGTCAGAGGGGATCGACCGCGAACTTTTCCTTTCGCAATACGCGCTTAAGGAACATTTCGAAAAATTCAAAACCCTTGATGCGGTTCTTTTGACCTGTTCGAACGTCTCGGAAAAATCCTTTCTGGTTGAACACGGGCTGCCGCATGGACTTACGCCACAGGTCCTGATCGATGCTGGGGCCATCGGCGATGTGCTGGGGCAGTTTCTCGACCGAAATGGCGCCTCCGTGTCCGAGGCGGTGGACAATCGCACCGTCGGAATGCCGCTTAGCCAGGTTCTGGATGTGCCGGAAAAGATCATGGCTGCCGCAGGCCCTCACAAAGTCGAAATCATCAGGGCGGCCTGCAAACGCAACCTGGTTGATACATTGGTCACCGATGACGTGACTGCGCGCCTTCTGCTTGCGGACGCGCCGGTGCAAGCCAGTGACGCCGAGTAACTTGAGAGGCACTGGATGCGAAGGTTGGGAACTCACTCTTTTGTCTGGACCAGCAGTCGGACCTGGTCACGACTGGAATTTGCTGTGATCACACCCGTCGGCATCGGGTTTTGCCGCACTATCAAAACACGGGTGACGCAATGACATTGGCTGCAGACAGTCTTGGTCCAACTGTGTGCATCGGCGAAATTCTTACCGAATTCGTCGCTACAACCATCGGTTCAGGCTTTGGCGAGCCGATTCCCTTGATGGGGCCTTATCCCAGCGGTGCCCCAGCAATCTTCATAGATCAGTGCGCGCGCTTTGGCGGATCGGCTGCGATGATCGGCGCGGTCGGGAATGATGAATTCGGACGCATGAACATTGAGCGGCTGCGGCGGGACAATGTCGATGTCTCCGGGATAGGTATCGATCCGGAGTTACCCACCGGGACAGCATTCGTTCGATATCGACCTGACGGAGATCGTGACTTCGTATTCAACATGTGGACATCCGCCGCCGGAAGTCTGGCTTGGACCGATGCAGTCGACGCGATCGTTGCGCGCGCCGGGCACCTACACGTTATGGGTACCCTGTTGGGTAACGCGACCGTCTGGCCGATGATTGAATGCGCGGCTGAGATCATATCGAACCGCGGCGGGAGCATTTCGCTCGACCCCAACATGCGCAAGGAATTGCGGGCCGATCCCACGACCAGCGCGCGCGTCGCAACAATGATCGCTATGTCGGACCTTTTGTTGCCGTCCGGAGACGAGATATTTGTTGCTGCCGGCCTGTCCCCGGATGAGGGCGAAGAAACGGCAATCAAACATCTGTTCCGTCTCGGCGTCTCGGAAATCGCAATTAAGCGCGGTAGGCACGGGTCTAGCTGTCACGAGGCCGATGGCACCCTGACACGTGTTCCGGCGTTCCGGGTCAAAGAAACAGACCCCACCGGCGCCGGAGACTGCTTTGGTGGAGCGTATGTTGCGGCGCGCCGACTGGGCATGAGCACCCGACAATGCCTGACCTACGCAAATGCTGCCGGGGCGCGCAACGTAACGTTCCGCGGCCCCATGGAGGGGATCGGGACGCGGCAGGAACTAGACAGATTCATTCAGGAAACGGAGCTTTCGTTGTGACTGCAATCCAGTTGACGGACCTTGCGGGGCTCTATCGTGCGGGACAGGTACGGGGGATCACCTCTGTTTGCTCTGCCCACCCAATTGTCCTGCGCGCAGCACTACGCCATGGGCGCGAATATGGCAGCACTATCCTGATCGAAGCTACCTGTAATCAGGTCAACCATACTGGCGGCTACACAGGCATGACCCCGTCTGATTTTGCCGAACTGGTCCGTGACCTTGCTGAGGAAGAAGATTGCCCACGCGAATTGATCGTGCTTGGAGGCGACCACCTTGGGCCCAATCCGTGGCGGCACCTTCCGGCCGCGGCCGCGATGGAGCAGGCCAGCGACATGATCGCGGCGTATATCAGCGCCGGTTTCCGCAAAATTCACCTTGATACGTCGATGGGCTGTGCAAACGAAGCCGCAACGCTGGATGACGAGACGACAGCCCTGCGGGCCGCACAGCTTGTCGTCCGCGCCGAACAAACCGCCGAGCACTCGGATTTGCCCTTGCCACTTTACATCATTGGCACCGAGGTTCCTCCGCCCGGTGGCGCGGATCACGCGCTGGAAACGATTACGCCGACAAAACCAGATGCGGCCCGCGCGACAATCGAGGTCCATAACAGGATTTTCGCGGAACATGGTCTTTCGGGAATGCAGGGCCGTGTCATCGGGTTGGTGGTCCAGCCCGGCGTGGAATTCGGAAACCAGAATGTCATCCCATATGACGCATCGAAGGCACGCGACCTGCTCAGCGTTTTGGAGGCGCATGACGGTCTCGTGTTTGAGGCACACAGCACCGATTATCAGGGCAGGGGTCCGCTGTCGGAAATGGTCAGAGACGGCTTCTCGATCCTTAAAGTTGGTCCTGAGTTGACCTTCGTGCTTCGCGAGGCGCTTTACGCGCTCGACCTTATCGCAAGTGACATGTTGCCCGACTATGGTGACCGCCCTCTTTATCATGCAATGGAAGAGTTGATGCAGACCCATAAGGAGAATTGGGCACGTCACTATTCTGGCACGGACGCAGAACAACGCGTCATGCGCCACTACTCACTATCGGACCGCATTCGATATTACTGGACAGAAAAAAAGGCGCAGACAGCCGTCGCAAACCTTCTGGCGGCCCTAGACGGGCAGACCGTACCCCTGCCTCTGATGTGGCAACATATGCCCCGCGCAGCCCATGCCGCTGGCCGACCGCTCGACCCCGAAACGCTTTTGATCCAGCGCGTCTGCGATACGCTGACCGCATATCACGCCGCCTGCACACCCAAAGAGGTCTGACCTTCGAGTGGATCGAACTTCACCCCATGGCAGATACATCACAGATTATGGAACACAGCGATGAGCACACAATTCGCAGGAAAATCGGTCATCATCACAGGCGCCGGAAAAGGCATTGGACGGGCCTGCGCGGTGGAAATGGCCAAACGCGGCGCATCCGTTTTCGCCATGGCGAGAACCAGATCCGATCTGGACAGTCTCAGCCGGGAAACCGGTTGCTGTCCCATCATCGTCGATCTGATGAACAACAAAGCCGCACGCGCCGCGATGAAAGAGGCTGGCACCTGCGATTTCCTGATCAATTGCGCTGGCACCAATGTCCTTGAAACAGTGCTGGAGATGACGGACGAGGGATATGAGACCGTGATGGGGATCAACCTACGTGCGGCCCTGATCTGTGCGCAGGTTTTCGCACGGGCGCGTGTGGCAGCGGGTGGCGGCGGGGCCATCCTGAACGTGACGTCGATTGCCGGGCATCGCGGGTTTGACGAACACCTGTGCTACGCCGCCTCAAAGGCCGGTCTCGAAGGGGCGACCCGTGTCATGGCCAGGGAACTGGGTGCCCATGGTATCCGCGTCAATGCCGTTGCGCCCACCGTAACAATGACAGAGCTGGCCGCCGCCGCATGGTCCGATCCCGCCAAGAAGGATCCGATGATGGCACGCCACCCCGTCGGCCGCTTTGCCGAGGTCAATGACGTGGCCAAATCCATCGTCATGCTGCTTTCCGACGATGCGCCCATGGTGACCGGCGCCGTTCTTCCTGTCGACGGTGGTTTCCTCGCCGTCTGAACGTTTCAACCCGAACAAAGGAGGCTGACATGGCCGAATCTCTTAACGGAAAAATCGCAGTCGTCACCGGCGCCGCCTCTGGTATCGGTTTGGCCGCCACCGAGGCGCTGCTGGCCGAGGGCGCGACTGTGGTCATGGTGGACCGGGACGAAAACGCCTTGAAAGCCTGCATTGACCGGCTGGGCGACATGGCCATTGCACAGGTCGCTAACCTGCTGGATGCAGACTGCTGCAAGGCAATGGTCCCGTCGATCCTCGAAAAGGTGGATCACATTGATATCCTTTACTGCAACGCCGGCACCTATATCGGCGGTGATCTTGACCAGACCGATCCAGACACCATCGACCGGATGCTGAACCTGAACGTCAATGCCGTGATGAAGAACGTGCACGCGGTCATCCCGCATATGAAGCAACGCGGCACCGGTGACATTTGGGTGACCTGTTCGGTTGCCGGTCATGCCGCCATCCCGTGGGAGCCAGTCTACTCGGGGTCCAAATGGGCCATCACTTGTTTCGTGCAGACCATGCGCCGCCAGCTGCGCGAACACGGCATTCGCGTAGGTCAGGTTTCGCCCGGTCCTGTGGTGTCCGCGCTGTTGGCCGACTGGCCCGCAGACCGGTTGCAAAAGGCCAAGGACAGCGGTTCGATCATCGAACCGACCGAGGTGTCGGACGCACTGATCTATGCGCTAACGCGTGGACGCAACGTGACAATCCGGGATATGATCATTTTGCCCACGGCATTCGACATCTGACCAAAGTAATGACGGAGGCGGACAGCTGCGTCCTTTTCATTGGTTCTACAGAATGTGGTGACGATGTGTGGGGGGTTGAGTGGCGCAGCGGCCACTTTTGCATTTCCGAACATACTGGCCCCGTTTGCTGAAGCCGTCTTTGCCAACTTTGTCAGGTGGCTGCTTGATCTGTGAGATTAAGACAAGGAGATGATATCAATTGTTCTCCCCGGGCCCTGTAGTGCCATTGCTTACCGCGCTCGGTTATTGGCTGTTTCGTTTGGGTCTACGACCGTCTCACCCTGGGCTTGCGAGACGTTAAAGATCTGCTGGCAGAGCACCAGGGTCAGTTTGAACGCGGATATTCGCTTGCATGGCGACGACATTCGTCGTCGGCTCGCCATAATGCTCGGAGATCGCGGCAAGAGTCTGATCCAGCACCGGGATGAGCGGTTCGTCAGGGAAGACCGACACCTGGCGGTCTGTCGGCCAGTTTACATCAATTCGGTCCGGCAGGATGTGAACAGGCTCGACGCTGCGCGCCTGTTGCTGTCACGCGGTGTCTCGCTCAAATCCGCGGCCGCGCAGGTCGGCCTGTTCCCCACTCTGCGTCTTTCCGAGTCCTTCGAACGCCGGTTCGGCGTTGCACCGAGGCTGTTCCGGGAGATGCACGCCGGGCTTTGACGGCGCACTCCCCCGGCTGCCTACTGCCCCATGAAACCGGCTGGCGTTTTGCCCTGAAGGTAAGGCTCGATAAAACCGTACAGGAGGTCGACCTGATTGATCACCGCCGTGTGCGAGGTCGCCGGCAGGATGGCAAGGCGCGACGCCGGCAGCGGCTGGCCCATGTCGCCCATCACGCCGCCTCCCAGAAGCCGGAACATCGATACGCTATGTTCGAGCGTTGAGACATCGGCATCGCCCGCGATGATGAGCACCGGCGCTTGAAGTGCCCTGACATCGTCCTCCCAGGCCATCGGTTCCTTTTCCAGGGCGATCAGTTTCTCGACCAGATCGTTGAACCCATCCTTGTTTGGCGCGAGCTTTTGCCATTCCGCTTCCATCGGGCCGCCAGCGAACATCTCCGCAGACATGGTGGGGATGAACTCCCGAAATGCTGGCTGCCAGCCGGTCACATCATAGGCAATCGAGGCACCGATGAGTTGATCGACCTTTTCCGGATGGCGTATGGCCAATTGGAGCCCGGCAGCAGCGCCCATCGAATAGCCAAATACATCCGCTTTCTCGATGCCGACGGCATCCATGAAGGCGGCGGCATCGTCCGCAAGATTGGGATAGGTGATGGGACGATCAATATCCTCGGTGCGACCGTGCCCCTGGAATTCTATCGCGTAAATCTTGTGGGTCTCGGCCAGTCGCGGAATGATCTCGCCCATCGACGGGATGTTCATATAGGCGCCGTGGAGGACAACCAGCGGGTCACCTTCGCCGGAAACCTCGTAATACATCTGCATGCCATTGACGTCCACGTAAGCTCCAGTTGGCTCTGTCTGGGCATGTGCGGCGGCAGTCATCAGCAAAACTCCTGCAAGAACGGTGGTGCGTAACATCGTCATCTCCTTTGTTGTGCGTCCTGTCCGGTGTTCCATACATTGAAGACGTTCGGCCGAACTCTCTCCCGACATTCCGGCAAAATTTTTTTTCCGGAACCGGGCGCTGACGGTGGTCTCGAAGGAGCAGCCGGACGGGACCGAATTGCTGCTCGAACCGAGCGACCACCCTGCCGTCAAACCCTACAGGAAGCCCTTGTCGCCGACGGCATCCCGGCCGCGTCTTTCCAGGTCGACGATCTGGTTGCAGAGTTCGGGAAACTGACGGCCAACGGCGTCTCTTTCACCCGGGACCTTCTGGACGCCGGGCCCGTGCGTATGGCCGTCTTCAATGACAGTTGCGGTAATCTCATCCAGTTGGTCCAGACGGCAGGCGGACAGAAGTAACGATGGGCCGGACATTGCGAAGAACCGATGGCACACCAGAAGGAATGCCTAAGGCTTGCCAGTCGTGCGTTCGCCTTCCAATTGATCAAGGTGCTGGCGGATATGCACTGCCTCGGCGGGTGTGTTTGCAAGGGCGATTGCGCGGGTGAAAGCGTCGCGGGCCTCGCTGTTGCGCCCCAATCGTTCCAGCAGATTGCCGCGCACCCCATGAAAATAGAAATAGCCGTCCAGTGGTTCGGCCAGCGGCGCGATCATCTCCAGCGCCGCCGCGGCGCCGTGCAGCTTCCAGATGGCCACCGACCGGTTGAGCGTGACAACGGGCGACGGGGCATGACGCTCGAGGGCTTCGTAGAGTTCGTTGATACCTGCCCAATCCGTATCTTCCTGCCGTTCTGCCCGTGCGTGCAGCGCGGCGATTGCCGCCTGGATCTGATATGGGCCGGGCTGGCGGTGCAGCATGGCCTTGTCGATCATCGCCAGAGCTTCGGCGATCCGGTGCCGGTTCCACAGCGACCGGTCCTGATCGTCGAGCAGGACCGGCGCGCCCGCCGCGTCGAAGCGCGCTTTCTGCCGCGAGTGCTGCAGCAACATCAGTGCCAGCAGCCCCATCATCTCCGGTTCGGCGGGAAACAGCCGCAGCATGAGCCGCGCCAGCCGGATCGCCTCGTCGCAGAGTTTTGCCCGCTCGCTTGTCGGATTGGCGTCCGTATAGCCCTCGTTGAAGACGAGATAGATCATCGCGGCAACCACCGCGAAACGTTCCGCCCGCGCGACCGGACCCGGCGTCTCGAACGGAATATCGGCCTTGGCGATGCGGGCCTTGGCGCGGGTAATTCGCTGCTCCATCGCCCGCTCACCAACCAGAAATGCCGCCGCGATGCGCGGCGTGGGGAGGCCGGAGACGATCCTGAGCGCCAGCGCGATCTGCTGGGTGGCAGGCAAGTCGGGATGGCAGCAAACGAAAAGAAGCCGCAGGATGTCGTCGCGGTAATCGGCGGCATCCAGCCGTTCCACCATGTCCGGCTCGGTGTCCTCGCGATCAGAAATCACCGCTTCGTCGGGCAGTCCGGTCAGGCGCGCCTGTTTGCGCTTGTGATCGATGGCGGCGTTGCGACCGACCATGATCAGCCAGCTTGCCGCGTCACGCGGCGGGCCGTTCTTCGGCCAGGACTTCACGGCCCGCAGGCAGGCCTCCTGAAACGCCTCCTCGGCCAGATCAAGGTCCCGGAAATAGCGCAGCAATGCCGCCACGGCCTGTGGCCGCGCGCCGACAAGACGCGCCTCGATCCAGTCCGGGTCAGGGGGTTGGGGCATCTTCTATGGCCTCTCCATTCGGGTAGTAGAGCGCGATGGGCCGCAGTTCATAAGCGCCGCCCGGATTGGCCTCGGCCATCTCGCGCGCGATCTGAACCGCCACTTCGTAGCTGTCCACGTCGACGACATAAAAGCCGAGCAGTTGCTCCTTGGTCTCCGCGAACGGCCCGTCGGTGACGATGTTTTCGGATTTGCGCAGGGTGGTCGCCGCCGTTGTCGGCATCAGCCGGACGATGGGTTCGAAGTTCTTCGCCCATTTGCGGTTGACCGCCTTGAGGTTCTCGATGACCTCGGTGTCCTCTGCCTCGGTCCAGGAAGAGGTGATTTCCTCGTTGTGGTAGCAAAGTATCGTGTAGCGCATTTTTCCGAATCTCCATTCAAAGGACCGCGCTACATTGCATGAACCGACATGAAACGAGAACATCAGGCACATTCACGGTATCGTTTTGGTGCGGCAAGGACCGTGATCCAAGAGTTCGGCCCTGACCGCTCCGGTGGTTTCGGCTGGCGGCGCCTGTCTTACGACTCCACGTGGTGTTTGAAACTGTCGAGGATGGACTGCCAGCCGTCGCGCTGCTGCTCGACGGGGTTCTCCGTTTCCGGATCGAACGTCAAGCTGACGCGCACGCCACCGTCTTCGGGAATGAACTCCACGCTGGCATGGCGGTCGCCGAAATCATATTCGATGCGCTCATGTTCCACGATCTTCGTGTATGTGCCGGCAAAGTCGAAGCCCATGCTGCCGTCCTTCGCTTCCATCCGCGAGGAAAAGGCGCCGCCTTCCCGAAGATCGACAGTGGCAGCAGGGGTATGCCAGTCATCAGATGGCGTGTTCCACTGCATGATGTTCTCAGGCGTGGTGTAGGAGTCCCAGACCGCCTCGACGGGTGCCGCGACGGTGGTTTCGATGGTGATCGGTTGAGTTGTCATGATGAAGTCCTTTGATTGAATTGCGGGGCAATGAGGCGGGGTGCCGCCTTACTGGTTGATCTCCGGCTCGACGAGCTTTGCCAGCTTCCGCAGGCTGTCCTGCCAGCCCAGATAGCAGGCTTCGAGCGGGATCACGTCCGGAACGCCGTCCTGCACGACGGACATTTCCGTGCCGACCGAAACGGCTTTCAGCTCGACGGTCACTTTCATCTCGCCGGGCAGGTTGGGGTCGTCGAAGCGGTCGGTGTAGACGAGCCGTTCACCGGGGACGAGTTCCTTGTACTCTCCGCCGAACGAATGGCTGTTACCGGTCGTGAAGTTACGGAACGACATCCGGTGCTTGCCACCGACCACGGGTTCCAGCTCGTGGACGGTGCAGAGAAAACCGTATGGTGGCAGCCAGCTGGCCACGGCGTCGGATTCGAGAAACGCCCGATAGACCTTTTCGGGTTTCGCGGCGATGACTCGGTGCAGGCGAACGGTGTTGGTCATGATGTTATCCTTTCTTGTTCATCTATCTTGAAGACGTCCGGCCAACCGGCATCCCGACATCGTGGGCCAATTTTTTTTAAGATTTATGCCGCGGTTGGGCGGACGGCCTGTTCCCCACCACTCGGCCAGTGCCGCCAGATAGGCCGCTTCAGCTTGTACTCATCCGTCAGGAAGGTTGACGCGGATGCGATGGCCATCCGGATCCAGTGCAACGAAGGTGAGTCCGAAAACCGCTTCTGCCAGGTCCTGCTCGATCACGACGCCATCGGCCTTCCAGGTGTTGTAGAGTTGCCGGACGATGTCGGCGGACTGCACCTGAAAGGCCAGTTCCGATCTGTGTCCGTTGCCGCCCGAGACGAAATTGCTGGCGCTTGTCGACCAAAGGCCGAGAATGAAGCCGTCATCGAATTCGAAGCACTGGTATGTCGGAAAACCTTGGGCAGGCTTTCCAAGAAGCCCTTCATAGAATTTCGCGCTTTCGAGCGGGTCGGAAACATAGAGGATGATCAGGTTCGGCGTAATCATGGGATTGACCTCGTTGGTTGTTGACCAGTCTTTCCTAATCGTTGCCTGTGACAGAAAATGGCAGTATGTGCAGGTCATGCGAACGGCCCGGCTCCTTAATCTGCTTCAGATTCTCCGACAGTCCCGAACGCCGGTCAGCGGCCATGATCTTGCGCGGGGACTGGGGACAAGCATTCGCACTCTCTACCGGGACATTGCCACGCTTCAGGCAGAAGGCGCGGATATCGAGGGGTCACCGGGCGTCGGCTATGTTCTGAACAAGGGCTTCTTCTTGCCTCCCCTGATGTTTTCCGAAGAGGAGATGCTCGCCCTCATGCTGGGTATGAAATGGGTTTCAGGCTACGGCGACAAGCAGCTCTCTCAGGCCTCGAAGCAGGTGCTCGCCAAAGTCGAGCGCGTGGTGCCCGAGGCTGCTCTGGACGCGGCCTCGGCAATACCCTTTGGAATTGGTGAGGCGCATTCGGACAGGCGCGCCGAGGAAGACCTGAGCGACCTTCGGGACGCAATCCGGCGGGAACGAAAACTGCGGATCATCTATGAAAAGCCGGACCAGACGGTTTCGGAACGGATCATCTGGCCGATAGCCATTGGTTACTTTGCCAGCGGACACGTCCTTGTCGGTTGGTGCGAGACCAGTCGCGGCTTCCGGCATTTCAGAACGGACCGGATACGGGACCGCGAGTTGCTGCACGACAGGATCTCAAAACGGCGCGCCGATCTGATGAAAGAATGGCGATCGCGACGCCAATCCTGACTCCCGACATCCCGGCATTGATCGGTTGGTTTCCATCATATTTTGCAATCTCCGGCAGGAGGTGGGCGCTTGATGAGCAAGATCTTTTGCCGATTGGCCCCGTGCCTTTTACGCCTCAATTGCACCAGCTGGATCATTTTAAGCCAAACGCTTGCAAGCCTCGTTTGGTGGGCAGATCGCGCATATTTCAACCAATGCACAGAGCCTCATTTTTTCAGCCCGTCGACAAAGATGTCGAGGATGCGCAGGACATTTTCGCGCCAGTCAGGGCCGGGCTGGCGCGCATAGCAGATGGCATAGAGGGTTTGCATGAGGTCTTCGGCGCTGACCCCTTCGCGGATTTCTCCGACATTGCGGCCCTTGTCCAGAAGCCGGTCAACCGCGGCGAGCACAAGGCTGGAGCGTTCGGTATAGCCCTGTTTCAGGTCCTCCGTCATGACCAGACTCATTGCGCCCAGCATGCCGCGCTTGGTTTCCACCAGGTCGACATTGGCGTGCAGCCAGCTGCGGATGGCCTCAAGGGGGGCATCCCTTTCAACCAGGTCTTCGGCGGTGACAATGAGCTGGTCCAATTCGCGGCTGAAGACCGCCATGAACAGTTCTTCACGGGTGGGAAAGTGCCGGTAAAGCGTGCCGATGCCAACGCCGGCGCGCCGTGCGACGGCCTCCAGACTCGCATTTGGCCCGCCGCGCCCCAGAATTTCCTTGGCCGCTTCGAGCAGCAGCTCGCGGTTCTTTTGTGCGTCGGCGCGCGGCTTTCTTTTGCGAACTTCTGCCAAAATCTGCCTTTCATCTTGAAAACGGAGGATGCCTCCGTATATTCTACTTTAGACGGCGGCACCGCGCCGCTTGATTTCTTATACCGGACCTCGCCTGCGAGTGACCACACCTAGAAAATAGCATAACAGGGAGGACATATGTCACTCTTCATCAGCCTGACCCTCAACGGGGAGGCGCGTGACGTCTCCATTGATGACCCGCGCGTGACACTGCTTGATCTGCTTCGCGAACGTCTGGCGCTGCCCGGCACCAAGAAAGGCTGCGACCGTGGCCAGTGTGGTGCCTGCACGGTGCTGGTGAACGGGCAGCGTGCGAACGCCTGTCTGATGCTTGCGGCGGGTCTCGACGGTGCAGAGATCACCACAATTGAAGGCCTTGCAAGGGGCGAGGATCTGCACCCGGTGCAGGCCGCCTTTATCGAGCATGACGGGTTCCAGTGCGGTTATTGCACGCCGGGCCAAATCATGAGCGCCGTCGGGCTGATCGCAGAAGGGGATGCCGGGAATGATCCGGAGCGCATCCGCGAGGGCATGAGCGGTAACATCTGCCGCTGCGGGGCCTATCACGGGATCACCCTTGCCGTGCAGGAAGCGAGCCGCCGGATGGCTGCCAAGGACGAGGGGGACGCGGCATGAAGCATTTTGACTATGTGCAGCCAAAAACCATGGATGAGGCGCTGGCGAGCTGGGAACCGGGTGCGGCCTGGCTTGGTGGGGGGACCAATCTGGTTGACCTGATGAAGCTGGGCGTTGCCCAACCGCAGCGGGTGATCGACCTGACCCGGATTCCCGACCTGGGCGAGATCACCTTTCAACAGGATGGATCGGTGCGGATCGGGGCGATGGTCAGCAATGCGGCCCTGGCCCGCCACGCGGGCTTCGCCCAGCACTTTCCGATGGTGGCCGAGGCGCTGCTTTCGGGGGCCTCGGGGCAGCTTCGCAATATGGCGACGGTCGCGGGCAACCTGATGCAGCGTACCCGTTGTGCTTATTTCCAGGAGGAAACGGCTGCCTGCAACCGTCGCAATCCCGGTGCGGGGTGTGATGCGCGCGACAGTGACGAAGAGCTGCGCGCGCTGCTGGGGGCGAGCCCGGCTTGTGTGGCGACAAACCCGTCGGACTTCTGCGTGCCGCTTGCGGCGCTGGAAGCGCAGGTCGAGGTGCGCGGCGTGAATGGAACGCGCCAGATCCGCTTTGCAGAGTTCCACCTGCTTCCGGGCGACAATCCGGCGCGTGAGACGGCGCTGGAGGAGGGCGAGTTGATCATCGCCCTGCACCTGTCCGCCGAGGCGGCCGGGTTTGCCGGACATGCGCGGTATCTGAAGGTGCGCGACCGCACGTCCTTTGCCTTTGCCACCACGGCAGCTGCCGCTGCGCTGCGGATGGAGGAAGGCATCATCGTGGAGGGACGACTGGCGCTTGGCGCGGTTGCGGCCAGGCCCTGGCGGGTTGCCGAGGCCGAGGCGCTGCTGGTCGGGCAGGCCCCGGATGCGGCGCTGTTTGCGCGCGTCGCCGAGGCGGCGATGGCGGGGGCAGAGGCCCCGGCGCATCTGGAATGGAAGATCGACCTTGCCCGCCGCACTGCTGCGCGCGCACTTGCCATGGCTGCGGCCGGAACACCGGCACAGATGCCGGCGCTGCCCGCATCCCCCTTTGGCCCACAGAACGGAGACCTCGCCCATGTCTGACACGCTTTCACCGCAAATTCGTTTCGGCTCCAACGCGGGTCAGCCTGCCACACGGCGGGATGGGCTTGCCAAGGTCACCGGTGTTGCAACCTTTGCCGCCGACAACACGCCCGAGGGGTTGCTTTATGCGGTCTACGCCCCGGCAAAGATCGCGCGTGGCCGGGTCAGCCAGCTTGACGTTGCCGCAGCAGAGGCGCACCCCGGTGTGACCCATGTCATCACGCCGCAAAACCGGCCCGAGTTGCAGGGCGACCCTTCGGCCAAGCCGACGATGTTCTCCTTCCGCACCGAAGTCTTGCAGGACGACACAGTGCGTTATGCCGGACAGCCGATTGCACTGGTGCTGGGCGAGACATTGGAAGCCGCCACCGAGGGCGCGCGCCTGCTGGCCCCGCAGTACGAGGTCGATCCGGTGCGTGTGGCGCTGGATGACAACCCGGCCACCAGCTTTGAGCCGGCCGGCTTTGGCCTGCCGGGCGGGGCAAGCCACGGCGATGTCGAGGCGGGGCACGCGGTTGCCGCACGCAGCATCGACGTCAGCTATGAGACAGCGGCGCAGTATCACAATGCGATGGAAACCCATGCGATTGTGGCGCAGTGGGACGGGGACCGGTTGACGCTGGATACGCCCAGTCAGGCGCTGAACCTCTCTTGTGCGGGCTTTGCCTATTTCTTTGGAATCCCGCCCGAGAATGTGACGCTGCGCAGCCCCTATATCGGAGGCGGGTTCGGATCAAAGGCGATCCCGACCGGACCGCAGGTGCTGGCGATCCTCGCTGCGCGGATGACGCAGCGGCCGGTAAAGCTGATGTTCACCAGACAGCAGATGTTCGGGCCTGTCGGTCACCGCGGTGCGACGCGCCAGCGGCTTCGGATGGGTGTGGACGAGAACGCAGCATTGACGGTGATCGACCACGAAGGGTTGGCGGAAACCTCGACCTTTGATGATTTTGTGGAACCGGCGGCGAGTGCTTCGCAGGGCCTTTACGCAGCCGGTGCCTTGCGGGCCAGCCACCGGCTGGTGCGGCTTGATGTCGGCACGCCCGGACCCATGCGCGCACCGGGCGAGGCTTCCGGGTCCGCTGCCCTGGAATGCGCGATGGACGAGATGGCGGAAGCGGCGGGGATGGACCCGCTTGAATTCCGCCTGCGCAACTATGCCGAAACCCAACCCGGCACCGGGCTTCCCTATTCCTCCAAGGCGTTGCGGGAGTGTTACGCAGAAGGTGCTGCGCGGTTTGGCTGGGAAAGGCGACCGATGGAACCACGGCAAATGCGGGACGCCGATGGCCTGTTGACCGGCTGGGGCATGGGAACGGCGCTGTTTCCCTGCCCGATGTTCGCCGCCGAAGCGCGGGCGACACTGCGTCCCGACGGGACGGCCCTGTTCGAGACCTCTGCCGTTGACATGGGGCAGGGGGCCTGGACCGTGCTCGCCCAGATTGCTGCGGACAGCCTTGGCCTGACGCTGGATCAGGTCGAGTTCCGCGCCGGACATTCGGCATTGCCGGACGGCGGCGTCGCGGGCGGGTCAGGGCATACCGCCACGGCGGGCGGTGCGCTGCACGCTGCGGGTGGGGATGTCCTGCGCCAGCTTGGCGAACTTGCCACTGCGGATCCGCAGTCGCCGCTTTATGGCGCTGGCAATTCAAGCCTTGTGGCGCGGGACGGGTGGTTACTGTTGGAGGAGGACGAGAGTCGCCGGGAACGCTTTGCTGACATCCTGATACGTGCCGGACAGACAGAGATGACCGGAACCGGCCACGGCGGGCGCGCGCCAGAGGCCGCCGGTCGCCATGCGATGAACTCCCACGGCGCAGTCTTCGCCGAGGTGAAGGTGGACCCGGATCTGTGCCAGGTTCGGGTGACCCGGCTGGTAGGGGCCTTTGCCGCCGGGCGGATCATCAACCCGCGGCTGACCGAAAGCCAGCTTATGGGCGGCATGATCTGGGGCACGTCATTTGCCCTGCATGAGGCCGCCCGGCACGACCGGCGCAGCGGGCGCATCGTGAACGCGGATTTCGCGGGCTACCATGTGCCGGTGAACGCGGATGTGAGCGGGCTGGAGGTGATCACGGTGCATGAAGACGATCCTTACGTGAACGCCCTTGGGATCAAGGGTGTGGGCGAGATTGGCATCGTCGGGACGGTCGGGGCCATTGGCAACGCGATCTGGCATGCGACCGGCAAACGCGTGCGCCATTTCCCGATCCGCATCGCGGATTTGCTCGCGCCCTGAGCGCCTGCGCTATCGTCACGAGTGGCGCGAATACGGCTGATCTGAACCGGATGAACATTGCGCTTCAGAAGGCCGGATCGGCAATAGCGACCTTATGGAGTGCGATCACCGGCACATCACGCGTGACCGCGACAAGGGATCTGCAAGAACCTGTCGGGATGGGTGCCCTGACGCGTGGCGGCGAACGCCGGTACAGGCGTTACTGGCTGAAGCTTGATGGGCAGGGTGGGATGGATCAGGCCATGCCGTCTGCAATTCTCGGCGCGGCAAAATCGAGGAACGCACGGAGCTTCTGCGGGATCAGGGCGCGCGGCTCATAGACAAGGTGAACGGGCCAGGGGGCAGGCTCAAAACGCTGCAAGAGCGGCA
The DNA here is from genome assembly GCF_028807335.1 of Sulfitobacter sp. PR48. NCBI lineage: Bacteria > Pseudomonadati > Pseudomonadota > Alphaproteobacteria > Rhodobacterales > Roseobacteraceae > Sulfitobacter > Sulfitobacter sp. PR48. The sequence goes on along the minus strand of NZ_JARAMM010000005.1, from coordinate 276,706 downwards.
CGAGTTGCCCCGCCCTGATCGCAGCGGCAACCTGGTAGGACAGAACACGCGTGAACCCCAGCCCGTCAATGGCCGCGTCGATCGCTGCCTCGGCGGTGTTGACGATCAGGCGCGACCGCATCGGCCCGACTTTCTGCGGCCGCTCCGATCCGAACTGCCAGTTCGGCGGCGACATCAGGCTCTCGAAGGTAATTGCATCCAGCTTCGCGAGATCGCCGGGGCTCTCGGGCATTTGGTGTGTTTCGAGATAGGAGGGGCTGGCGCAGACGACGCGGCGCACCTCGCCAACCTTGCGCGCAATGAACATGCTGTCGGAAAGCGGGCCGATGCGCACCGCCAGATCGAGGTGTTCTTCGTGGAGGTTCACCGGCCGGTCCGTCAGTTCCATCCGTATGTCGACCTCCGGATAGGCGCGCAGAAAGGCGGTGACCGCAGGCAATACATGCAAGCGGCCAAAGACGATGGGGGCGGTCATCGTCAGCGTTCCGCGCGGTGCCGTGAATTCACCTCCGGCGTTGCGCTCGGCTTCGGCAACCTCTTCGATGATCCGGCGGCAGGCCGCGAGGTAGGTCTGCCCGGTATCGGTGAGCGTCAGCCCCCGGGGAGAGCGCAGCAATAATTCGGCGCCGAGCTTGTCCTCCAGTTCGGAAATCCGGCGGCTGACCGTGGCGATGGGCATTGCCAACGCCCGGGCACCGGCAGTCAGACTGCCTTCGTCCACGACGCGCACAAATATGGACATGGTCTCCAGACGGTCGGTCATGTTGTTTCCAGAAATTGGGAATCTTCATTCCATTAATGTGGTCTACCGCCAATTTTTGGAAGTCCCTAAGTCTGCCTCACACAGCAAGCAGAGGAGCTTTCACATGTCCCGTATCACATTTCCCGCCACCATAGCAGCAGCGCCCGAGGCATCGCAGCCGCTGTTGCAAGCCGTCGAGAAGCAGCTGGGTTCCGTCCCCAACCTGTTCCGTCTCGCCAGTGTCAGCCCCACCGCGTTGCAGGGCTATCTCGGCCTGTCAGGGGCGCTTGCCAAGGGTCGCCTGCCGACCGCCACCCGCGAACGCGTGGCCCTGGCCGTGGCACAAGCGAATGGCTGCAGCTATTGTCTTTCGGCCCATAGCTATCTCGGCAAGAACCTTGCCAAGCTGGATGACGCCGAGATCGCGGCGAACCGGGCCGGGCGGTCGACCGACGCCAAGGCGGACGCTGCCGTGCAATTCGCCGTCAAGGTGCTCAATGCGCGGGGTCGCGTTGCGACAGAAGATCTTCGCGAGGTTCGCGATGCCGGTTACGACGACGGCCAGATCATCGAGATCGTGCAGCATGTCGCGCTGAATATCTGGACCAACTATCTCAACGAACTGGCCCAGACCGAGATCGACTTCCCCGTGGTCGATGCTGGCGTTCTCGCCGCATGACCTGGCGTGGTGGCCGGGCCCTGTCCCGGCCGCCCGCCCTTGATACCCGCCCCTGACCGCAAAGGATGCAGCGATGACCCGTCCCCCGCTTCCCCCATTCACCGAAGACAGCGCCCGTGAAAAGATCCGCCTGGCCGAGGACGGCTGGAATTCCCGCGACCCGGCCAGGGTGGCGCTGGCCTATACGCAGGGCAGCCGCTGGCGCAACCGCGTCGAATTCCCGGTGGGCCGCGCCGAGATCGAGGCTTTCCTGACCCGTAAATGGGCGCGCGAACTGGAGTATCGCCTGATAAAGGAACTTTGGGCTTTCGCGGGCAACCGCATCGCCGTGCGCTACGCCTATGAATACCGCGACGACAGCGGGCAATGGTTCCGGGCCTATGGCAACGAGAACTGGGCGTTCGCGGCGGATGGCCTGATGGCGCAGCGTCATGCCAGCATCAACGAGCAACCGATCCGTGAGGATGAGCGTAAATTTCATTGGCCGCTGGGCCGTCGGCCTGACGATCACCCGGGCCTGTCCGCTCTTGGTCTTTGAGCCATGACCGGTTCCGTTTTTCACGCCGGAGAACGCGCGGTGCAGGATCGCGCTGGTGTTCCGTCGGATTGGCGCCAACGCGCCGCCCGCGCGATCCGGCCGGAGATACCCCTGCTGCTGCAGCCTTTTTTCGAAAGCCTGCCTGTGCTGTTTGTCGGTCTGCAGGACATGCGGGGAAGGCCGTGGGCCACGGTCTGCCCGCTGCCAGCGGGAGCACAGGTGACCCGCAACCGGCTGACGGCCCGCGGCCGCCCGGTGCTTGCCGAACTGCTCGGCCTTGATCTGCGGTCCGGCAGCAAGGCGGCGGTGCTTGGGCTGGACTTCGCAACCCGGCGGCGCAATCGCGTGAATGGCACTGTCGTCTCAGCGACAGAGGTTATTCTGTCGATCGCGGTCGAACAATGCTACGGCAATTGTCCGCAATACATCCGGATGCGCGACATCTGCCCGCCCGCCGCGCCAGTACCGCTTGCGGAAGGCAAGCCTGTTGCCATTGGCGACGCACGCGCGCATCGGATCATCTCGCAAGCGGATACGTTCTTCATCGCGACCCATGCAACTGACGGGGCGGATGTGTCCCATCGGGGCGGGGTGCCCGGCGTCCTGCGCCAGAATGCAGACGGCTCGCTTTCTTTTCCGGATTATGCCGGCAACCGCTACTACAACACGCTGGGCAACATCGAGGTTTCGGGCCGCGCGGGGCTGTTGATCCCGGATTTTGCCAGTGGCGAGGCGATCTTTCTGACCGGCAGGGCGAGCGTCGATTGGTCCCCGGCCCGTGCCGTCGCTTTCGCAGGGGCTGAGCGCGTGGTGGATGTTCAGCCCGAGGAGGTCTGGTATGCGCAGCATGGGGTGCCGCGCGGTGTCTTCGGACCGCACACAGGATGATGACAGAAGGGAAATGGTGGCGTTTGAAGGGCTGTTTTCCTCGCATGGCAGATCCTTTCAAAGCCACAGTTCGAGACTGACGGCGGTTCATGAACGGTCCCGTTTCAAAGCTTGCCGTGCCTGGATCAATGCCATGCCCGATTGCAGCAGCACCACTCCGATAATCAGCAGCAACAGTGTCAGGCTGATCGGACGCTCGACAAAGATGGCGAAACTGCCGTCCGACAGGGAAAGGGAACGCCGGAAGTTTTCCTCCAACATCGGCCCCAGCACAAGGCCCAGCACCAGCGGCGGTGCGGGCAGGGCCAGCAGGCGCATCACCCAGCCGACCATGCCGAAGGCCAGCAATTGATATACGTCGAAAACCGAGTTCCGTATGGAATAGGTTCCGATGAGGATGAGAACGATGATCATCGGATAGAGCAGACGGTAGGGTATGCGCAGCATCGACACCCACAAGCCGATCAGCGGGATGTTGAAGATCAGCAGGATGAAGTTGCCAAGCCAGAAGCTCATGACAAGACCCCAGAACATCTCGGGCTCGGTGGTGATCATGCGCGGACCGGGTGCGACGCCATGGACAATCATTGCGCCCAGCAAAAGCGCCATGACCGCATCGCCCGGCACGCCCAGGGTCAGGGTCGGGATAAAGGCGGTCTGCGCGGCCGAGTTGTTGGCCGCTTCCGGCCCGGCGACGCCCTCGACCGCGCCCTTGCCCATGTTTTTCCGGTTGCGGGAGGATTTGTTCTCGACCGCGTAGGAAAAGAACGACGCGATGGTCGATCCGGTGCCGGGCAGGGCACCGAAGAAGCTGCCGATGGCAGAGCCGCGCAGGATCGCCGGAAGCGCGTCCCGGAATTCCGTCCGCGTCGGGATCATCGAGCGGAACGACACTTTGGCCGTTGCGATGCGGTTTTCCTTGCGGCCGATATTGGACAGCACTTCCGACAGGCCGAACAGACCCATGGCCGAGGCGACAAGGCTCACGCCATCCATCAGCTCCATCTGGCCGTAGGTGAAACGCATGGTGCCCGAGGTCAGGTCAAGCCCGACAATCCCGATGACGATCCCGACAACCACCATGGCGAGGCTGCGGATCGCGGATCCTTCTGACAATGTTGCCGCCGCGATCAACCCCAGGGCCATCAGCATGAAGAATTCCGGCGAGCCGAAGCGCAGCGCGATCTGGGAAATCTGTGGCGCGAACCCGGTCATGATCAGGATGCCGATGCTGCCACCGATGAAGGAGGCGACAGCGGAAATGAACAGGGCAACGCCGGCACGGCCGTTGCGGGTCATCTCGTAGCCGTCCAGACAGACAACGGCCGAGGACGCTGTCCCCGGCATCCGCGCTAGAATCGAGGCCACGGAACCGCCATATTGCGCTCCGTAGTAAATGCCCGCGAGCATAACGATCGCATCTGTCGGGGAGACGTAATAGGTCAGCGGCAGCAGCATCGAAATCGCCGCCATCGGGCCGATGCCCGGCAGAACACCGATGAACATACCGACCGAAACGCCCAGCAGGCAAAACAGGAAGGTCTGCGTTGAAAGGGCAACCTGCGCGCCGAGGATCAGGTTGTCGATCATCGCATCAATCCCGGCGGCAGGAACTTGAACTGCAAATCAAGAGCCAGGCCAAAGATCAGCCATATCCCGAAACAGATCGCCAGGGGCAACAGCACCCATTCGACCATTTTCCGGCCCGGCTCTGCCATGGCCGCGATCAGAGTCACGACGATGATAGCGATGATCCCTCCGACGATCTCATAGAGGACCGCGAAGGCGACGATAGCCGTCAGCAGAAGGGCAGGAGGGCCGAGCGGGCCTGGTGTCACGCGGGCTTCGGGTGTCCGCCAGCCCTCGACCAGGAGGACGAGGCCGAAGACGGACAGGATGACGCCGAGGGCGGTGGGGAAATAGCCCGGCCCCATCTGGCTGGTGCTGCCAAAGGGCATACGGGACGCTTCGAGGATGACGACAGCGGACACGGCGATCAGGGTCAGGCCGCTCAGGCTGCCGCGCGATGTCAGCCTGTACAGAAAGCGGGTTCGGGGAAAGAATTGAGCCACGACAGTCTCCGGTGAAGAGGTATGAAACGAAATCGGGCCGCCCTGTGGCGAACAGCCCGTGACGGTTCACTGCAGTTCGATACCGGCGCTTTCCCCGATGTTGCGGAACAGCTTGGAATGGTCCTGGATGGTCTGCCTGAGTGTCGCATTGTCCCGGTATTTGGGGAACAGCCCGGTCAGCAGGGCGGTTTCGCGGAATTGCGCATCTGCAACGACCTGCTCCATCGAGGCAGAGAGCTTTTGCACGATGTCATCGGGTGTCCCATCGGGCACGAAAACGCCGAACCAGCCCACAACTTCCACGTCGAAACCGGCTTCCGCCGCGGTCGGGACGTCGGGGGCCTTGGGATGGCGCTCTGCTGACAGGACGGCAAGAACATCGAGCGTATCCTGACCGTATTGTTGCAGGATATTGGGCGCCATCAGCATGTCGATCTCACCCGACATGACCGCCGCCATCGCCTCGTTCGTGTCGTTGTAGGGGATATGCTTGCCCTGACCTTTGACCGCATCCAGAAACAGAAGTGTGGTGAACTGGGCCATCGACCCGATCCCGGTAGAACCGTAGGTGGTGCCTTCCGTCTCGCGCAGATGGTCGACCAGATCGCCGAGGTTTTCGAACCCGAGGCCCTTCGAGGTGCCGACGAAGACCGACGCATCGGTCAGGCTGGCGACCGGCTCGAAATCCGCGACGGGGTCGTATTGCAGGTTGGGGTTGATCAGCGGCTGGATGACATGTGTGGAATTGTTGGCGAAAAGCAGCGTGTATCCGTCATTCTCCGCGTTTGCCGCAAGCATGGTCCCAAGGGACCCGCCCGCACCGGGTTTGTTTTCGACGATGACGGGCTGTCCGTATTCCGTCGACAGGCGGTCAGCCGCAAGACGCGCAATCCTGTCGGTCGCCCCACCGGCGCCATAGGGAACAATCAAAGTGACGGGGCGTTCGGGCCATTCACCTGCGACCCCTGATGTGGCCAGCACGGAAATCCCGAGGGCAGCAGCAATAGATACGATAACTCGCATGGAAATTCCTCCCTTTTACACGCCTTCTTCGAGCGGGTCCGTTCCGGTCTCCCTCCCGGTCCGGCCAGTTTCTGCGTGTTTTCATATTGGTACTGCCATGCCGCGGAAGGCCGTTATGCTAATTACTTATAGGCTCCGAGGGTCCCTTCTCTTTGCCGTGGAGGACCCTCGAACGCGATGAAGCACACGCCGGGCCTCTCAGTCAGAAAATCATTGTGGCTTTTCGTGCTGCGGACGGCCAAAGCGCTGCCGATCCCGGTGCCGCTCTTGCCGACCGCTCAGGCCTTCGGCAAGGAACTCCTCCAGATCCCGATATGAAACTCCGTAGCGCAAGTAGACGAAAACCGCGTTGCAAGTTCACGTCTTTCGGAAAATGCGCTCCCTAAAATGAAATTGACACGGTTTGCTCCTGTCATCTGCCAGCACGCGCAACCAGAACAGCGTTTGATCTGACAGTTGGGGACGGAGTTTGCGACAGGCCTCTTGTCAGTCGCAGCGTGCGCTCATGCCGCCGTCGACCACGATCTCGGTGCCGGTGACGAAGCGTGCCTCTTCCGAGCAGAGGAAAAGCGCGGCATTCGCTGTGTCGCGGCCATCACCCATCCAGCCCAGCGGAATCCGCCGGACGCGCGATTGCAGCAATGCGTCGACGTTGCCCCCCGTGCGCTGCCCCGCCAGCCGTGTCTCGACCATCGGTGTGTGCAGCTGACCGGGGACCACGGTGTTGACCCGCACACCCTTTGGCGCGAATTCCACCGCTGTCACCTTGGAGAAATGGATGATCGCGGCCTTGGCCGAGGCATAGGCGATCTGCGGCGAGCCGGTAAAGCGGGTGCCCGAGGTCGAGGAGGTATTGACGATGGCCCCGGCGCCTTTCTCAGCCATATGCGGCAGCACCGCGCGGCAGGTCAGGTAGACGCTCTTGAGATTGAAATCCATCTGACGGTCCCAGCCGGCCTCGTCCAGGTCGGTCGCGCCGCCCTTGGCCGAGCCGCCGACGTTGTTGACGAGGATGTCGACGGTGCCGAACCTTTCGATGCAGGCGGCAACCATCGCCTCGACCGCCGCGCTGTCGGTCACGTCGCAGAGGTAGGGTTCGATCTCTCCCCCGGCGGCGCGCACCCGCTCAAGCGTTTCTTCCATCGTGTCGGCGCGCAGATCGACGGCAAAGATCCTGGCACCTTCTTCGGCAAAGCGCACGCAGGTAGCGCGGCCGTTGCCCCAGCCCGGCCCGACACAGCCGGCCCCGGTCACGATTGCGATTTTGCCTTCCAGACGTCCGGTCATGTCAGCTCTCCTCAAAGCGGTAAAGTTTTGTCGGGTTATCGACCAGCAGCGCCTGAAGCGCGCAGGCATCGGGTGCGATCTGCGGCAGCAGGTCGAACAGGTCTCCGTCATCCGGCGGGTCGCTGCGGTAGTTGGGGTGCGGCCAGTCCGTGCCCCAGACCACCCTGTCGCCGAAGCGTTCGACGATGGTGCGGGCAAACGCCACCGCATCCGCATAGGGCGGATCCTGGCGCGAGGCGCGTTCGCAGCCCGATACCTTGCACCAAAGGTTGTCGTGATCGAGCAGGCGCAGCAACGTCTGGAACGGTGGCTGGTTGACACCGAGCGCGGCATCCACCCGGCCGAAGTGATCGACGACGACAGTTACGGGCAGATCGGCCAGCAGCGGCGACAGGGTTTCGATCAGGCCGGGGCCCATATGCACCTGAAGATGCATGCCACGATCGGCAAGACGCGGCGCAAGTGCGCGCAGCTCCTCGGGGCTGGCGCCCGGCGCGAGATGCGCCATGTAGTTGAACCGCATGCCGCGAAAGCCCTGGTCTGCCAGCTTGTCCAATGCCGCGTCGCTGACATCCGGAGGTGCCAGCGCGATGCCCAGATAGCGGCCGGGGCGGGCCTGCATGGCATCCACGACCACCGTGTTGTCATTCCCGTGCACCGCAGATTGCACAATCACGCAGCGGTCGATCCCCATCTGGTCGTGCAGCGCGAACAGGGCTTCCTTCGGCGCGTCGGCAGGCTTGTAGCTGTTGGCCTCGCAATAGGGGAACTGGTCGCGGGGGCCGAAGACGTGGCAATGGCAATCCGTCGCGCCCCCGGGCAATTCTGCGCGGGTCGTGCGTGGATAGCGTTTCCAGGTCAGGGGACGTTCATTCATTGGAAAGCTCCGGGGCCGGGTTGTCCCCCATCGGGGGCACTTTGAAGATGTTGATGGTCAGCGAAATCAGCGTGTAATAGCCAAGCATCCCCACGAGATCGACGAGCGCCTGCGTGCCCAGAACCTCTGTCGCGCGGGCATAGAGCGCGTCATCGACATTGCGTGTTTCATGCGCGGCCCGCGAGACGTCATAGACCACGGCCTCTGCCGGATCGTCGAAATCGGGGCGGCGGTTTTGCCGGATGTCCTCGATGATGCGGGGGGAAAGGCCGGCTTGCAGCGCGTGCCCCTTGTGGATCTGCCATTCGTATTCCGAGCCGAACACCCGGCCCGTCACAAGGATCGCGAGTTCGGAAAGCCTGGGGTCGAGCACCGTGTCGTAACGACAGTAGCGACCGAGATCCTGCGCCCTGGCCGCCAGTTCGGGGCGGTGCAGCCAAACGGCCAGCGGACCGCGGACCCCGCCGCGCGGGCCGCTGGCGATGGCATCATGAATTTCCTGCTGCCGGGCGTTGTAGGTTGTGGGGTCTGGTGCGGGTAGGCGTTGGTCGGGCCAGAGGCTCATTCCTGTTTCCTTTCGGTTCTTGTCCAGCAGGGGTGATTGCGGGCGAATTCCTGCAACCATTTGTCGAGTTTTGGATGGGCATCCTGCCAGGCGAGGGGCCGCCGCCAGTTCAGATAGCCAAGCGCGGCGGCAAGGGTGATCTGGACCAGCTCCGCACGGGCGGGATCCGGCAGATCGTTTTCAAAAGCAGCAAGGGCGCGGGTCATCTTGCCCTTCTGATGGGCCAGCCAGCGTTCGGAGGCCTGATCCGGCCCGCGAAAGCGGCCTTCATAGGTGACCAGAAGTGCCGCGTCGGTGATCCCGTCCGCCAGCCGCGCCCGGGTTAGAACGCGAAACCGTTCGGGCCCCTCACGGGGCATCAGCCGACCGCCGCCTGTGAGCGCATCGAGCATCTCAAGGATGACATGGCTGTCGAAAAAGGCCTCCTCTCCGATCAGGAGACAGGGCATTTTACCCAGTGGATTCTGCAGGCGCAGACAATCGGTTTCGGCCAGCGTGTCGGCAGGCTCCAGCCGGATCCGCGCGTCCAGCCCGAGGGCGATCAGCGCCATGCGGACCTTGCGTCCGAAGGGCGAGGTTTCGGTGCTGCGCAGAACGACGGCAACCGCCGGGTCCTCCCAGAATCTGCGCAGCTCCGTCATTGCATACGCTCCGGCAGGAAGAGCGCGATTTGCGGAAAGGCGCAGAGCAGCACCAGCATCACCAGGCCCGCGATCACGAAGGGCAGCAGGCCGCGGAACACGTCTTCGAGCTGGACCCGGCCATTCGAGGCAGATTGCACCACGAAGCAGTTGATGCCCACCGGTGGCGTGACCGCGCCGATTTCCACCAGCAGCACCACGAAGATGCCGAACCAGACCGGATCGAAACCCAGGTTCATCATGACCGGATGGGTGATCGGCAATGTGATCGCCAGCAGCGCAGGCGCATCCATCAGCATGCCCAGGGCGAGATAGATCATCGCGACCAGCGCAACGATGATCCAGCGGTTGACCTCAAGCCCGGTCAGGAAGCCGCCGACACTGTTGGTGACACCCGAGAGCGCGAGGAACTTTGAAAAGACCAGCGCACACATCAGGATGGCAAAGATCATCGCGGTTGTCCGCATCGTCTCCATCAGCGTGTCCTTAAGCGCGATGCCCTTGAACCCGCGATGTCGGATGAGCGCCAGGATCAGCGTCAGCATCGCGCCGATCCCGCCCGCTTCGGTCGGTGTGAAGATGCCAAGGTAAAGGCCCGAGACGATGGCCGCGATGATCAGCACCAGCGGGCCTGCCATGCGCAGCGACAGGACCTTTTCGCGCAGCGAATAGGTCGTGGTTTCCATCGGGGCAAGTTCGGGGTTCATCCGCACCCGCACCCAGATCGCCACGCAGAGGATCAGGGCAAAGAGAATGCCCGGGATGAAACCCGCAATCAGCAGCGCGCCGATGGAACTGTCGGTGAGGATGCCGTAAACGACAACCAGCGCGGAGGGCGGGATCATCACCGCAAGCGTGCCGGCAATGGCAATCGACGCCGAGGCAAGGCTTTTGTCATAGCCGCGATTCAGCATCTGCGGCAGTGCAAGTTTGGTAAAGACGGTCGCGGTGCCGACCGAGGAGCCCGATGCCGCACCAAAGGCGGCGGCGCCCAGCGTTGTCGAAATCGCCAGCCCGCCGCGCAGCCCGCCCAGCCATTTCGACGCGGCTTCGAACAAGTCCTCGCCCAGCCCCGCCCGCATGGCGAAAAAGCCCATCAGCAGGAACAGCGGGATCACCGAGAAATGGAACGAGTGTGTGGTGTCGAAGAATACCGTCGAGAGCAACGCCGTGGCGGCGTGGAACCCGACCAGCGCGGCGAGGCCAAGCGCCCCGACAAGGCCGAGGACCACCATCACATTGATGCCGAGCAGGATGCCGGCAAAAAGGCCCAGCGTCCCGATAAGGCCGATAACCAGATTGCTCATTCGATTTCCTCCGGTTCGGCATCGGGCAGCGCCCCGCCAAGCGCGGCCAGAACCGCGTCAATCAAGAATTGGATGGTGAGAAGCGCCATGCCAAAGGCGATTGCGCCCTTGACCGGCCAGAGCGGATAACGGATCGAACCACGCTCGATTTCGCCGATGGCAAAGGATTTCGCAGCCAGCTTCCAGCCCGCATAGGTTGCCCAGGCAAACAACCCGGCCCCGGCCAGCATTGCCAGAACGACGGCGGCGCGGCGCAGGCCTTGTGGCAGGGTTCGGGTCAGCAGCACGACCTTGATGTGCCCGCCCTCGTATTGCGTCATGGCAAGCGACAGGAACACGATGATCGGAAGCGCGCCCTCGGTCAGTTCCAGCGTGCCCGCAACAGGCGTATTGAACAGGTACCGCAGCAGCGCATTCGCAACGACCAGAACCATCACCGCCATAAGTGTGATGCCCGCCAGCAGCCCACAGAGGTTCAGCACACGGCCGAAACCGGCGCGCAGTTTCATTGTATATTGCATCGGAATTCTCCTGCGACATTGGCGCGGGCGCGGCCCGCGCCAATATGCGACGTTCAGAATGTCAGCTTGGCGACGATGTCATCGACTGGAAGGTCCAGGGCCTTGGCCTTTTCGATCCATTCGTTACGGACCGCCTGGACCTTGTCGTCGGCAACCAGCGCTTCAAGCTCGCCCGCCGGGAAGTCGATCACTTCCACGCCCAGATCGCCCTGCCAGAGCTCGCGCACCCGCGCGTCATCCTCATCCAGCATGCGGCTGTATTCCAACAGGTAATCATGCCCGAGCTGATCGACCACGGCGCGGGTTTCCGCGTCCAGCGCGTTGTAGCTGTCGAGGTTCATCGCGATGATATGGCCGAACGAGGCACCGAAGGGCACTTCGATGTAATATTTGGCCACCTCGTCATATTTCCAGCCGCGCGCCAGGGCGGGTCCGATCGGCGTGCAGTCGATCACGGAACGCTGCAGGGCCTCATATGAATCGGAGGTCGAGATTGACACCGGCGTCGCCCCCATCGCCTCGATCAGCGCGGGATAGGCAAAGCCGTAAGAGCGGATCCGCAGACCGGCCATATCGTCAATCGAACGGACCGGCTTGGTGCAGAGCAGGCCGTAGTTCTCAAGGGGCCGAAAGCCGACAGCGTGAAGATTTTGCTGTGCAAGCTCCTGACCGAATTGTGGATAGTCCTTGTGCCAGGACGCCATCGCTTCACCCACGCCCTGGGTCTTCATCGGCTGCGGGATGTAGAAGCCGACGGCGTTGTTCAGCGGCAGAAGGTCCGGAAAATAGGGCGTGATCACATCGCCGAAGTCGCCCACGCCTGCGGCCAGCGCCTCGGGGATCTCGCGGGCCTTTGCAACGGAACCGCCCCAGAAGATGTCGATTTGATGCTTGCCGCCGGTCCGCTCTGCGAACTGATCGGCAAACCATTGTGTTGTGATCGCCTGTGCATCACCCGCGCCTTGCGGCTTGTAGGTGATCCACTTGAAAGTATCGGCACATGCGGCGCTGGCCAGAGCAGTCGCCACAATTGTCGCGGAAATCAGGGTTCTCATGCAGTCTCCTCCCATTTCAGCGATTCCTCCAATCGCTGTACCGGTAAATGACTGCCAGAACGGAAGGCATGCGAAAAATGCTAGATTAACATGACTTTCATGCTGTCAGGGTATGGCTAGTGCCAGATGTTGCGCTCCACCAATTCCCCGACGATTTCCGCGATGACGGTTTCAACTGCCTTGATCGCCATATTCTGCCGCTGGTCGGATTTGATCGCGGTGCAAAGCCGCCACTGAACTTCCGGTTCGACGATCGGAACGGCAATCAACGTCCCCAGGTGGAATTCGGTAAGAACACCGCCGAACGTCAGAAGCGTGAAGCCATGCCCGTCCCGGACCAGTGCTTTCAGATGCCAGACGCCATCGACCCTTTGGGTGACGTTCAACTTGCGACCGATCTTTTCCGCGTGTTGATCGGCCAGCAATCGCAGATAGTTGGAACGAGATGGCATGATCAGCGGCAATGATGCGGCTTCTGCAAGCGTGTAAAAGGGCTTGTCGAGCGATCCCGTCTGCCCGATCAGGTGAAGCTTTTCGATCAGCAATTCCTGGGCGGTGATATCCGCGCGGTCCGGCGGGTTGTGCATGACAGCCAGACTGATCTGACCGGTGAGCAGCCAATCCTCCAGATCGCGGCTGAAGCCTTCCTTGAATCGCAGTTCAATGTCCGGAAAACGCGCTGTGACGCGGCGCAGCAAGGGCGGCGCGATGAATTCGCCCGGGGTCGGGGGCATGCCGATGACGACCGTGCCGACCGGCCGTTCGGAACTGGCGGTGACGTCGTGATAGGTCTGGGCGAGCTGCCCGAAGAGCGTATAGGCACGATCCAGCAGGATTTTCCCTGCCGGTGTCACCTCGACCCCCCTGACCGAACGTTCGAAAAGCGCGAGATTCAGATCGTGTTCGAGATTGGCGATCTTCCGGCTGAGCGCCGGTTGCGCAATGTTGAGGCGTCGGGCGGCGCGCGTGATGTTCCGCTCTTCAGCGACGGTAATGAAACACCTCAACGTACGAATGTCTGGTTCCCAGTCTGGCAAACTATCTGTCCGTTCATCTTTTGCGGTCAGGGGCTCATCGGACGTGCTGGTGTGGCTTTTGAAAGTTCTGTCAGGGGGATGAGCACCTGCGACCTGTATAAACCCAACCGCACATCCTGCCACTATGCAACACAGGAGGCGGAGAAAGGGAAACCCGGGGTGCCCGGCCTGAAAAGGAGCGGGAAAGTCCCTTGAAGGGTGATGCGTGACAGCGGCCCTGCTTTTTGCTTTTGCCGCGACCTATTGGTGCATTTGTCTGGTCCAAGGTTTCCTTAGAAGACGTTCGTTTCCCGTGGGTATCCGTTCAGGGCCGAAGTTGCGTATTCGGCGGAAGCCAGCCCGATGGTGTCCTGCAATTGAACAGCACGTCCGCCCGGGATCAGCTTTTCCGTCGTAGCTTCGCGCTTACCTGCCAGCGGTTTTCTGGTGCTGACGGCTGTTCCATTCCGTCTCGGACATGGTCGGAAGATCGAAGGTCGCATTGGAACGGCAATAGCCATGACCGCCCATGCGCCCCAAAGCGTCGAGGGCCGCTGCATCGACATGAAAACGGTCATTCACGAGACCGGGCCTTGCGTGCATCGCCAGCACTTCGCCCAGAATGATTTCCCGCGATTTGCCGATGTTGAGCGTCACATGGCGTTTGCATTCGAACCGCACCGGCGCTTCGGCGATCTGCGGAGAGGAGACGAATTCGCCCGGGATCATTGTCAGCCCCGCCATCTCCAGCTCGTTCACGCCTGCGCCGAAGGGCACGGCGGTCACATTCATTGCATCCAGGTTGTCGAAGCCGACGATATTGACGGTGAATTCCTCAGTGACGCGGATGTTGTGACCGGTGTCCTTGAACCGCATGTCGGAGTGGTTTTCCACGCCAAGCGCGAGGATCGCCGGATCCGACGACAGGCAGTTGAAAAAGCTGAAGGGTGCGGCGTTGGGGCGGCCCTGTTCATCCACCGTCGTCACCCATGCGATGGGGCGCGGCACCACCGATCCGATCAGCAGCTTGTAGCGGTCGCGGGCACCGAGTTCGGCAAAATCGAAACGGTCGGAAACTGGGGCAGTGCGGTTCATGGGCATCTCGAATGTTGAAAACGGCAAGAGGCGCGCGGCAGCTCAGTCGTTCGGGGTGACATAGCGGGCGAGGATATCGCTCACGTTGTTCTTTTCCGCGTCGTCGGGTTTGAGCAGGGCGCGGTCCTGTACGCCGTGCAGGTGCCGGTGCATCCGGGCTATGGCGCGTTCGGCATCCCTGTCCGCTATGGCGGCGATGATCTCTGTGTGTTCATCCAGCCCGCATTTCGCTGAATGCGCCTGGGCGAAACGCGCCATTATCAGCGAACAGCGCGATACGATCTCGTTGACGTAGTTCGCGAGGATCTTGGAGCCGGTCAGCTCTGCCAGCAGGATGTGGAATTCACCTGCCAGCCGGATCGACCGTGTGGTGTCCACGTGGAGATATTTGTTTTCCTCGGCCAGATGCGCCCTGAGCGCCTTGACGATGGGCTTTGGGTCCATCGCGCAGAGCCGCTGCATCACTTCGCGTTCAAGGCATTGCCGCATTTCGAAGATGTCGTGTGCTTCTTCGATGGTAGGCACCGCGACCGAGGCGCCCCGATTGGGCTGCAGATCGACCAGCCCCTCGGCATCGAGCCGGACCAGCGCATTGCGCACGGTTGTGCGGCTGACGCCGAAGGTTTCGCCAATCGAATCCTCGGGCAGTTTCACGCCGGGCTTGAGCGCCTGTTCGATGATTGCCTGCCGGAGCGAATCATAGACCGGAAAGCTGCGTGTCGCGGATTTATACATGTCGGACCTATACCATATCGCCTTCGGAAGTCAGCGGTTAGTGCATTCATCCTATTGGATACAATGATTGAATACAATAATTAACTTTTTTGTAGTCATAACGGAATTTTCTCGCTAGCTTTCGGGAAATAAATTGCTGCATGGCGGAGAATCTCCCAGTTTTCCAAGGGAAATTCGACGTCACTACAGAAAAGTCCGACATAAAATGTATACAATTGATCAAGTGACCGTATGCAAAAAACTGGGAGAAACACGATGAAACGACTTCAAACCATCCGGCGCGCGGCCATCTGCGGGGCCGCCGCAGCCTTGCTGGCCGGTGCTGCCAGCGCCGAAACGATCCGCTGGGGCGCACCCCGCGATATCGTCTCGCTTGATCCGTATTCCTACGGCGACAGCTATACGATCAACTTCCTGAACCACATTTACGAAGGCCTGGTACGCTATAACCGGGATCTGGAGATCGAACCGGCACTGGCAACCGAATGGGAAATCGTTTCCCCCACCACTTGGCGCTTTACCCTGCGCCAGGGTGTCAAATTCCACGACGGTGCCGATTTCACCGCCGAAGATGTTCTGGCCTCGCTGGAGCGGGTGAGTGACGAGACATCGCCGCTCAAGGGGAACCTGCCGGCCTACAAGAGCGCCACGGTGGTCGATGACCACACCATCGACATCGAGTTGACCGGCGCCTATCCGCTGTTGCTGAACGACCTGACAAACATCCACATCTTTGACAAAGGCTGGCTGGTTGCCAACAACGCCGAAAAGCCCACCGATGTGAGCGCGGGCGTCGAAGGTTATGCCACTTTCAACACCAATGGCACCGGCCCGTTCCAGCTGGAATCCCGCACTCCGGAGGCCCAGACCGTGCTGACCGTCAACGGCGATTGGTGGGACGATCCCGCGCATAACCTGACACGGATCGAGTTCCAGCCGATCTCTTCCGCGGCGACCCGGGTTGCGGCGCTGTTGTCAGGCGAAGTCGATTTTGTCGACAGCGCCCCGGTGCAGGATCTGCCGCGCCTTGAGCAGGCGGACAATCTGACGGTGCTTGAGCGCACCGACCTGCGCACCGTGATGCTGGGCTTCAACCGGCGTGACGCGCTGGTGGCCGGCGGCACAAACCCGATGAACGATCTGCGGGTGCGCCAGGCGATGCAGATGGCCGTGGACATGGAGCTGATCCGTGACAAGGTCATGCGAGGCAAGTCACGCAATGCCGGTACGCTGGTTGCGCCTTCTATCCCCGGCTATTCCGAGGCGCTGGACGTTCCCGTCGCCTATGACCCCGAAAAGGCCAGGGCGCTGCTGGCCGAGGCGGGTTTTGCCGAGGGGTTCGAGTTCGACTTTGTCTGCACCAATGAAAGCTATGTGAACGAAGAGCAGTTCTGCCAGGCGATTGCTTCGATGTGGTCTCGTATCGGGCTCACGCCCAAGCTTGATATCGGGCCGACCGCCAAGCAGACGCCGAAACGCGCGAACGGCAAGGCAGATGTCTACACCATCGGCTGGGCAACTTTGCCGATGCTGGATACCTATTCGATCCTCGTTCAGATGCTGCATTCAAAGGACGGCAACTCGGGCGTGTTCAACTGGGGCGACTGGTCCTATCCCGAACTGGACAAGCTGACCCAATCCGCAGCGGTGGAACTGGACCGTGACACCCGGCTCCAGATGGAAACCGATGCGCTGAAGATCGCCAAGGACGAGATCATCATGATGCCGATGCACCAGCAGCCGATGGCCTGGGCGGTGTCAAAGGGCTTCAGCGATTTCCCGCAGTTCCCCGACAACAAACCACGGATGTGGTACGTCACCAAGTAATCTCCCTGACTGGGGCGGCGCATCGTCGTCGCCCCGTTTTTGCACCTGAACCGGAGACCATCACAATGCTGGCATTCATCATCAAACGCCTCGCCAATGCCGTCTTTGTCATGCTGTCCGTCACGTTTCTGGCCTTTGTCATTTTCACCGCCGTCGGTGATCCGGTCGACCAGATGCTGAACGAACAGGCGACGCAGGCGCAACGCGACGATCTGCGCGAAAGGCTTGGGCTGGATGACCCGTTCCTCGTGCAATATGCCAAGTTCGTCGGGCGTGCGGCGCAGGGCGATTTCGGCATCTCCTTTCGCAATCAGCAGGACGTTCTGGCCATGATCGGCGAACGCTTCCCGGCCACCTTTGAACTGGTGCTGGTGGCGACCTTGATTTCGCTGGTTGTCGGCGTGCCGATGGGCGTGATTACGGCGATCAGGCGACAGACCTGGTACGCCGAGGCGATGCAGTTCACCTCGATCATCGGCGTGTCGCTGCCCAGCTTTGTGGTGGGGATCGGGCTGATCCTGGTGTTTTCGGTCTGGCTGGGCTGGTTTCCGGCATTCGGCCGGGGCGAAACCGTTGATCTGGGCTGGTGGACCACCGGCCTGTTAACGCCGTCGGGGCGCATGTCCATCATCTTGCCCGCATTGTCGCTTTCACTGTTCCAGATCACCCTGGTGATGCGGCTTGTGCGCGCCGAGATGCTGGAAGTGTTGCGATCCGATTTCATCAAGTTCGCGCGGTCGCGCGGCATACCCGCCCGGTCGATCCACTTTCGCCACGCGCTGCGCAACTGCCTGATGCCGGTTGTCACGATGACAGCCATGCAGATCGGCGGGCTGATCGCCTTTGCGCTGGTAACCGAGACGGTCTTCCAGTGGCCGGGCATGGGCCTGCTGTTCATCCAGGCTGTCACTTTTGTCGATGTGCCGATCATGGCCGCGTACCTCTGCATCGTTGCCCTGATCTTTGTCGCGCTGAATGCCATCGTCGACATGACCTATGCCGTGATCGACCCGCGCCTGAAAGGAGCCGACGCATGACCGATCAGACCGATACCAAGGTGCCCTCGCGCGCCGAACGGTTCTTTGACAGCGATCTATGGTGGTCGTTCAAGTCGCATAAATCCGCCGTTGGTGCCGCCATCGTGCTGGTACTGGTAATCCTGACCGCGTTTCTGGCACCGCTGCTGTCCCCGCAGAACCCCTATGATCTGGCGGCACTTGAGCTGTGGAACGCCGAGCTGCCTCCGATCTGGATGGAGGGCGGGCAAATGCCGTATCTTTTGGGCACGGATGTGCAGGGGCGCGACATCCTGTCCGGCATTCTTTACGGCACGCGCATTTCCATCATCATCGGCATCGCCTCGGTGGCGGTATCGCTGGTGGTTGGCATCGGCCTGGGATTGATGGCGGGGTATTACGGCGGCTGGATTGACAATGTGCTGATGCGGATCGGCGACGTGTTGCTGTCAATTCCGATCGTGCTGGTGGCAATCCTTGTCAGTTCCGTGGCGCAGCAGTTCCTGTCACCGGCCTGGCGCGAGGCTGGCGTGGCTGCGGTTCTGGTGATGGCCATCGCGATGTATTCCTGGGTGCAATATGCCCGCGTGGTGCGGGCGCAGACCATGGTGGAGCGCCGCAAGGAATATGTCATGGCCTCGCGGCTGGTCGGCACACCCGCGCGACGGCTGATGCTGAAGCACATCCTGCCCAACACGCTGACACCGATATTCGTTGCGGCCACGCTGAACTTCGGCCTCGCCATCCTGATCGAGGCAACGCTGTCTTTCCTCGGCGTCGGCATGCCGCCGAACCAGCCGTCGCTGGGCACGCTGATCCGGGTTGGCAACCAGTACCTGTTCTCCGGCTCCTGGTGGATTGTGCTCTTCCCGTCGATCCAGCTTTGCATCCTTGTGGTTGCTGTCAACATGCTGGGCGACTGGCTGCGCGATGCGCTGAACCCGAAATTACGTTGAAGGAACAAGACAATGAGCGATCTGCTGATCAAAAACGTCCGTGTGCTGGACGGACAACCGACCGAAATCCTGATCCGGGACGGGCGCATCGCCGGGATCGGTGCCGATCTGGACGGTGCCGGAGCCGCAGTCGAGGACGCAGGCGGGCGCATTGCGCTGCCCGGCCTGACCGAGGCGCATACCCATCTCGACAAGTCGCTGCTTGGCTACCCCTGGTATCACAACGATGTCGGCGGCGGGAACCTGATGGCGATGATCGACAACGAGCGCCAGATGAAGCAGCGCCTTGACCTTGATCCGCATGTGCAGTCGATGCGCCACGCGCTCCAGACAGCGAGCTTTGGCGCGACATTGATCCGCAGCCATGTGGATGTTGACACGACCGGCGGTCTGCGGGCGCTGGAAGGGGTGATGGAGACCGCCGAAAAACTGGCAGATGTGGTGGAGATTCAGACTGTCGCCTTCCCGCAGTCAGGCCTGATGATTGCACCCGGCACCGCGGAACTGCTGGACGAGGCAATGAAGATGGGTGCCGACCTGATGGGCGGGCTTGACCCTTGCGGCGTCGATCACGACCCCAAGGGGCATCTGGATACGATCTTCGGGCTGGCGGAAAAGCACGGCAAGGGCATCGACATTCACCTGCATGAGCGTGGCGAGTTGGGTGCGTTTTCGATGGAACAGATCCTCGACCGGGCCGAGGCGCTGGGGATGAAGGGGATGCTGACCGTCAGCCATGCCTTCTGTCTCGGGATGGCGGACGCTGGGCGGGTCAATCCGCTGCTGGAACGCCTTGGGGCGCTGGAAGCGAGCATCATGACAACGGCGCCGGCGTCCAGCCCCGCACCTCTGGTCAGGCAGATGGCGGAATATGGCATTCGCTTTGGCGCGGGCAATGACGGGATTCAGGATACCTGGGGGCCTTATGGCAATGGCGACATGCTGGAACGGGCCAAGTTCGTTGGCTTGCGCAGCAACCTGCGCTCGGACGCCGAGATGTACATGGCGCTTGACGTCTGCGCGGGTGGCGGGGCCGAGGCGATGGGGATGGAACGGCGCGCGTTGAAAGTTGGCGCGCCGGGTGATCTGGTCATCGTCGAAGGGGTTGCGGTGGCCCATGCCATCGTCCGCCACGCGCCGCGCAAGCTGGTGGTGAAGGCGGGTAAGGTCACCGCCCGCGACGGTGCCACGCTGATGGCTGCGCCGTGATGCGGTTTGGCGACCTTCCCCTTGGCAAGCGGCCTGAAGGCCGGTGGAGCCTGACTGCCGATTGGGTGGTTGTGGACACCCCGGCGGGGCGGCGGCTGGTGCAGGGCGGCGAGGTCGTGATCGAGGGCGACCGGGTGCTGCATGCAGGCGGCCGGTTCGGGGGCGAGCTGCAGGCGCGGTTCGACATTGGGGCGGCGCTGATCGCTCCGGGCTTTGTCGATCTCGACGCATTGAGCGATCTGGACACGACGCTGCTGGCACATGACAACTGGCCCAGTGAGCGCAAGGGCCGTGTCTGGCCACTGTCCTACATGGATCGTGGCCCCTATGAAATGTACACACCCGACGCATTGGTTGCGCAGAAACGGTTTGCCTTCGGGCAATTGCTGCTGAACGGGATTACCTCTGCCGCGCCGGTTGCCTCGCTGTTCTATCGCGCATGGGGCGAAACGGTCGACGAATTCACCGCCGCCGCGGATGCGGCAGAGCAGATGGGCCTTCGGGTCTGGCTTGGCCCGGCCTACCGGTCGGGTGGCATGGCGGTGGATCAGCAGGGCCGGTTGAGCGCTGTCTTTGACGAGGCGCGCGGGTTGCAGGGGTTGCAGGACGCAATTGTCTTTGCCGAAGCGATGCAGGGCAGGGACCTGGTTTCGCCGATGCTGGCGCCGGACCGGGTTGAGACCTGCACCGAAGAACTGTTGAAACGTACCATGGCGGCGGCGGATGACCTGGATTGTCCGGTGCGCCTGCACATGGCGCAGGGGCAGATGGAATTGCAGACGGTGCGGGCGCTGCACGGCAGGACCGCGCCGGAATGGCTGGACGTGCTGGGCTGCCTGACGCCGCGGCTGCTGGCGCCGCATGCGACCGTCGCTACGGCTGAGGACCTCGACCGCTATTGCGACAATGGCGTGACGGTGGTGCATTGCCCGCTGGTGTCGGCCCGGCACGGTGGCGCGCTGCGGTCCTTTGCCAAATTGCGTCAGATGGGCATCAACGTGGCCATGGGCACCGATACCGCGCCGCCCGATATGGTGCTGAACATGGCCGTGGGCATGATGGCCTGCCGCCTGAACGACGGGCTGGAGTCTGTCAGCTCGGGCCAGATGTTCGATGCGGCGACCCTGGGTGGGGCGAAGGGCCTGAAGCGCGACGACATTGGCGTGCTGCGCGCCGGGGCCAAGGCGGATGTCGCGGTTTTCGACATGGCCGACAGCTATATGGCCCCGCGCATTGATCCGGTTCAGACCCTGATCCTAGGAGCGACGGGCCGGGTCACCCGCGCCACCATCGTGGATGGCCGCCTTTCCATGCGGGATGGCGACGTGGCCGGGATCGACATGAAGGCGGCGCGCCGGCAGGTGCAGGAACAATTCGACGGGCTGATCGCGAAATACCCCGAAAGGACCCTGGGCCATCCGCCTGTCGAAGAAATCTTTCCGCCCACCTTTCCCCTTTTGATCGGAGACTGAAATGATGGCGCAACCCATTGCGGCAAGCAAAGAGCCCGAGGCGGCAACCCCCGCGCTGGATGTGTCGGGGTTAAGTGTTGAATTCCCGTCCCGGCGCGGAACGCTTTTGGCCATCGACGATGTTTCCATGCAGATCGCACCGGGCGAGATCCTGGGTGTCGTGGGTGAATCCGGCGCGGGCAAATCCATCACCGGGTTGGCGGTTCTCGGGTTGCTGGAAAGTCCGGGCCGCATATCCGGCGGCGCGATTCACGTCGGTGGCAGGCGCGTGGATACCCTGTCGGAAAAGGAACTGACCAAGGTGCGCGGCCGCGAAATGGGGGCGATTTTTCAGGACCCGCTGACCGCGCTCAACCCGCTGTTCACGGTGGGCAAACAGCTGGTTGAAACCATCCGGCTGCACAGCGGCATGTCAAAGGAGGCGGCAAATGACCGCGCGCTGGCGCTTTTGCAAAGCGTCGGTATTCCGGCGCCCAGGGAACGCCTGCGCCAGTATCCGCATCAGTTTTCGGGCGGGATGCGCCAGAGGGTCGTGATTGCATTGGCGCTTGCGGCTGGCCCGCGTCTGATCATTGCGGACGAGCCGACAACCGCTCTCGACGTGTCCATCCAGGCGCAGATTACCGCGCTGCTGCGCAAATTATGCGACGAGACCGGCGTGGGGATCATGCTGGTGACACATGATATGGGCGTGATCGCCGAAACCGCCGACCGGGTCTGTGTGATGTATTCCGGTCGGGTGGTCGAAAGCGGCCCTGTAGCGGAGGTGATCCACAACCCGCAACACCCCTATACCAAGGGGCTGATGGCAGCGATCCCCAGCCTGCATGACCGGGTTGAGACTCTGGCACAGATCGATGGGTCGATGCCACGCCTGAACGCGCGCCCGACCGGCTGCGCCTTTCACCCGCGTTGCCCACATGCCGGTCCGAAATGCAGCGCCGCGCCGCCGCCGCTGGTCTCGGTAGGCGTGACGCGTTCTGCATGCTGGCTGCAACAGGGAGGCACACAATGACTGCATATGTTCCCGCGCTGACCGTCGATGGCGTCAGCAAGGTCTTTGACGTTTCCGCCCCCTGGCTGAACCGCGTGATCGAACGGCGCCCGAAACTGTTCGTCGAGGCGGTGTCGGAGGTTTCCTTCACGGTCGAGAAGGGCACCTGCTTCAGCATCGTCGGTGAATCGGGATGCGGTAAATCCACGGTCGCCCGACTGGTAACCGGGCTCTACAAGACCACGCGCGGTGACATTTCCTTTGGCACCGGGGCGACGGGACGTCCGATCCGGGTCCAGATGATCTTTCAGGACCCGCATTCCAGCGTGAACCCGCGCTGGCGCGTCGGCGATATCATCGCCGAACCAATTCGCGAGATGAAATTGCGGGACACCGAGAAGGAAACCATGGCGCGGGTCCGCGAGCTGCTGGAAACGGTGGGGCTGGGTGCCGATGATGCGCAGAAATTCCCGCATGAGTTTTCCGGCGGCCAGCGGCAGCGCATTTCCATCGCGCGCGCGCTTGCGTCGGAACCGGAATTGCTGGTCTGCGACGAACCCACTTCGGCGCTGGACGTGTCGGTGCAGGCGCAAATTCTGAACCTGATGCGACGGCTGCAGGATGAACTGGGGCTGACCTATCTTTTCATCAGTCACGACCTGAGCGTGGTACGCCACATGTCCGACCATATTGCGGTCATGTATCTTGGCCGCATTGTCGAACAGGCACCGGTCGAGCAGCTTTTCACAGCACCGCAGCACCCCTATTCAAAGCTGCTGCTTGCGACGATCCCTGACATCCAGAACCCCAAGCGTCGGGTGGAGGCGCAGGCAGGCGAACCGCCCAGCCCGTTGAATCCGCCAAGTGGATGCGCATTTCATCCACGCTGCCCCATCGCGATGGAAAAGTGCGGCAAGGTGATGCCCGAATTGCTGCATGCCGCGGGACATGCAAAAGTCTCCTGTCACGCGGTGGCGGAGGTCTGAGGATCAGCGGCGCTGAACCCTTCGCGCTCTTTCGGTTGCTGTTCTCTGCCTGGTTATTCCATCCCACCTGTGCCCCATGATCGTGCCTGGGTGCCACTTCGCCCCTGGCGGCACCCTTGCCCGGACTGGCCGGAAAGCGTCAGATCTCAAGAATGATCGGGCAATGGTCGGATACTTCCGGCTCATGGATCACGTCAGCCGCGCGATTGATGAGCAGGTAGTCGGCAAATCTGCCGGGTTTGTTGTATTGCGAATTTCGCGTCCCTTCGAACGCCCGGCTGGTTACAAGTTCGGTCAGCCCGGCGTGTCGCAGCAAGGCCAGCGGTGTCTTGCCTGTCGCTGCAATCCGCAATCCACCAGTACCGGCATTGTCGATCACGACCTGCCGCTGTTGACACCGGGATCGGCTGCTGACTTTTTGCAAGGGGGTGCAGTTTTGATTGTCTGGACCACCGCGGAGGATGATATGACCGAAACCACAATTCTTGCATTTGCGCTTGTAGCCTTCATTGGTATTGCAACACCCGGGCCGACTGTTTTGCTTGCTTTGACGAACGGTTCGAAGTTCGGAACACGGCGCGCATCTGTCGGCATGATCGGTGCGGTACTCTCCGATTTTGTCCTGATCGGTGCCGTTGCCCTTGGGCTGGGCGCGCTGCTGGCCGCATCGGAATTCTGGTTCAGTGTCGTCAAATGGATCGGCGTCGGCTATCTCGCCTTTCTTGGCGTCGTGCTCCTGCGTTCCAAGGGAACCCTTGATGAATCGCTTCGATCCGCGAGCGGTGGCGGTTCGGGATCGGCGCGGTCTATTTTCCTGAAAAGCTTCCTCGTGGCGGTGACAAATCCAAAGGGCTACCTGTTCTTTTCAGCTTTCCTGCCGCAGTTCATCGACCCAGCGGCACCGCAGATTCAGCAATATGCACTGCTCGCCCTGGTCTTTGCGAGCGTGGATTTCATGGTCATGTTCGGCTACGCCCTGCTCGGCTCGCGGGCGGTCAGGATGCTTCGGAAATCCGGCGCGCTCTGGCTTGACCGGATTTGCGGCAGCGCGCTGTTGATGCTCGCCGGCTCCTTGGCGTTCTATCGACGCGCGAGTGCCTGAGCATTTGCGCAGGTATTCCCCACGCGACAACACCGGTTCCGGTATCACTCAGTTCAGGATCAGCGACCGCAGAAGGCGGCGTTGGCGGACTTAAGCCTTCGTTGTGTTCCGCCGGCGGCGCATGGCCCTGAAGATGGGCCAGACGATCACGAGCAGGGTCGCGATGGCAAATGCCGCGGAGATCGGGCGGGTCAGAAGTTCGGTCGCGTCGCCCCGGCTTATCAGCAGGGCGCGGCGGACGCTCTGTTCGGCCATGGGGCCGAGGATCATGCCGAGGATGATTGGCGCCAGCGGCACGTTCACTTTCTCCAGGATGTATCCCGCGAGACCGGCGACGAGCATCACCCAGAGATCGACCGGGCGGCCATTGATGACGTAGACGCCCACGCACATCAGGATCAGGATCGAGGGCACAAGGAGCACGCCGGGCAGGCGCTGGAACTGCGCAAAGACGCGGGTCGCGACGGCGCCGCCGAGGGCGAAGATCAGGACCGAGGTCAGCAGCATTTCCATCATGAAGCCGCCAACGAGAACGGGGTTCTGGTGGAAGAGTTGCGGGCCGGGTTGCAACCCGTGGATGGTCAGCGCGCTCAGCACCAGCGCCGCGACGACGTTGCCGGGGATGCCGAGCGACAGCGCGGGGATCATCGAGGCGGCGTTGTCGGCGTTGTTGCCGCATTCCGCTGCCGCCACGCCCTGCGGGTTGCCCTTGCCAAAGCTCGACGGGTCATCGGAAGCGTTCTTGGCCGCGTTGTAGCTGAGGAATGCCGCGATATTGCCGCCCGCGCCCGGCAGAATGCCGACGCCGATGCCGATGCCGGAGGCGCGCAGCCATGTCGGGATCAGCCCGCGTATCTCGCCGGGTTTGAAAGGCACGTTGGTCAGCCTGAGCTGAGCGGCAGAGAGCCCCTTGAGATCGGCCTTTTCGGCGAGTTGCAGCACCGGCGGCAGCGCGTAGAGCCCCACCAGCACCACGATGAGGTCGAGCCCGCCCAGAAGCCAGGTCTGGCCAAAGGTAAAGCGCGCCTGACCAGAAAGGTTATCGATGCCCATGGTGCCGATCAGGAGCCCCAGCACCGCGGCCATGATGCCCTTGACCGGATCGGAACCGACCATGACGCCGACCGAGGCCATGCCGAAGATCGCGATCCAGAAATACTCGGCCGGGCCGAAGAACAGCGTCACCCGCGCCAGGAGCGGCCCCATTGTCATCAGCGCAATGGCGCTGGCGATGCCGCCGATTGCGGAGGACCAGCAGGCGATTTTCAGCGCCTTGGCGGCCTCTCCCTTGTCGGCCATCGGGAAGCCGTCGAAGGTCGTGGCGATGGAGGCGGGCGTGCCGGGAATGCGCAAGAGGATCGCCGGGATCGCGCCGCCGTACATCGACCCGTTGTAGATGCCCGCCACCATGGCCAGCGCCACAAGCGGATCCATCGAATAGGTCAGCGGCAGCAGAAGCGCGATGGCCATCACGGGGTTCAACCCCGGCAATGCGCCGATGAGAACGCCGAGCAATGTGGCGCCGATCATCGCCGTCAACGGCCCGAAGGACAGGACATGAGTCAGGGCGTTGGTGTAGAATTCCATGTCAGGCTCCGGACCCGAAGAGCGACAGGAGAGCTTCGCGCGGCAGCGGTTTTTCCAGCAGCACCGAGAAGACGAGGTAGATCAGCGCCATGAAGACCAGCGCCACGATCAGCGCATAGACCGCCTGGCGGAACCCAAGCGCTGCCGGCAGCGCCAGCATCAGCAGGAAGGAGGCGGTGTAAAAGCCCAGTGGCACCACCAGCGCCACATAGATCGTCGCGATCACCGCTGCGATGATCATCTGCGCGGGCGCGTCAACCAGTGCCCGCACTTCGTTTCGGGTGGCGCGGACGGCCCTGACCGTCACCGCCCCGCCAAGAAGCGCCAGGAGCAGGCCCAGCACCATCGGGTAATTCCCGCTGGCCCCGGTGTAGCCGGTCGCCATCCAGGCCGCCGCTATGCCGAAAGCGGCAAAGAGCAGCCCGAGTGCGATATCCTGACGCTTCTCCATTTCTCAGAGCCCGAGGTTCTTGGAAACTTCGGCGAGCGCGTCGTATTCGGCCTGCAGCCGCGCGCCGAGGTCGTCACCCCTGACCACATTGGGCACTTCGCCCTTGGTGGCGAGGAATTCGACATAGGACGGATCGTTGACCGCCTCTTCGATGGTATCGGCCAGCTTGTCGACAATCGCCTGATCGAGACCCTTCGGCCCGAGAATGGCCCGCCACAGGAGCGTTTCCTTGTCAGCCAGCCCCAGCGCGTCCAGACCAGAGGCGCCCGGCAGTGCCGGCACGTCAGCGGCGGAGGTCACCAGCGGGCACTTGGCCTCGCCGTTCTCGACATAGGGCAGCACGGTCGAGATCGAACCGCCGTAGATGTCCACGTGGCCGCCGAGGAAGTTCTGCAGCGTCTCGCCCGCGCCGCCGAAGGGGATGGCGATGGCGTTGATGCCCTTGGCCTGGAAGATGCGCTCGGCGGCAAGCTGCATCGTGCCGCCGATGCCGTCATTGCCGTAGGTGTACTTGCCCGGGTTGGCCTCCAGTTCGGCCAGGAATTCCGCGCCGGTGGTGGCCGGGAAATCGGCCTTCACGCAGAGCGTGTAGGCGGTTTCCGAAGTCGAGGCGATGGGGGTGAAACTGTCGAGCGCATAGGCCACGTTCTGCACCTGTGGCACGGTGGTCAGCGGGCTGTTCCAGGTGGCGAACAGCGAATAGCCGTCCGGCTTGGCCTGCATGAACTGGGACGCGCCGACCGAGCCGCCGCCGCCGCCCACGTTGAGGATGGCGATGGAGGTGCCGAGTTTTTCCTCAAGCAGGATTGCCAGCTTGCGGGCGCTGGTGTCGGTGCCGCCACCGGCACCGGCCGGAATGGTCAGTTCGATGGCGCGTTCGGGGTATTCCGCCAGCGCCGGGGCGGCCAGCGCCGCGGCTGCGGTCAGGCCGAGCAGGATTGTCTTGATCTTCATGGTCTCTCTCCCAATAAAACTGAAGTCGTCAGTTGATTTCGCTGCGATAGCGGAAGCCCTCGGCGCTGCCGCTGGCGATGCGCCATTCGATGGGCTTGTCCTTGACATCGAAGGCAGTGCGCCGGATCACCGCCAGCGGATCGCCGGACTTGATGCGCAATTGCTGCGCCACGGTGTCGGTGGCGCGCCCGAAGGACACCTCGTCGGTTGCGCGTCTCACCAGCACGCCGAAATGTTCGAAATAGACAGGATACAGTAGCGGGCCGAAGTCGGTGTCGCGCAGTTCCTCGAACCCGGCGAAGCGTGCCTGCGGAATGTAGATTTCCTCGAACAGCACCGGCACTTCCGACAGGCTGCGCAGACGCACGATTTTGATCACATCCTTGCTGCCAAGTGCTTCGGCCGCCTCGGCGGGGGCCTCGGCCCTGCTGCGCAGGATCATCTGGCTTTGCGGGATGGATGGCGGCGCGCCGTCGCTGTCGCGCATCGGAAAGAAGCGGAACAGGCTGGCATTGAAGGACGGCGCGCGCATGAATGTTCCCGAGCCTTGCCGCCGTTCCAGCAGGCCTTCGCTGACCAGCCCGTCGACCGCCTTGCGCACCGTGCCCACGGAGACGTCGAATTCCGCCGCCAGCCGCGCCTCGGAGGGGATCGGTGTATCCGGCGTCCAGTCGCCGGCAGCAATGCGCGCCGCCAGCGTGTCGCGCAGCCGGGCATAGGCCGGCAGCCTTGCGTCAGTCGTGGCGAATCCGTTGTTCATTGTCATCCTCCCTCGGGAGCTTCTAAACGATATTGACCCATTCAGTCAACTGGTCATATATATGAATTATTCCGGGAGGGCCTCATGATCCAGTTCGACTGCCACGCGCATGTCTATGAAACCGTCACCGCCATCGACGGCGCGCGCTATGTTCCCGCCCATCCGGCGCCCCTGGATGACTGGCTGGCACATCAGGAGGCGCATGGGCTGCGCGGTGGCGTGATCGTGCAGGTCAGTTTCCTCGGCGCCGACAATTCCGAGATGTGTGCCGCGCTCGCCAAGCTGGACCGCGCGCGTTTCGCCGGTGTCGGTGTCGTGCCGCTGGAGGTTTGCGATGCGGAACTGGATCGCCTGGTGCAGGCCGGCATGCGCGGTGTCCGCTGGAACCTCGTGCGCGGCGCGGCCATGTCGGACCTCGGCGCCGCACCGACCCGGCGTTTCCTGACCCGGCTGAGAGACCGCGACCTGCACCTTGAGATCCATCTCGAAGGTCCGCGCCTTGCCCCGGTCCTTCCTGCGCTTGCCGATCAGGGCGTGAACCTGGTCATTGACCATTTCGGCCTGCCTTCCGACCCGGATCCCCGCAGCGATCCCATGATCCGGGCAGTTGCCGATCTGCACGACAGAAGCGCCCTCTACTTCAAGTTCGCCGCCCACTACCGCACGTCTTTCGACGTCACCCCCCATGCCGGCGAACTGTTATCCCTGCTGCCCGACAATCACGTCGTATGGGGCAGCGACTGGCCCCACACCCAGCACGAGCACCGCACCGGCTATGCCGACGTCTGTTCCCGCGCCGCTGAATGGCGTGACCTGTCGGACGGAACCGCAGCACGAAGGTTGTACGACATTGGCTGAAAGCAGCTTCGGTTCTGCAGTTCTGCCGGCCCCAGCGATCATCAATGCAGGCTGAACTGAAATGCGGCCGCCATTCTCAGCCGCTTTCGCGAAAGCCCGATCTCCCGTCGTGGATCAACGTCGCGGCGCAAGCCGCAAAATCATCTGGGGTTGGCCCATTTCACCGGAACGCGGGCCCGTGCGCCCAGACGGTCAGCGAATGGCGCACGCCGCTGCGTACTGGTGTCACCTGATGCAACATAAAGCTGGGAAACACGGTCACGGAGCCTTGCGCCCGGCTGGCTTCCAGCACCTGCGCACCCGGCATCACCTCCAACGTGCCGCCCTCATAGTCGCCCGATGGCGACAGTTGCAGCACCAGCGTCAGCTTGCGCTTGGCCGAGATCGGTCCGCCGCCAATGTCCGAATGCCACACGAAATGCCCCCCGGCGGTGGCGCGGTAGATCGCCACCTGCGGGCTTTCCTCAAATGCGGTCAGATCGAAACCAAAGTGATCGCGGTTCGCCACCCGCACCAGATCAATCAGCCGGTCCATCACCCAGCCCAGCCCGTCCACCTTGTCGGTCCACACCAGATCGGCATTGCGCATGTTGTGGTCGCGGTTGCGACCCACAAGCAGCGCCGGATCGGCGGGTGCCTGGGATATGGCGGTTACGATCGCGTCGCATTCTCCGACGTTGAAGGCTTCGGGTATCGCATGCATGGAGAGCATTATCTGGGTCTTTCAGACTAGGAGACTCCGGCCCCAAGCCACCTGTACGGGGGCAGAGGACCGGCCGCGCAATATAGCACCGCGCCGGGTCCTTGTCCGAAAATTCAATCGCCCCGTCGGTGCGCGGCAGGCGGAGACCTGCGCATTCCGTCCCGGGAGGGCGATACCCGATGTGTGCACAGGCAGCGGCTGGGCCAATGTCCGGTTCTTCCTTGGTCGGCGCTACTCCACGATCACCACCTGTCCAGTCCGAGCCCCCTCGACACATTTAGAATAAGCCAAACCGACGTCATGAGATGACACCGGCTTGTGACCACGGAACCATGCGCCGTAACGCGGTGCGGATACCTCCAGCATTCCGGGGCTGACGACATTTATCCTCAAACCGCGCGGCATTTCTATTGCGGCACCGGTGACGAACCCCGCCAATGCCCCGTTCGCGGTTGCCGCGTTTGTTCCCATTCGGATCGGGTCGCGATCCAGAACACCGCTTGTCAGGGTGAACGAACCTGCATCTGATATGACCCCCAGTCCGGCAAGGACGAGGTTGACCTGCCCCATGACTTTTTGCCGGAGACCAACCATGAAGGTCTCTTGATCCATTTCCGCCAAAGGCGTGAAGGCCGCGTCGCCCGCACATGACACAACGGCATCAAACGCACCGACCGCCTCATACAGTGCCTTCACCGCATTCAGGTCGCCTATATCGACTTGAAAGTCGCCGGTCGTGCGGCCAACGGTGATGATTTCATGCCTCTGGCCAAGTTCGTTACAGGCTGCCTGTCCGATATCGCCAGCTGCACCAACCACAATTATTCTCATGCTTTATCCTTCTCTATCTCGTCGTACATCTGGAGTTTCCGGTTGAGGATCACCCGGCAAGGCTCCAGTTCCGCCTGTCGCCCATAGGCATTCCGGCCGCGGCGGCCCATACCGATAGCATCGCCAAGGCGCGTGCCTTTGTCGATGGCAACAAGCGCGGGGCTTGCGTGGCAACGTTTACCTTCCTGCGATTGAACGGTGTTCCCCTCAGGCCGGATCCCGGCATCGGTGTCCGGATGATGGAAGAGCTGGCGTCCTGCCAGGTGAGCGAAGATGCTATTGCCGCCTGGTTGCGCGGTCTTGCCGCGAGGGCCGACACGGGGTGATACAGGCGCGCCCACCGAAAAATGAGGTGACGCATCACGGGGTGCCCTGCGTAGCTGACCGGTACTGGACGATCTGACGCAAACTGCCGCGCATGCGAAGCCGAATACCGCTCTTGAAACCCGAAACTGGTGGAATTCCTTACCTTTGATATCCTTGTAACGGCCATGGGGTCGGCTGTATCAAATGACCAATCGGACCAGGTCATTGATGAGGGGCCCAGCCATGAAAAAATTCACCCGGCGCGCGGCCCTGTTGGGCGCAGGCGGTGCTGCAGGCTGGACCCTGTCGCGGGCGTTTGGACCAAATCTGCCGGTTTATGAGGGCACCCGGCGCATAGCCTCCGGGGCAGGTGAAACCACCTTGAACGATGCAAGCGGCCTGTCGCCAACGCCGATCCACAAACACATGGTCGTGAAACAGGATCCCGATGACGCCCTGATTGCCCTTGTTCGACAAGAACTTGCCGCAGCGCGTAAAGACGGGCGGCCCCTGAACGTGGGGGCGGCGCGCCATTCCATGGGGGGTCAGGCCATTCCCCGCAACGGCACGGCCATCACCTTTGACAATGGATCGGTGGAACTGGACAGCGCCAGCCGCAGCTATCGTGCCCATGCCGGGGCACGTTGGTCTCAGGTGATTAACGCGCTTGATCCTGCCGGGTTTTCCCCTGCGGTGATGCAATCGAACCATGATTTCGGTGTCGCCGCGACGTTTTCGGTCAATGCCCATGGGTGGCCGGTGCCCTTTGGGCCAATGGGGTCAACCGTGCGGTCCTTGCGGATGGTCATGCCAGATGGTGAACTGGTGACCTGTTCGCGGTCGGAAAACACGGATCTCTTCAACCTCGCGATGGGCGGCTACGGGCTGATCGGCGTCATTGTTGATCTTGAGGTCGACATGGTGCCCAACAGCCGGCTTGCCCCGCAGTTTGACGTGATTGACGCCCCGGCATTTGCCGATGCTTTTGACGCGGTGATCAGGGATCCGGATGTGACAATGGCCTATGGCCGCCTCAACGTCGAACGCGAAAGCTTTTTCACCAAGGCCTTGCTGGTCAGCTACCGCGAAACACCGGATCAGGCCGCGCTGCCGCCGGCCTCAGGCTCGGGCTGGATGGCGCATGCCGCCAGCCGGATCTATCGCGCACAATTGGGCAATGAGAGGATGAAGGCGTTCAGATGGTGGAATGAAACCGCCGTTGGCCCGGCGCTTGGCGGGGGGGAGGTCACGCGCAATACCCTGATCAACGAACCGGTGATGACGCTTGATGACCGCAACCCGGACCGGACTGATATCCTGCACGAGTATTTCGTTGGTTTCGACCGGTTCGGCGAATTCCTGACGGCCTGCCGCGATGTGATCCCGGCGAGTTATCAGGAATTTCTGAATGTCACGCTGCGTTACGTGGCGCAGGACGATCAAAGCATGTTGTCCTATGCGAAGGTGCCGCGCATTGCGGCGGTGATGTCCTTCAGCCAGGAAATGACCATCCGCGGCGAGGCCGACATGGCGCGCATGACCCGCGACCTGATCGACAGGATCGCCGCCATCGACGGGGCCTATTACCTGCCGTATCGTCCGCATGCGACCGTCGCACAGCTGTCGCAAACCTATGAAAATGCGGTCCGGTTTTCCCGGGCAAAACGCGATCTGGACCCGGACCTGGTCCTGCGCAACAATCTCTGGGACAGCTATTTGGGGCAATTATGAGCAACTTGCAGAAACTTTCGCTGGGATATTTCGCAGCGCTGATGATCGCGGCCTCGCTGAACTACATACCCGGGCTGACCGATGAAAACGGGCTGGCATTCGGTATTTTCGCACTGGATATCTACGATGACGCCCTTCATGTCGCCTCGGCGTTATGGGCGCTTGTGGCCGGGCTTCTCTCTTACCGGGCGGCCCGGACCTTTCT
Source organism: Sulfitobacter sp. PR48 (assembly GCF_028807335.1). Taxonomy (NCBI): domain Bacteria; kingdom Pseudomonadati; phylum Pseudomonadota; class Alphaproteobacteria; order Rhodobacterales; family Roseobacteraceae; genus Sulfitobacter; species Sulfitobacter sp. PR48. The sequence goes on along the minus strand of NZ_JARAMM010000005.1, from coordinate 243,717 downwards.
GATCCTGTTTGGACTGGCATATCTGGGCGATGGTATTTTCGGGTTCTTCACGGGCTACGGATTCCTTGATCTGGGGATTTTCACCAACCCCTCTGCCGGGCTTGATTTTTCGTTGCTGCGCGTTCTGGCCAACCTGCCGCATCTGGGGCTCGGTGGTCTGGCGGTCTGGGCGGGGTTCAGGTCCGCCCCGGCATGAAGCGGTTGTGGACATGGGTGAAACGGGTCGGGGTCGTCCTGCTTTTGCTTGTCGCTGGCCTTCTTGCACCTGTGGCATGGGTCGAAACCATGTGCAGGGGGGACAAGGTGCAAACGCCTTACGCGGCCTTGCTGCCACCCGCAGAGCATCGGGTGGAATCCCGCACTCTGCTGACCTATCCGGAATGGCACATCGTTCACGCCTATGACGATTATGCCGAGGTCATCCGAACGGGGAACCCGCATGAATTTGGTTTTTTCAAAAGCATTGCCGGATTCTGGTCGTCCCTTTGTGTCCTGAATGAAACCGCTTCCGGTGTTGGCGACGTCGATTCCGCCACCAAACAGATGGTCTATGTCATCGGGGTCAGCTTCACCGCCGAACTGATGGTGAAGGCGGCCTACGAAGAAACCATCGGCCGCCTGTTCGCCTGGCAACGGGGTGCGGGCCGCGCGCCGTTGGATGATCTCTCTGCGGTTCAGGCCGCTGACTATGCAGCGTTCCTGCAGCAGGTGCCGTGGTATCGGTGGCATTTTCGCGAAGACGCAGAGGCCCTGCGCCAGGCAGCCACCGGCAATTTGCGGGATCGCGAGCGGCGCCTTGCGCTCGGGCTCGAATATGGTGCCAAAGCAGCATATGCCGATCTGATCGCCCGGGCGGTTGCCGCAACCGGATTTGACGAACTTCGCCTGCGCATGGTTGTTTCCGGCAAACCCGCCGAAGACCTGGCTGCCTATGACGGGATAACAATTGGCGAGACGATCCCGGAAGGTATCGTCATTGAAACACCACGTTATCGTATCCTGACACATCTGCTTCAGTCCATGGCGCTGGACGGCTGGCAATTCCGCGAGATTGCCGGCAATGACGACATTCTCTTTACCGCCCTCTCGGATCAGCCAGGTCATCAGGATGCAATTGTCAGCCTCCCAAGGCAGGGATACGGCGACTTTCGCCATCTGGTGCTGGTGAAAGTGACTGAACTTGCGGACCAGATCCGGAACCTTGCGGCATCCGGTGCCCGGCTGGAGCATGTCCATGACTATTAGAGGCATCCTTTGTACGGTGCCGCTGGTGTTCACGGGCTGGATTCTGACGCTGATCACGGTCAGCCTTCTGACCGATGAGGCGCCCGCCCAGGTGGTCCTGTTTCCCTCTGCCAGCTTCATGCAATCCCTGTCAGATGATATCGCCATCCTGGGAAGCAATGGCTGGAGCGTCACCCTCGCCGCGCCGCGCAGCGGTTTTGCGGCATCGCTGTATCGTACCGGCGCCCACATCGTCCTGCCCGCAGGCTTGCCCGGATGTCTGCCTTTGCCACGATAATACGTTGCTGCGGTTACGGGGTCCGCCTTTCACAGGGTCTCGGCCAGCGCCGCCTCAAGCTGGGTCTGCGCGCTTTGGATCAGCGCATGGACACGGGAGGCGGACAGGTTCATTTCCCGGGCGATCTCTGTCTGTTGCTTTGCTTTGAGACGCGCCTCCACAAAAGCGTAGCGCCGTTTCGGGCATAATGCGCCGAGTGCGCGCATCAGATGCACAAGGTCCTCTTGCGCAGAAAGTTTCTGTTCCACTGGGGTTGCCGGGCAGACAAGCGTCTCGGCAAAAGCATCGCAGGGAATTTCCCGTTTCTGCTTTCGATAATGATCGAGCGCGAGATTGCGCACCATGCGCCGCAAATAGCTGCAGGGACTGTCCGGGGTCCGCTGCAAGGCCTGACTGGACAGGCAGCGCAGGACCGCGTCTTGCAGCACGTCTTCGGCACGATCGGGAGAGCCCAGGATGCGCATGGCTTCACACATGAGCATGTCGCGATCATGTACCAAATGGTACAGCAACTGCCGGCGGACGGCTGCGTTTTCCGGTGATACGACAGGCGTCGCGCTCGACAATGGATCGACGGGCAGACTCTCAGACATTGTGGCCTCATGTAGCGGCTAAAAGCGATCTACCTGGCACAAGCTGAGTGAATGAGCGCTTGGTACATGAGAAGCCGAGACACGCCAAGCGTTAGTTCCGCGACCGGCGAACATCCCCCGCGTGTATGGCGCGGGGGCGTCCGTGTCATTCGGCGGCGATGGCCTGCGCCTCGTTGACCAGCGTGCCGAGCACCGCGACAATCTCGGCCGATCTTTGCGCCAGCACCGACAGCAGGGTATCGCTCAACCCGTGGCTGCTTTCGCTGTAGCCTTGAACGAAGACAGCGGGCCGGAAGCCGGGCTTCATGGACAAGCGGTAATCCCGGCGGGTTTCCGTGGCTTCACACAGTGGGGCCAGCCCATGCAGGACACTGGCATCGAGTTTTCTGGAATAGCCGGTCGCAAAAACAACCTTGTCATAGAGCTTCGTATCGCGCGCCTTGCGGCCGCGCAGCTCGACCCGGAGCTTCGCATCCTCCGACGACATGGCAACAACCTGTGTCTGACTGCGCAACCGCAGCCGACCCGCGCCGCTCACGGATTGCTCGTAAAGCATCGCATAGATGGCACAGATCAGATCCTCGTCGACCACCGCGTAATTTGTCCCTGACAGCTCATCGAGCAGACCGCGCCGGAGACTTTCGGACATCTCATGGAACCGGTCGGTTTGTTCAGGGGCGAAAATCTCGTTCACGAAGGGGGAATCGTCGGAGGGTTTCATCGCCGATCCGCGCAGGATGAGATCAACCTGCGGCGCTTCCGTTCTCTGGGCGAGATCGGCAAAAATCTCTGCCGCGCTCTGGCCCGCCCCCACGACGGCAATCCGGTCCCCCGCCTTCAGCGCCGGCACGACCCGGCTCATGTAGTCTTTGGAATGGAACAGGCGGTCATCGCCGCGCAGGCCGTCACATACCGGCGGCAACTTCGGCGCGCCGCCCGGCGCAATCACGAGGTTTCGTGCATGGTAGACATGTTCAGCCCCCGCGCTGTTGCGCGCGGTGACGCAGAGCGTCTGAACAGTGCCGCCCGCGCCGACATTGCCCAGCGGTTCGATACCGCACACGTTCCGATCATAATCACAGTAGTCAAACTGTCCGGCAACCCAGCCGAGATAGTCGTTGAACTCGACCCGCGACGGGAAAAACGTCTTGCGATTGATAAAGGCGTTCATCCGCCCCTTCTTGTGCAGGTAATTGAGAAAGCTGTAGCGGCTTTGCGGATTACGTTGCGAGACGAGGTCCTTGAGGAACGAAATCTGCATATCCGTGCCGGGGATCATCATGCCGGGATGCCAGGCGAATGCGGGCCGCGCTTCAAGGAATTTCACCCGGATCGGCAGCCCCGCCTCTTCGATCGCAATCGCAAGCGACAGGTTCGAAGGGCCGAAACCGATGCCGATCAGGTCGTAGATCTCATCGTCGTTCCGGGGGGGTTGGGTGGGTGCAGTCATGTCCAGTCTCCTGTTGAGGGAAGGCGGGCAGGGGCAAAGCAGAGCGGTGCGCCCCCGCCGGTCTCTGGCCGCGCCCAGAGGCGGGCCTCGAAGAAATGCTGGCGTTCGAGAGCGACGAGGCTGGCACGTTTGTGGGAAAAGTCGAACTGGCGCAGATGGGCAAAGCCACCGCGCGACAGATTGGCAAGCTGTCGGGCGTGGCTGGCTTTCGGCTCGCCCATCACGGTCTGGGTACGCGGTTCCGCGAGGAACATGTAATGCATGAGCGAAGGCATCCATGCGGTGACGTAATCGGCCCCGCGAATATCCTCTTCGCCGATCAGGACATGCCAGCCACGATCCCATGCGGCGGCGTCATATTGCGCGCCCAGCCGGTTCTCCCGGCACCAGTATAGCTCGAAATAGCCGAAATCGCGACCGTCCAGCGCCCCGATCAGCGGCAGCATATGCGGGTCGGCCAGGAGCCGCGCGATATAGTCGCGGTGTTCATCCAGCGTCCCCGCCTCTTCGAAAAACTCCGCCACGCGCGGATCGTTCTGCCAACGATGGAATGTTTCGAGATCGGAGATGTCGAGCGCCCGCAGCGTCAGCCATTGGTCGAGCCAGGGGATATGACGGCGATACAGCACCCCTTCGGACCGGGGCGGGCGGATCGGATGACGGCCATGCGGACCTTGCGTCCAGAGCGTCGGATAGGTCGGCACGGTTCGGGTCAGCCAGCGGTCCGTCACCTGCCAGAAGGCAGCGGGCAGAACCAGGGGGCCGATCTCTGTGGCAAGTGCGATCCCCTTTTGCATCAGCTCTGGCAAAAGCGGTGCCCAATCGGCCCCCTTGAGGCGGATCGCGACCTCCGGACCTTGCGTGGTCAGCGCCTCGAAGGCGGCCAGCGCCCGGGCGCAGGCATCCTCGCCCGGCGGGGCAGAAAGCTCAATCCGCCCGCCCCCCAGATCCCGGAGCCGCTGCGGCTCATATCCGGCGATTTCGATACGCTCGCCGATCCGGCGCGCAAGAAGCGGTTGTTCAGTCAGGTCACGAGGCATGGCGGCTCTCCTTTGGTGTCTCTCTTGGCAGGGTCCGGAGCAAAACCCGGCAGAAGTTGCCCATTGTTTGATCCGCGTCCCTCATGCCGCGACCTGCCCGGCCCGGTTGAGCGCCTGGCCGAGATCGGAGAGCAGGGCCCCCACCGGCTCCAGCCCCACGGCGAGGCGGATGGTGCGCGGGCTGACGCCGAAGCGTTGGAAGGAATTCGCCGCCCCGGCGAGGCCACAGGCGGCCTGCCCCGGAACAATCAGGCTTTCCGGTCCGCCCCAGCTCACACCCAGACGGATCACTCGCAGCGCATTGCAGAACCGTTCGACATCAACACCCTCCGCAAGGTCAAAGGCGAACAGCCCGCCGCAGCCGGTCAGCCCTTTGGGCATCTCCGAGAGGCCGGGGTGATGCACCGCGGTGACCCGGGGATCGTCAGCCAGTGTCCGGGCGATGGTCAGCCCGCTCTCCATATGGGTGCGCATCCGAAGCAGCAGCGTCCTCATCCCGCGCAGCACCAGAAACGCATCCATCGGGGCCATGCGCCCGCCGTAAAGATGCGTTGCTTCGTGGTCGATCCTGGTGATCAGCTCTTTCGGCCCGGCGACCAGCCCGGCCAGCGTGTCACTGTGCCCGGAGAGGTATTTCGAGGCGGCATGAACGATGAGGTCGATGCCAAGGGCGGCAGGTTTCTGGAACACCGGGGTGGCCCAGGAATTGTCGATCACGGAGAGCACCCCAAGGCGCCGCGCTGCGGCGGCAATGGCGGCAACATTCTGGGGCTGGAACGTCCAGCTTGTCGGGCTTTCCAGATAGACCAGGCGCGCGCCCGGCAAGGCGTCGATCACGGCCTGCGTGTCGGTGCCGTCGACATAGATCGTCTCGACCCCGAACCGGCGCAGAACCGTCTCAAACAGGCGATAGGCATCGGAATAGAGATGCTCGACCGTGACGATCCGGTCTCCGCTTTGGACAAAGGGCAGTACCGCGCCGCAGATCGCGGCCATGCCGGAAGAGAACCCGCGCGCGGCCTCTGTCCCTTCGAGCCGGGCGATCAGCCCCTCCAGCTCGCTTACCGTCGGGTTGTCACCGCGCGAATAGACCAGGCGGTCCGAGCGTCCGGCAAAGACATCGGCGATCTGCGCGTAGCTGTCGAACAGAAAGGAAGAGCTTTGAAAGATCGGCGGGGCGCTGGCCGAAAAGGGCGGCTGGTGAACCGGGCTGATGAGGTCAGGAAAAGTCGGATCAGATGTGGTCATGCGGAAACTCCCGATGTGGTGGCGGAAAGGCGGCCCTGACGCATCAGCATCAGCGCCAGAAGAGCGGAAAGGCAGGCGGCAAGCGCCATGGAAACGGGCAGGGCGGACAGCCCGAAAGGCGGCACCAAGAGCGCCAGCAAAGGCCAGAACAGCCACCCCATCGGGGCCAGCCCGAGGAGAAGCGCGGCACGGGGGCGGATCGCCGCCTGAAGGCCGATCTGCGCCACCAGGCGCAGCGCCACGGCAGGGACACACAGGGCAAGCCAGCCAAGTGCGGCAACGCAATGCGCCTGAACATTCGTGTCAACGCTCAGAACCCGGCTCACCGGCACCGCGCCGAGCCACAGCACGATGCCCAAAGCCGCCCCCACGCCCAATGCGCCCCGGAGCAAGAGCCGCTGCGCATCAGCCGCGCGCCGCGATATACCGGCCCCGAAAGCATGGGCGAGAACGGGCTGAACGCCGATGGCAAACCCTTCCAGCGGCAGGGTCACGACAAACACGAGGCGCAGGGCAAGGCCCAATCCGGCCACCGCCGCGACGCCGCCCAGATCGGCAGCGAGGCGCAGCAGAGCCGTGAGGCCGAATGTGGTCACAGCCAGCGCCGCCGCCTCCGGCAGGCCGACACGCAGCATCGGCGCCAGCAGCGAGAGGGTTCCCGGCTTCGGACGCCGGGCGGGGGCGCGGAACCAGACGGCCCAGACCGACAGCGTGACGATCTGGGCGGTCAGCGTTGCCCAGGCCGCGCCGTTCAGCCCCAGATCAAGGCCAAAGATAAACAGCGGATCGAGCGCCATGTTCAGCCCGAAACACAGAGCAAGTGTCTTGAGGCTCATCGCTGCGTGTCCGCGCCCGATGGCAAGAAAGTCGCACAGGATCTGGATCAGCCCGAAGGACATCGTGAGGGTCAAAAGCGGGTAGTAGGCGCGGGCAGGTGCCAGGCTTCCCTCGGGTGTGCCAAGCAGGTCCAGAACCGGCGCGCGCAGGATCTGGAGCAGGCACCACAGGGCAACCGCCAGAACGCCAGCCACGCAGAAGGCAAGCCCCGCGATGCGGCGGGCGCGTTCCGGATCACTCGCACCAAGCGCCCGCGCCGATGTGCTTGCGGCCCCGACGCCCAGCCCGACACCCAGAGCCGCGATCAGGCCCGCGAAAGGCGCCAGCAGCGTCAGGACCGCCAGAGGTTCCGCGCCCAGCCGCCCGACAAAGCCCGCATCCACCACCTGATGCGCGGCGTTCAGCGACAGCCCGGCCATGGCGGGCAGACCCAGACGCAACATCAGTCTGGGCAGGTTCGGATCGGCAAGGTCGAGTGCGTTCATTCTGTGGTCCAGCATGCGGGGTCTCACACCAAGACGTGCGGGCAATCGGGAAATTCACAGCCAGAGGAGAAAAAATCGAAAGAAGCGAAAATTTAATCCGCCAAGGTGAATTTCGCGCTGCCCCGCACGTCTGAGAGGAAACAGTTCACATTCGGACCGGAGGTTTTCGATGTCGCACCCACCCCAGACCAGTTTGCAGATACAGGCCAGCTTGCAGGCAGATTCCCTGACCCATCCTCAGGCGCAATGGTGCATCCTGCGCAATCACGAAGGCCGGTATTCCGTACATCCCGCAGCCTATGATCCGCCCGCGGGCTGGTACCTTGCCGGTGGCCCGGACACGCGCGACGCCTGCCTGGCTCAAATCGCGGAAACCTGGACCGACATGCGCCCCGAGGCGTTGAAAGCGGCCATGCGGGCGGAGGCGTCGGCATGAGCAAGGATCTGGTCATCGACACCTCCGCCGTCACCCTGCAGCCGCGCCGCCTCGGCGATCTGGAAAAACGCATTTTCGCGCATGAACAGGTGGGCGAACTGGCGGCCTTTGTCCCGGAAGTTCTCATCCTCGGATTGGATGCGCGTCATTCTGAGGCACAGATTGTCAATGCGCTCGACGCGGTGCTCAACCACCACCCCGCGTTCACCTCCCGGTTCGAACAGCGCCCCGGCGGCGAGGTCTGGCGGCATTTTGACTGGGGAACGCCGCTGACGCATTGCGGCATGGGTCTGCGCGCGGATGTGCGCCACCGCTGCACCGCGCAGCGCCCCGTGTTGCGCGGCCAGATGGCGTTTGCCGATCTCTGGACGGCACGATCCGGGGGGCATTTCCTGGCTCTTACGCTGCATCCAATTCTTGCAGATGACGGTGTGTTTGCCACGATCGAGGCGGCGCTTTGGCGGGAGCTCGGGATCATGGAGGGGCCCGAGGTGGCGCCTGCGCCCACACCGGCCAAAGACCGGGTCACCCGGGCGCGCGATCTGAGCGGCTGGCAAAACCTGCTCGACAGCTATGCGATTGCCCGTATTCCCCCGCGTCCGGCGACGACGGAGGACACCGCCCGCCTGCGGGTTTCCCGTCTGTTGCCAGCGCCCCTGTCGGCGCGCCTGCAAGCGGCGGGGACCGAGAGTGTTCTGGCCACAGCACTTGCGCTTGTGTTGCACCGTTACACCGGGCTGCGGAACCTGCGCTTTGCCCTCGGCTCGCCCGCTGTATCCGACCATCGTCATGCCGGTGTCATGCCGCTTTGCGCGGCCCTCGATCCGTTCAAGGGCTTTGGTCAGGCGCAGGCCCGCATCGCCCGCGCCATTGCAGAGGGCCGCGCGCATCTTCTGCCTGCCGAGGTGCTTATTCAGGATCGACTGAGCCGCGCCGATGCGGACCGGCATCCGCTGGGCGCGGTGTCGCTGCACGTCTTGCCGGTCCGCGACCTGCCCGAGGGGATCACCCGCATTGCCCGGCCTCTGCCGCCCCTGGCCGAAGAGGTGGTGATTGTCGCGGAACATGCGTCAGAGGGTCTGCGGCTGATCGCCGATGTGGAGGCGGGATTGTTCACCGAGGCCCAGATTGCCCGGTTTCTTACCCATCTTGAGCGGATGATCACCGACGGGCTGGACAGTCCCGAGGCACCTACGGCGCGCATCGCGCTGGTGTCGCAACAGGAACTGGACGCGCTCTCTGCACCCTACCAGGATGACACGCCCATCGACCGGCGCGCGACCCATGAGATCATTGCGGATCACGCCCGCGCCACGCCGGACAAGATGGCGGTGATCTGCGGCGAAGACCAGTTTACCCATGGCATGCTCGACGCACGGGCCAATGCCCTGGCGCATCACCTCGTCACGCTCGGTGTTTGCGCCGAGGTGCCAGTCGCGATCCTGATCGAACGCGGGGCCGATGCCATGGTGGCGATCCTCGCCGCGATGAAGGCGGGCGGGGCCTATATCCCCGTGGAACCGGATCATCCCGAAAGCCGCAATCACCACATCCTTTCCGATGCGGGCGTGCGGGTTGTGCTGACCCGCCGGCGCTATCGCGACAGGCTGCCGGATGGGCTGTCCGCGACGGTGCTCTGCCTTGAAGATTTCGCCGACCCGCTGCGCCTGGACGCGCCGCAGGTGGTGATCCACCCCGACCAGCTCGCCTATGTCATGTATACCTCCGGCTCGACCGGAAAGCCCAAGGGCGTTGCCGTCGAACACGGTCCGCTCACCGACCACAACCAGACCACCGCGCGTGTCTATGAGATGAGTTCGGAAAGCCGCGAATTGCCGTTCCTGCCGTTCTCCTCGGACGGCGGGCATGAGCGCTGGATGGTGCCGCTGATGATGGGCGGCTCCGTGGTGGTGCCCGACGGGCCGCTCTGGACCCCGGAACAGACGCTGGGCGCGATGCGCGAACACGGCTGCAACAACGCGTCGATCCCGACCACCTATCTGCAACAGCTCGCCGAATGGGCCGAAGAGACCGACAGCGCCCCGCCAATGCGGCTTTACAGCTTTGGTGGCGAGGGCTTGGCGCAATCGACCTTCGATCACCTGTCCCGCGCGCTCAAGGCCGCGACCCTGATCAACGGCTATGGCCCGACGGAGACGATCATGACACCGATGGTGTGGAAAGTCGCCGCCGGCACGCGGTTCGAGGGGGTCTATGCCCCCCTTGGCCGGGCCGTGGGCGACCGGCGCGCCTATGTGCTCGACCCCGAGATGATGCCCTGCCCGCAGGGCGTTGTCGGTGAGATCTATCTTGGCGGCACGGGCGTGGCACGCGGCTATGTCGGCAAACCCGATGTCACCGCCGACCGGTTCATTCCCGATCCCTTTGGCCCGCTGCTCGACGGGACCTCCGGCGCGCGGCTTTATCGCACCGGCGATCTGGGACGCTGGCGCGAGGATGGCACCATCGAATTCGTCGGCCGAGTCGATCTTCAGATCAAGGTGAACGGCTACCGTATCGAACCGGGCGAGATCGAGGCCGCGCTGCTGACCGATGCCGATGTGAGCGAGGCCCTGGTGCTGCTGCGCGAAGATGGCGCGGCAAAGCGGCTGCTGGCCTATGTGGTGGGGCCGGAGCTGTCGGCAGGCGAGGCGCTGCTGGCCGGGCTGGAGACGAAACTGCCAAGGCACATGTTGCCCGAGGCAGTGATCGTTCTGGAGAAGATGCCGACCAATCCGAATGCGAAACTTGACCGTGCGGCCCTGCCCATGGTGCCGGTTCAGACCCGCAAGGGCGCGGGTGTGCCGCCTGTGGGCGAGGCCGAGGAGGCGATCCTCACGCTCTGGCGCGAGATCATCGGCGCGCCGGAGATGGGGGTCACCGACGATTTCTTTGCCATGGGCGGCAAGTCTCTCCTGGCTTTGAAAGCCCTCGCGGGGATGCGCAAACGCTGGCCCGGCACGGCGCTGACCATCGCGGACCTCTTCGATGCGCCCAGCGTGCGCGCCATCGCGGCGCGGATCGAGGCGGGCGGTCAGACCGGGCGCAGTGCCATTGCACTGCGCGCTAGCGGCACGAAACCCCGGCTCTATTGCTTTCCCGGTCTGCTCGTGTCCACGCGCGAATATCTGCGGCTCACCGATTACCTCGGCCCGGATCAACCGGTGACCGGCTTCCTGTGCCATTCGCTCAACGAGGAGAAAAGGCTCAATGTCTCCGTCGAAGAGGTCGTGGCGCAATATGCCGACCACATCCGCCGCGAAAGCGCCGGGCAGCCGGTTGCCTTCCTCGGCTGGTCCTGGGGCGGGTTGCTTGCCTGGGAAGCGGCGCGCCAGTTGCAGGGGGAGGTCGACCTGCGCCTGACGGGCATGGTCGATGTCTGCGATCTTGGCACGGATTTCATGCCGGGGGTCACGCCGGAGTTTGCCCCGGGCGAACGCGAGGCTCTGGCGCAAGACCTGCAGGTCTGGCTCGGCAAGACCAGGATGCGCGCGCAATGGGACAGGCTCATCGGCGCGATGGATGCGGAATGTTACGACCAGTTCCTGCGTTTTATCGGCAATGAGGCGGAGCCGCTGCCGTTTGACGGGCCGGAAATTTCGAGCCGGGAACACACCTTCTGGGTGCTGATCGACAATGCATTGGTATTCCGCCAACACCGCCCCGCGCCGCTCGACCTGCCCGTGGCCTCGTTCAGCGCGGGCGACAGTCTCAGCCGGGGGCTCAACCTCATGGATTGGCGCCGTCTGTCGCCGCGGGCCACCCCGGCCGAAGTGGTGAACGGCACCAACCACCTGCATATCATCGGCGAGACGCGGTTCCACAGCCGGTTCAAAGCACGGCTGGATGCGGCGTTTGACGACTGAGTGAGGGGGCTTCGGCCCCCTTCCGGCATTGCCGGCTTGCTTGCCGCCTGCATCGGGCGCGACGGGTCAGCCGCCAACAACAAGGGGCATCCCGGCGGGTGGTCGTGACGGCCAAGGGGGTGAATTCTGGCTCTGACGGGCCTTCGATGCAAACGGAGGTGCCGGCCTCTGCCATTCATTTTTGCAGCCTTTGACCAACTTCTGCTCAGTTTCACGGGCAACGAAAAACAATGACACTGCGCCTGTCTTTGTCGCACCTGCGACGTTCCGCTCTGAGGAGGAGAGCCCATGATATTTTCGTTTACACAGTCTTTGCGCGCGGCAGCCGCCGCCTGCCTGGTGACCGTATCGGCCACAGCGCTTTATGCGCAGGACAGCTGGCCTGCCGGTCCGGTCGAGGTCGTGATGCACACCAAGCCCGGCGGCACGTCCGACATTTTCATCCGCACCCTGGCCGAGTCGCTGGAGCCCGCCATCGGCCAAACCATTGTGGTCCAGAACGCCCCCGGCGGCGGCGGTGCCGCACAGATGGCCAAAGTCCGCTCCGCCAAACCGGATGGGCTGACGCTGGGCATCAACACGCTGACCCATTTCACCGGCATGGCCACCAACCTCAAAGGCACCTTCGCACCGGAGGATTTTTCGTGGATCGCGGGGGTTCAGGTTGATCCGATCCTCTACTACGTGCGCGCAGACAGCCCCTATAACACCATGGCAGAGGCTGTCGCCGCCGCCAAAGCCAACCCGGGCAGCGTGTCCATCGGCGGTTTCGGCCCCGTCGGATCCATGCAGAACCTCGGCACCTCGATGATCGAAACGGCAACCGGCGCCAAGTTCAACTGGATCGGCTATGAATCCACGCCGGACATCACGACCGCGCTTCTGGGCGGGCACATTGATATCGCCGTCTCCAACCTCGGCCCCACAGCCGCGTTCTTTGAAGCTGACCGGATCAAGGGCCTGGGCGTCCTGAATGACAAACGGCTGACGGGCGCACCCGATCTGCCAACGCTTGCCGAACAGGGCATCGAAGTGGACACCAGCTGGGTCCAGGTCCGTGGCGTCTTTGGCCCCAAGGACATGCCGCTGGAGCTGCAACAGCAGATCGCTGATGCGTTCCACGATGCAATGAAAGCGGATTCCTACCAAGAATATGCCAAGAGCACAGGTGTCACGGATTCCGATATGGGCCCCGAAGAATATGCCAAATTCGTCGAGACAATCGGCGCCGTCGCTGTGACACAGCTGACTGCGGCAGGTCTGCTCCAGTAACGTTACGGCTTGCGGCTTACCCCGTTTGCCGGTCGAGGCGGTCCTTTCGATGAAGCCGCCGCTGGCGACGGGACATTGGCTCAGCTACCTGTGAAACCGCCGACTGACCTGGTTTCCTCCGCCTCCCAGATTGGAGGCGGAGGATGTTACGCCAAGGCTTGCGCCGTTCGGTCGTCTGCCGGGAAAAATGCCTCGATCGTGACCTCGGACAGGGCAACGTCGACGGCGGTTCCGAATACCGTAGTAGTACTGAGGAAAGACAGCGGCCCTGCATCTGCCTTCAGTCTGAGCGGAATTGCGATGCTGCCCGCTTGCGCGGCGTCTGATGCCAGGTTGCCCCCGGGTCCGGACACGGGATAGGCGGCAAGCTCGTCGCGCAGCTGCGCCAGCCTGGCGTCCGCCGAATACGAGATGTCGTGATCCAGCCGGTTAAGCAGATGCGCACGCCACTCCGCGAGGTTCAGAATGCGCGGGGCCAGCCCCTCTGGATGCAGGCTGAGCCGCAGCACGTTGACCTCGCCCGTCAGCAGATGCGGCGCGGCATCTGACATCAGGCGCTGCGCTGCCGCATTGGCGCAGATCAGACCCCAGTGGCGATCTACCGCCAGGGCGGGATGCGGCAGATGGCCATGCAGGACCTTTTCGATCATCCCGCGCATGCCGGATTGTTCCGGCGTGTCCAGCCGGTGATGCGGGTAATGCGGCGCATGACCTGCCGCCGTCAGCATCGTATTGCGCGCCCGCAAAGGCACGTCGAGGTATTCGCTGAGCAGCAGCACCATGTCCCGGCTGGGACGCGCGCGCCCGGATTCGACAAAGCTGAGGTGCCGTTGCGAAATTTCGACCTCGCTGGCCAGGGCCAGCTGACTGAGCCTGCGCCGTTGCCGCCATTCCCGCAACTGCCGCCCTACGGTTTCCGATGTGTTGTTCATGGCAATTGTCTACCGCGCTGCCTGCCGGCAAACAATTACCTCCCAGGTAATCGACCCCAGCAGCGCTGGCGGGCAAATTCCAGACAGACGCCGCCGGATTGGCGCGTTGAACATCCGCAAAGGAGACAATCATGTTACATCAAAGCCAGATACCCGCGTTGCAAACCATTCTGAAACTCGATTCCGCCACCTGCGCGCTGATGGGCGCGCTGTTGGTATCTGCATCCGGGTTGGTGGCAGGGGTTACCGCAATTCCGGCAGATCTGCTGTTCTGGGCGGGGTTGCTGCTTTTGCCCGTGGCCGCGTTCATGGCGGTTCTGGCCGGGACCGTCTCGGTGCCCTCGCTGGGGACCTATCTGGTGATCGGCGGCAATGTGCTGTGGATTGCGGCGAGCCTGGCGCTGCCCGTTAGCGGCGTTATATCGCCAAACGTCTTTGGCTGGATCCTTGTGCTGGGTCAGGCCGTTGTCGTGGCCGGTTTCGTCTGGGCGGAATGGACCGCTGCGCAGCGCTGAGCGCGGGCGTATCCGCTGCGACAACCGACATGAAAAGCAAGGCCCTGCGTTCGGAGCCTGCCCGGAAACATTTGATGCAACGCCGACACCGTTTGGGGGCGTTGCATCTGCCACGTTGGCATGAAACCAACTGCTCGCTGGACCTGCCGCCGATCAGGGAAACGTCGCCTATCGGCGTGATCCATCGACGGGGCTGCGGTTCACCGCAATCCGGCAGATGCCTTTGAACGGCTCTTTGCCTTCTTTGATTTTCGCCGCCCCATGACACCGACAAGACGTCTGAAGGTCGGGCATTCCATGTGCGACGGTGCCGGGCAATCGGCCACGTGCCGCAGAGTATCGCGCAGGGCCGTCAGCTCGCGGATCTGCCGATCCAGATCGTCCGCGCGGTCGTGCAATTCCTGGCGCGGCAGGTCCGGTCTCCCGTCTCGGCCGAACATGCCAGCGATGTCTTCAAGAGAAAATCCCGCCGACTTTCCCATCGAGATCAGCGCAAGCTGCAACAGCACATCGGGCGCGAATTGACGCCGAAGCCCGTGCCGGCCGACCGATGAGATCAGGCCGATTTCATCATAGTAGCGCAGGGTCGACGCCGGAACTCCGACCGTTTGCGACACCTCGCCGATATCGAGCATTTTCATACTTGACCTCAAGTTGGCTTGAATTCGTAGGATGGCTTCCCACACCATTTTTGGCAAGCGGAGACGCAAATTGAAGGTCATGAAATCATCCGAACCGACGGCTGCAAGGCTTGGCGCATTGCTGTGCCTGTCGCTGTCGATGCTGCTGGCTTCGCTGGGCACCAGCATAGCCAATATCGCGCTGCCGACCCTTGCGGTAGCCTTTGAGGCGCCGTTCCATGAGGTGCAGTGGATCGTGATCGTCTATCTTGTTGCACTCACGCTCTTTGTTGTGCTCGCCGGGCGGCTTGGGGATCTGTTCGGCCGCGCGCGGATGCTGCTGCTGGGGCTGATTGTCTTCTCGCTGGCATCCGCCCTGTGTGGCTGGGCACCCAGCCTTTGGGCTCTGGTTGCGGCCCGCGCCGCGCAGGGCATCGGCGCGGCTTTCCTGATGACTTTGACCATCGCCCTGGTCAGGGAGATGGCTGGCGGCGAAAGTGTCGGGCGCATCATGGGGCTGCTTGCGACCATGTCTGCGGTTGGAACGGCCTTGGGGCCATCGCTGGGCGGGTTGTTGATCGGGTTGGCCGGGTGGCCGTTTGTCTTCTTTATCCTGGTCCCGATCGGCCTGGGCGCGGCAGGTCTGGCGTGGCGATTCCTGCCGTCGGCTGCGCCGGGCATCACGTCGCCACGGACGGGGCTTTCCGCGCTGCGCGAAAAAGGCGTCATCCCCGGCATGGCCGCCAATCTTCTGGTGGCAAATCTGATGATGGCCACGCTGATCGTGGGGCCATTCTATCTTGGCCTGGGGCTTGGGTTCAGCCCTGTAACTGTCGGTCTGGTCATGTCGCTTGGGCCGGTGATTTCGATCTGCGTCGGTGTGCCTTCCGGCTATCTCGTCGATTTCTGGGGCGCGCCGCGCGTGCTGCTGATCGGGCTTGCGGGGCTGGCTGCCGGTGCATTTGCCCTGTCGGCCCTGCCGACGGTGATCGGCGTTTATGGCTATATTGCCGCCATCATGATCCTGACACCGGGATATCAGATGTTCCAATCTGCCAACAACACGATGGTCATGGCAAATGTCCCTGACGGCGCGCGCGGCGCGGTGTCGGGCCTGCTTGGCCTGTCGCGCAACTTCGGGCTTGTCTGTGGCGCCTCGGTCATGGGCGCCGTTTTCTCCTTCGGTGCGGGGACAAGCATCGTCGAAGCCGCGGCACCCGGTGCGATTGGCAACGGCATGCAACTGACATTTGCCCTTGCCGGAGCAACCATGGTCGCAGCCCTATGGGTGACGCGGCACTGACAGGCCCTAACCTTGGGTTCGCACCCCCTTGAGGATGCTTGTAAGCAGAAAGATGATGGCCGCAACGCAAACGATGGAAGGGCCCGCGGGTGTGTCCAGGGCATAGGCGGCACGCAAACCGGCTATGGCTGATCCGCCACCGATCACGGCGGCGATCAGGGCCATTTCTTCCGGCGTGCGCGACAGCGCGCGCGCGGCGGCGGCGGGGATGATCAGCATCGCCGCGATCAGCAGGACGCCGACAACCTTGATCGCAACGGCGACGGTGATGGCAAGCGCCAGGGTCAGAACCAGTTGTTCGCGCTTGGGGTCGATGCCCCCGGCATAGGCAAGCTCTTCGCTCAGGGTTGCTGTCAGCAGCGCGGACCAGCGCCAGCCGATCAGCCCGACGACCAGAACGGCACCGCCCCAGATCACAGCCAGATCGCCGCGCGACACCGCCAGAATGTCGCCGAACAGATAGGCCATCAGGTCGATGCGGATGCCGGACAGGAACGAGACGGCGACCAGCCCGAAGGCCAGGGCGGAATGAGCCAGGACACCCAGAAGCGTGTCCATTGCGTAACCACGACCGGTCAGCAGCGTGACGGTCAGGGCCATGGCCAGGGCCACAGCCACGGCGCCCGCAAAGATCGACACCTGGAGCGCCAGGGACAATGCCACGCCAAGGATCGCGGCATGGGCCGTTGCATCGCCGAAATAGGCCATGCGGCGCCAGACGACGAAACTGCCCAGAGGGGCGGCGGCACAGGCCACACCGATACCGGCCAGTGTTGCACGGGTCATGAAATCGTCCAGCATTATTCAACGGCCTCGGTTTTGGTCTGTGGTGGATGGTCGTGCCCGTGGTCGTGGTTGCAGGTTTCATCATGCGCGTGATCATGGTCGTGGCGGTACAGCGCAAGTGCCCCGCCGGTGCCGGAGCCGAAAAGGGCACGGTATTCCGGCGCGGCCGATACGATTTCCGGCGTGCCCTCGCAGCAGACATGTCCGTTCAGGCAGATGACCCGGTCTGATGCGCTCATCACCACGTGCAATTCGTGGCTGATCATCAGGACGGCGCACCCGGTGTCTTTGCGCACGTCCTCGATCTGACGATAAAAGGCGGCGGAACCGGGTTGATCGAGACCCTGCGTTGCCTCGTCCAGCAGCAGGATTTCGGGCTCATTGATCAACGCGCGTGCCAAGAGAACACGCTGCATCTGGCCGCCGGACAAGGCTGACATCTGGCGCCGCGACAGGTCCGGGACACCGGCCCGGGCCAGCGCCCGAGCACAGGCGTCGCGCGCGATCCCGCCCGGAAGCCGCAGGAATCTCTCAACCGTGATGGGCAGGGTCGGGTCGATGTGCAGTTTCTGCGGCACGTAGCCGATGCGCAGCGCAGGCTTGTGCGTGATCCGCCCCGATGCGGGGCGCACCGCGCCGATCAGCGCCCGCAGGAGCGTGGTCTTGCCGGAGCCGTTCGGGCCGACAATGGTCACGATTTCACCGGGTTCGATGGCGAGCGATACATGGGCCAGTACCGTTTCGGCCCCGTAGCCGACGCTGATGTCTTCAACGGTGACAAGGCTCATGGTGCGGCATTCTCCGCACAGGCGGGGCATAGGCCGACGGCCTCGACCACGGTCCGTTCGATCTGAAACCCCGTTGCGCGCGCTGCCTCTCCGAGGGAGCCGCGTGCGGGTGCCGATTGTGCTTCGGCAACCGAATCGCAGACTCTGCAGATCATGAAGGCAGGCGAATGGTTGGCACCGGGATGTGCACAGGCAACAAAGGCGTTCAGCCGCTCGATCTTATGCGCGAAACCATTGGCAACCAGGAATTCAAGCGCACGATAGGCGACAGGAGGCTGTGACCCGAAACCGGCGTCACGCAGCCGGTCCAGTGTTTCATAGGCACCTAGGGCGCGATGTTCCTGCAGCAGAATCTCCAGCGCCTTGCGCCGGACCGGGGTAAAGCGCAGCCCGTTGTTGGCGCAATGCGCCTCGGCCGCGGCCACTGCGGTATTGATGCAATCGGCATGGTCGTGCTTGTCGAAACCGACCGGATCTGACGGTGTTTCATGATCTGTCTGCGACCCACTTGTCATGTTATTACATTTCCTGTATCCGACCTGTAACGTTATAAAATCACATGGAGTTGGAGATGTCCAGAAACCTCGCGCCCTGGTCCCTGGCGGCTGTGCTGCTGGCCGGAACGGCCCTCGCGGATGTGCCGAATGTGGCCGTCGATATCGCACCGGTGCATGCGCTGGTCGCCCGCGTAATGGAAGGGGTGGGGGAGCCGTCGCTGATCGTGGCACCCGGTGCCAGCCCGCATGAATACAGCCTGCGCCCCTCCGAGGCGAAGGCCCTGCAGGATGCGGAGCTGGTGTTCTGGGTCGGTCCCGAACTGACCCCCTGGCTGGACGATGCAATCGACACGCTGGCGGACGATGCCACAATTGTGGCGCTGATGGAGTCCGAGGGCACCACGGAGCTGCCTCTGCGCGAGAATGCATTGTTCGAGGCGCATCACCATGGCGATGAGCAACATGCCGAAGATCATGAAGGGCATGATCATGCAGAACATGAAAACCACGATGACCACGCGGATCATGCCGAAGAACACGACGGTCACGATCATGCCGGTCACGAACATGGGGAGCACGATCATGGAGAGCAAGAACATGCAGGCCACGACCACGGCGATCACGACCCGCATGTCTGGCTGTCCCCGGACAATGGTTCGGCCTGGCTGAACACGATTGCTGCCGCGCTTTCAGCGGCTGATCCGGACAATGCCGGAGCGTATTTTGCAAATGCCGCTGCGGGACGCGAGGAACTGGCGGATCTGCGCATTGAAATCAACAGCATCCTGGAACCCCTGCGCGGTGCCAACTTCATCGTTTTCCACGATGCCTACCAATATTTCGAAGCGGCCTTCGATTTTCCGGCATCAGGCGCAATTTCCGTTTCTGATGCCACAGATCCGAGCCCGGCGCGCATTGCCGAGATTCAGGAGCGTGTCGCGGACCAGAAGGTGACCTGCATCATGTCCGAGCCGCAATTCAATCCGGGCATTGTCGCCTCGGTCATGGAAGGCACGGCGGCGCGCACGGGAATTATGGACCCATTGGGTTCTGACCTTGAACCGGGTGCGGACCTTTATCCGCAACTCTTGCGCAACCTGGCGACCTCGCTGGCGGAGTGTCTCTGACGCATCAGGCGTTTCCTGCTGCGGACACCCTGTGGCGCAGCAGGAGGCTCGCGGATTTTCGGGCCTCCAAGATGTGATGTAATTACATAATGAATGGAGCGCGCGGAGGCGTCCCCCAAACAATCAGATGTGGCTTTGGCCGCAGGATCCATGACGAAAGGTAACAGATGTACGATGTAATCGTTATTGGCGGAAGCTTCGCGGGCCTCACCGCTGCCCTTCAGCTTGGGCGGGCCAGCCGGTCGGTTCTGGTGATAGATGCCGGTTTGCCGCGCAACCGAACTTCGGCGGGGGCGCATGGGGTCGCGGGATGGGATGGCATTGCGCCCGCTGAAATCCTTGGCCGGTTCCGAGATGATCTGAAGGCATATCCCCATTTAAGCCGGCGCGGCGGCAAGGTGACGGCCATCGGCGGCCAGATGGGTGGTTTCTCCGTGACGCTGGAAAACGGCGAGGATTTTGCCGCAAAGCGCCTCATCCTGGCCCATGGCGTGCGTGACATCCTGCCGGATGTTCCCGGACTTGCAGAGGGCTGGGGCCGTCAGGTGCTGCATTGTCCCTATTGTCACGGTTACGAGGTGAAAGGCGAACCAATGGCCGTCCTTGCCACCTCTCACATGGGTGCCCATCAGGCGCTGATGCTGCGCGCCGACTGGAGCGACCGCGTAACGCTGATCACGGGCGGGATGGACGGTCTTGACCACGCGGCACTTGAACTGGCCGGTGTCCAGATGGACAGCAGGGCATTGGAAGCCGCGCAGATTGACGAGAGCGGCATTACCCTGAGCCTGTCCGGCGGCGACAGTCAGAGATTTGCCGCCCTGTTCCTGGGGCCCCGGACCACCCTGGCGGAAAGTCCGGCGGCGCATCTGGGATGTGCCCTGTCCGACGGGCCGATGGGGCCTTTCGTGAAAGTGGGGCCGATGGCGCAGACCAGTATTCCGGGCGTCTTCGCCGCAGGAGATGTCGCACGTCCGATGCCCAACATAAACTTCGCTCTTGCCGACGGGGCGCAGGCAGGAAGCGGTTGCCACGCCTCGCTGCTGTTTCCCGAAATCGTCACACCCGTGGAGGCCGCCCAATGACTGACCCGCGTCTGCCCGTAACTGTCCTGTCCGGCTTTCTGGGGGCCGGAAAGACCACCTTGCTCAATCGCGTGCTGAACAACCGCGAGGGGCGGCGTGTGGCCGTCATCGTCAACGACATGTCCGAGGTGAACATCGACGCCGATCTTGTCCGCGAGGGCGGCGCAAACCTGAGCCATACCGATGAAACCCTGGTCGAGATGTCGAACGGCTGTATCTGCTGCACCCTGCGCGATGATCTTCTGCAGGAGGTCCGGCGCCTGGCCGAGGATGGTCGCTTTGACTATCTGCTGATTGAATCCACCGGCATTTCAGAGCCGCTGCCCGTGGCGGCGACTTTCGATTTCCGGGACGAGGCGGGGAACAGCCTCTCGGATGTGTCGCGCCTCGACACGATGGTGACGGTGGTCGATGCGGTGAACCTGCTGCGCGACTACGGCAGCCACGATTTCCTGCGTGACCGTGGCGAGACGCTGGGCGCAGACGACGAGCGCACGCTGGTCAACCTGCTGGTCGAGCAGATCGAGTTCGCCGATGTGGTGATCCTGAACAAGGTCGCGGATGCCGCACCGCATCAGGTTGACGCGGCGCGCAAGATCATCCGCAGTCTGAACGCCGATGCGCGCATCATCGAGACCAGCCATTCCGAGGTGCCCGCCAGTGCCATCCTGGACACGGGGCTGTTCGACTTTGAAAAGGCACATGAACATCCGATGTGGGCAAAGGAGCTATATGGCTTTGCCGACCATGTGCCGGAGACCGAGGAATATGGCGTGGCCAGTTTCGTCTACCGCGCAAGGGCACCCTTCGAGCCAGAGAAGATCCTGTCGGTCCTGAACGGTGCGCTTCCCGGTGTGATCCGCGCCAAGGGGCACTTCTGGATTGCCACCCGTCCCGATTGGGTGGCTGAATTCAGCCTCGCCGGGGCATTGTCATCGGTCAAGCCTCTGGGCACCTGGTGGGCCTCCGTTCCGCGTGACCGCTGGCCGGATCACGAGGGCGCGCGCCAGTACATGGCTTCGCATTGGTCGGAACCCTGGGGCGACCGGAGGCAGGAACTGGTGTTCATTGGTGCCGGTATCGACTGGCCGGTGATCAAGGCGCGGCTTGATGCATGTCTCGTGCCCGAAAACCTTGCACCCGGTCCCGACGCCTTGCCCGAGATGTCCGACCCATTCCCGGTCTGGCGATCTGCGGAGGCAGGGTGATGGCCCCAACCAACCGCGGTGCAACCAGCCTCAGAACCAGGCGCCGTGCCGAAGACCCGATGCAGGTCTTTGATGCGCTGCCGGCCCCGATCCGATCCTGGCTATCCCAGGCGGCGCTGCCGTGGTCCCCGGCGTCCTGCCGGATGATCCTGCGGCGGGCGCGGGCCTGCGGCGAAGGCATTGAGGGCGCCATCGCGCGGCTGAATCGCGCCCAACAGAGAACCCTTTCCCGCGACCGCCACGTCGCACTACCACGCTCTTTCTTCAAACAGGATACCAACAGATGACCAGAACTTTCCTCAAGACGGCCGTGGCTCTCGCATGTTTCGCGATGCCGGTGCTGGCGCAGGCGGACAACAGGCTTGATGTCGTCGCACAATTCGAGATCAAGGCGCCGGAGACCGCGACCAGCGGTTACATCTTTACGCGGATGGGGGTGGCCGAAACACTGGTGAACGCAAATGCCGATGGTGAACTGACCCCCGGTCTCGCCACCTCCTGGGAGGTTTCGCAGGACGGGCTGACTTGGGACTTTGCCCTGCGCGAAGGCGTGGTTTTCCACGACGGCAGCGCGATGAATGCAGAGGCCGTGGTCAATGCGCTTGAGATTGCGCGCGCCAAACCCGGTCCGTTGCAGGACTTGCCGATTACAGGCATCGCGGCGGGTGACGGCGAAATCACTGTCACCCTGTCGGAGCCAATGGCGGCTTTGCCCGCGTTCCTGGCCGAATACCGGTCCCAGATCCTGTCGCCCGCATCATATGCTGCGGATGGCACGGGGGTCGCGATCATCGGCACCGGCCCCTACCGGATCACCGCGATGGAGCCGCCGCTGAGCCTGGATGCGACGGCCTTTGCCGAATATTGGGGGAATGCGCCGCATATCGCGGATGTCAGCTATTCCGGTGTCAGCCGGGTCGAAACACGGGCGCTGATGGCAGAATCCGGCGAAGCCGAATTCGTTTTTGGTCTTGATCCTGCCAGCGTCTCGCGGCTGGGCATGCTGGATGATGTCGAGGTACTCTCGGTTGCCATTCCCCGCACGCTTCTGATCAAGGTCAATGCGGGTCACCCGTTTCTGGCCGAACCCGATGCCCGCCGCGCGCTGAGCCTTGCGATTGACCGTGCCGGTATCGCACAGGCGGTGCTGCGCTATCCCGAAGGGGCCGATCAGTTGTTCCCGCCTTCCACCGCAGACTGGCACAACGATGCGCTTGCCCCTCTCGCCTATGAGGTGGAGGAGGCCAAGAAGTTGCTCGCCGGCCTGGGATGGGAACCGGGCAGCGACGGTATCCTCACACGGGACGGGGCGCGTTTCGCGGTCACCCTGACAACCTATCCTGACCGGCCGGAACTGCCGCTGGTTGCCGCGGTGCTGGAACAGCAGTTCCGCACGATCGGTATTGACCTGACCGTCAACACGACCAACTCCTCAGAAATTCCCGCAGGGCATCAGGATGGCTCGCTGGAGCTTGGCCTGATCGCGCGCAACTTTTCTCTTGTCCCAGATCCGATTGGCACAATCCTGTCCGACTACGTTGGCAATGGCGACTGGGGGGCGATGAACTGGCAGAACGAAGAATTCGCAACGCTTCTGCGTGGTCTGGCGCGGGGTGACGGCGGAAACGCGGAACGTGCCAGGGCATCTGAAATCCTGCAATCGGAGCTGCCGATCATCCCGATTGCCTGGTATCGGCAGACGCTGGCCGTATCAGACAGGGTGACAGGCGCGGAAATCGACCCGTTCGAGCGCAGCTTCGGCCTGGAGAACATCCGGTGGGCGGAATGAAGGTGCTTGTTTCGCGCCTGGTGCAGGCGGTGATGGTCGCGATCCTGATCGGCACCGCCACATTCATCATGATGCGCAGCCTGCCCGGCGATGCGGCCTGGCGCATTGCTGCGGGCCGTTACGGCTATGACAACGTCGATGCCGCTGCCGCCGATACGGTGCGTGGGGAACTGGGCATTGACGGCCCGGCGCTGCCTGCCCTGCTGCAATGGCTGAGCGATCTGGCGCGGTTCGATTTTGGAAATTCGCTTGTCAGCGGCCAGCCCGTGATGGACGAGATCGTGCATCAGCTGGGCGCGTCGGCCTCCCTCGCGCTGGTGGCGCTTCTGCTGTCGCTGGTCATCGGGCCACCCCTTGGCATTCTTGCGGGGCTCAGGCCGGGCGGGATGCTGGACCGTGTGCTGTTGGTCGCCTCGACCGGGGTAAAGGCCGTTCCGCAGTTTCTCATGGCGCTTGTCCTGATCGTGCTGCTTGCCGTGCACCTGCGATGGCTGCCCGCGGCAGGACACGGCGAGCTGCGCCATTTCATCCTGCCGGGCCTGACACTTGCCCTTGGACTGGCGGCGGTCAATGCGCGCATCACGCGGGACGCCATGGCACGTATTGCGGATATGCCTTTCTGGCGGTTCGCCCAATGGAAGGGGCTGTCCGAACGGCAAACCCTGCTGCGGCACGGGCTGCGCAACGTCTCTGTGCCGCTGATCACCTATCTTGGCCTGCAATTCGTGACACTTGTCGAAGGGGTGATCATCGTTGAATCGATCTTTGGCTGGCCCGGCATCGGACACGCACTGGTTCACGCCATATTCTCACGGGATGTGCCGATGGTGCAGGGCACGGCGCTGGTGCTGGGGCTCGGCTTTGTCATCGTCAACAGCGCCATCGACCTTGCCGTGCGGCGTCTTGATCCGAGGGTTGCGGGATGAGCAGTATTGATTTCCAAACAACGCACCGCCTGCCGCTGTCGCCAATGCGCACGGTCGGCATCGGCCTGATCGCGCTGGTGGCTGCCATTGCATTGCTTGGCCCCGTGATCGTTCCGGGCAATCCCCTTGCGCAGTCCCTGATCAAGGCATTGGCAGGGCCGGAAACCGCCGCGCCGCTGGGCTATGATCACCTTGGCCGGTCGGTTTTTCACCGTCTGGCCGATGCGCTGCGCCTGTCGCCTGTCATCGCCCTGGCCGCGGTGGCAACAGCCGGCGCTGCGGGGCTGGTCCTGGGCACGCTTTCGGCGGCCAAAGGGGGCTGGATCGACCGGATTTTCGTCATGCTGGCGGATGCGCTGCTGGCGCTTCCGGGCCTGTTGCTGGTTCTCATTGTGCTGGCCATGGTGCCGGGGACGGCGCTTGGGTTCTGGGCGGGACTGTCGCTGGTGCTTTGGGTCGAGTTCTTTCGCCTGACCCGTGCGGCCACGCGCGAAACCCTGACCTCGCCCGCCGTGCAGGCGTCCAGGCTTCTCGGGTTCGGTCCGGTCTATCTTTTCCGCGTCCATATCTGGCCCGAAATCGCGCCGATGATGCTGACCGCCGCTGCCTTCGGAACCGCCACTGCGATCATGGCCATTGCGGCGCTCGGGTTTGTGCATGTGGGCATGCGCGCGCCCACGCCTGAACTGGGCCTGATGATGGTTGAACTGCTGCCCTACTGGCGCGAGGCGCCGTTGGCGCTCCTGTCGCCGGTCGTGGCCACATTTGCCCTGCTGCTGGGCCTTACCCTTCTGGCCGGGAGCCGTGAAACATGAGCCTGTTGATTGCCGAAGACATCACGGTCCGGGACGGG
Organism: Sulfitobacter sp. PR48; assembly: GCF_028807335.1. NCBI lineage: Bacteria > Pseudomonadati > Pseudomonadota > Alphaproteobacteria > Rhodobacterales > Roseobacteraceae > Sulfitobacter > Sulfitobacter sp. PR48. Next base: position 218,539 of record NZ_JARAMM010000005.1, on the reverse strand, counting down.
GCCACATCCCTTTTGTCGCCGATATCGCTGCACCTCGATCCGGGAGAACCACTGGTCATCCTGGGTGAAACCGGATCGGGCAAGAGCCTGCTGGCGCAGGCCCTGATGGGCACGCTGCCCGAGGGGTTGGAGGCAAAGGGCCGTGTCGCCATTGGCGACCGTGTCCTGAATGCCGGAACCCCGGATCGGTTCCGGGGGCTTTGGGGCCGTGAAATAGGCGTTCTGCCGCAAGAACCGTGGCTGTCGCTTGATCCCCTGATGCGGGCCGAAACGCAGATTGCCGAGGCACATCGTCTGGTGCGCGGCCTGTCGCCCCGGGTCGCACGGGCCCGCGCCGCTTCCGACCTGTCGGAGCTTGGTCTTGCCGAGGCCGGATCACGGTTTCCGCATCAACTGTCCGGCGGCATGGCGCAGCGGGTGGCCATCGCCGCCGCCCGTGCCGGGGGTGCCCGCATCGTGATTGCGGATGAACCGACCAAAGGGCTGGATGCCGCGCGCCGGGACGAGGTCGCCGATCTTCTGTTGTCCGAAATGGGGCAGGCGGGCGGATTGCTGATCATCACCCACGATCTGTCACTGGCCCGCCGGATCGGCGGCAGGCTTATTGTCCTGCGCGCCGGTCAGGTAGTCGAAAGCGGCACGACCCGAGACATCTTTGCCGCGCCGGGTCAGGCCTACACACGGGAACTTTTCGCCGCCGACCCGGAAAGCTGGAGCCCCCGTCCGTCAGCGGCGCATCCCGGCCCTGCGGTGGTCAGCGCCGAAGACCTCGCGCTGGTCCGGGGTCAGCGGACCTTGTTCCAAGGTGTTTCGCTTGAGATAGCGGCGGGGCAGGTATTTGGCGTCACCGGCCCCTCCGGATGCGGCAAATCCTCGCTTGGTGATGCCATTCTTGGGCTGATGCCGCCCGCCCATGGGCGGATCAGGCGGCAAGGTGGCGCGCATCCCTTTGCCTTCCAGAAACTCTATCAGGATCCCGTCGCGGCCTTTCCGCGCAAGCGCAGGATTGGCGAGGCTCTGGCGGATGTGGTGACAATGGCGGGCTGTGCTGCGCGCGAGGTTGATGTGCTGATGGAGAGCCTTGGCCTTGACCCCAAATTGCTGCGGCGCAGGCCCGGTGCCGTGTCGGGTGGGGAGTTGCAGCGTTTGTCCTTGCTGCGCGTCTTGCTGCGCAAACCCGCCTTCATATTCGCAGATGAACCGACCTCGCGGCTCGACCCCATCACGCAGGCCAGTGTGATAAGGCTTGTGACGGGCGCTGCGGATACCGACGGTATCGCCGTGATGATTGTCAGTCACGATCAGGCCCTGATCCGCAATACCGCAGACAACGTGCTGTCACTGTCGGAGCCTGGCAACGAGGAGACCGCCCCGCGCCACCGGCGCCGTGCATCATCGCTGTCGTGAGGTTCTGGCACCCTGCGCGGTCAGGCGATAATCCAGCTTCGCCCGGGTAAGACCAAGGCGACGGGCGGCGGCTGACACGTTGCCGCCCGCTTCCTGCAGCGCAAGCTGTTCAAACTGCGCGACGACGCCATCTATGGACATATCCTGATCCAACAGCGCCTTGAGGGAGGTCCAGACCGCTTCGATTTCGTCCTCGGTTGGCAATCTGCCGACCCCGGTTGTCTCCAGCGGGGACGGGTCAACCGCCAGGGATCGGGCGATATCTTCGGCTGTGATCGCCGTGGGGGTCGCCGATTGAAGGGCCGCCCTCAGGATCGTGCTTCTCAGCTCGGGCAGGTTGCCGGGCCAGCTCTGGGCCCGGATGAAAGTACGCGCATCCGGGGTAAGGTGACCTTCGAACCCGGATTTCTGCGTGCTGAGGTGAGACAGGTAAATGTCGCCGAACAGCGCAATGTCATCCTCCCGCGCAGCCAGCGCCGGCAATGTAACGGGCAGAATGGACAGCGCATGAAGGAATTCTGCCCGCAAATTGCTGCTGCGCTGTAACCGGGGCAAGGACAGATGCGATATACCGATCAGCATGAAGTTCTCGGGCGCCGCGCCGTCGGTGTGCACCAGATCCACCAGCTCAAGCTGCGTGTCGAGGGGCAGATCCTCCAGCGTTTCGATCACCAGGGTCTGTTCCCGCGCCCCCTTTTTGGTCAGCGTATGGCGAATGTTCTGTATCAGCGCCGGCAGGGTATCAGATGCGCCATGCACACGGTGCAACTGGCCGGATGGAAACCGCCTTGTGTGAAGCCAGGCCGCAGCCTTGAAACACCCTGCGCCATCAGGCCCGGTGATCAACGTGCTTAATCCCGCCCTCGCCAGTTGCTCAAGCTCCCGGTGCACCGGGGCCACGATCATGTCTTCCAGAATGCCCGCTGCCTTGCTGCCCTGTGCCACGCCTTCCTTGCGCATGCGCGGCGAAGTCTCGGGCCGTGTGACCAGCACTTCGTCCAGAAAAATGCGCACGAAGGGGTCGTCCTTGCCCCAATCGTCGACGGTCTTGCCCACGACACGGCAGGATTTGTCGCCCATCGCCGCGCAGCTTACCTCCTTGTAAAGGATCAGCTTGCTGAAAAAGACACTGGCGTATCCGGCGGCATATCCCGTCTGCGCCCAGCACACCGGTTTGGTCGCGCGCCCGTGACGCCGCGCGTATTCCATCGCCTCGACGGAATCGTGCCAGAGAAAATCACCGGAAAACCGGTTGTTCTTGAAATCGAAATCATTGTGAAGCGTTTCAACGCGCACGGTGCCTGTCACCATGTGAATGCGCGTGCCCGCCGTGAAGGCATCTCCGATGTCGAGATTGGGCCAGGCGCGCCGGATGAATTCCGCATCCTCGCGGCCGTTGCGATAGCCAAGGCGCAGCAGCAGCACCATTGCCTCATGTTCGCCGAAGCGCCGGATGAGCTCGTCCTGCAGGTCTGCGCCAAAGGTCGCCCGGGAAAGCACCATGCGCGCGCCGTTCAGCTCGATGCTGCCGCGCGAAGGCCGGAACGTCATCCGGTCCAGCATGTCAGCCAGGGTCGGACGCCCGCCGCGGTCCAGAAATTCCAGTTCGTCACGATGTGTCTTCATCGGGGTACTTAACCATATCATCAGACGATTTCATCATATAATTAAGCCGCGATGCAGAAATGTGGGCCTGCATCCATTCTCTGTCCCAGCCCGGCCAACAAATCTTTCCCTGTATTCCTTACTAAAGGCCGCTCAAAACGCGGTTGCTGCGTTGCGGCACGAAAAAAGATTTTGACGCCATGACGGACTCGACTGTTTTCTGTGTGTCGCTCCTGAAATCGGGGCCATAGGGAGGAAGACATGAACGATCAAAAGCTGATTACAAAACTGCCGGATGAACCCCACGAAGCGATGATCCATCGTTTTGGCAAAGAGGGTGCTTTCATCCCCGGCGATGACGAGAACAACCCCTGGGTGCCTTTCGGTGAGCAAGCTGCGATCAAGCATCTGGCATTCGACGTCCGGCAAAACTCCGCGGCGAACATCCTTTGGGTCAAGGGCGGCGGACGCATTGGAACACACCGTCACCGCGGCGTCGTATCCGCCGTCACGCTTGAGGGCTCCTGGGGCTATCACGAATATGACTGGGTCGCGCGCCCGGGTGATTTCGTCTACGAGCTGCCGGGCACGGCGCATACGCTCTACTCGGACGATCCGAACGGCATGAAGGCACTTTTCTGGCTGAGCGGCGCGATCGAGTTCTTTGACGATCAGGCAAATTTCGAATTCACGGCGGACGTGTTCTGGTTCATCGACCATTATGTCACCTACTGTGAAGCCAACAACATCCCCGTCAACAAAGACATGTTCATCTGATCCGGAACGCGATCAGTGAGGGAGGAATGCATGTCGCTTGAGACGATGTTTGATGTGGCGGGAAAATCCGTCATCGTGACCGGCGCCGCCTTTGGTCTGGGCCGGGCCTATGCCGAGATCATGGCCGAGCGTGGGGCCAATGTGACCTTGTTCGACCTGGACAAGGATCAGTTGGACCGCACTGTCGCCGAGATCCGCGAACTTGCCCCGAGGGGCAGAGTGACCGGTGCCGTGGTCGACGTGACGGACCGCGCGACGCTGAGCGCGGCCTTCGACGACGCGGCCAGGGCGCAATCGGGCATTGATGTCGTCTTTGCCAACGCCGGGGTGGACGCGGGTCCGGGGTTCCTGACCCCGGAGGGCAAGCGCAATCCGGAGGGCCAGATCGACACGCTGGACGACGCCCATTGGGACAAGGTGATCGGGGTCAACCTGACCTCCGTCTACAACACGATGAAACTGGCGGCGCGCCATATGAAGCAGCAGAACCGTGGCGGTGCGATCATCGCAACATCGTCCATCGCGGCATTTTACGTCGACGGGATCGTGGGCACACCCTATATGCCGGCGAAGGCGGGGCTCAGCCATCTGGTCAAGCAGCTGGCGATGGAACTGGGGCGTTACCAGATCCGCGTGAACGCCATCTGTCCGGGGCCCTTCATCACCAACATTGCGGGCGGGCGCATGGCCAATGTCGAGGACCGGCAGGCGTTTATCCGTTGGTCCTGTCTTGGACGCGTCGCGGAGGCGGATGAGATCAAGCCCCTGGCGCTGTATCTTGCGTCCAACGCATCGGCTTATGTCACCGGATCGCAGATGGTGATCGACGGTGGCCTGATCCTGCGACCGGCCCAGGAAATAGAATGAATTTCGGACAGGCGGCCTGCAGCCGCCTGCCGCCACTCGTCACCAACCGGGAAGGAGGAGCCCGGCGTGACGTCATCAAGGAGGATTACCATGACACTCGAAATCAATCCAAAGACCTATATGGACCGGCGTTCGCTGCTCAAGGGGCTGGGGGCAGTGACCGCTGCAACCATCGCACTGCCACATGCGGCACGTGCGCAAGATTCCAAGACGATCAAGATCGGCGTCATCAGCCCGTTGACCGGGCCGTTGTCCCTGTTCGGGGAGACCGACGAATATACGGTGACCAAGATCATGGCCCTGGTTGCCGACGGGATCAGCGTCAACGGCGAGACCTACAATATCGAGATCCTTATACGGGATGCACAATCCAACCCCAACCGGGCGGCGGAACTGGCCGGCGATCTGATCCTCAACGATGAGATCGCGCTGATGCTGCCGGCCTCGACCACCGACATCAACAACCCGACAGCCGATCAATGCGAGCTTTATGGCGTGCCCTGCATCTCGTCGAGCTCTCCCTGGCAGGCCTTTGTGATGCCCCGCGGAGGGGCTGACAGCCCTTTCACCTGGACCTACCATTTCTTCTGGGGTCTCGAAGACGTGCTTGGCACCTTTACCGGCATGTGGCGGTCGATCGAAACCAATGGCAAGGTGGGGATGCTGTTCCCGCGCAATGCCGATGGCGAGACCTGGGGCAACGAAGAATACGGCCTGCCCAATGCCGTGCGCGAAGCCGGCTTCGAGGCATTCGCCCCATCCATGTTCGAACCGCGGACCAACGATTTCTCGGCTCAGATTGCCGAGTTCAAGGCGAACAATTGTGATATCGTCGGCGGCATCACCTATGTGGCGGACCTCAAGACCTTCATCACGCAATGCAGCCAGCAAAATTACAAGCCCAAGGTGGTGACCGTGGCCGCGGCGCTGCTTTTCCCGTCCGGCATCGAAGCCATGGGGGATCTGGGCGAAGGCATGTCATCCGAAGTCTGGTGGACCCCGGCATTCCCCTACAAATCGTCGCTTACCGGTCAAACCAGCAGTGAAATCGCGGAGGTCTGGGAAACGGAGACCGGCAAGCAATGGACCCAGCCGCTGGGGTATTCACATGCCCTGTGGGAGGTCATCCTGGACACGCTCAAGCGCTCCGCCGATCCGCTGGACCGCGACGCCAACCGCGCAGCGCTGGCGGCCACCAATCTGGACACCCTCGTCGGCAACATCAACTTCACCGAAGGTCCGCACCCGAACATCTGCAAGACGCCGATCTTTGGCGGCCAGTGGGTCAAAGGTGAAAAGTGGCCCTTCGATCTGGAGATCGTGGACAATACGCTTTATCCCGACGTGCTGGACCCGGATACTGTGATGAAACCTCTCGACTGGTCCTGAGGGGGATCACATGACTGATCAGATGCTCTTGTCAGCGCGCGGTCTGACCAAGCGTTTCGGCGCTGTCACCGTGGTGGACGACGTGACCTTTGACGTGCCAAGCGGGACGGTGCTTGGCATCCTTGGTCCCAATGGTGCAGGCAAGACGACGCTGTTCAATCTGATCAGTGGTGATCTTGCTGCGAATGCGGGGGAGCTGTCTCTGGACGGCTCCCAGCTTTCCGCCGAACCGCCCTACGAACGGTGCAAACGCGGGATTGGCCGCACCTATCAGGTGCCCCAGCCTTTCGGCAATATGACGGCCTTCGAGAACCTTATGGTTCCCGCGATGCTGAGTGCCCGGATGAGCGAGGCGGAGGCAAGCGCACATGCCGCCGAGGTCTTGCGTGATTGCGGGTTGCTTGCGCAGGCCAACAAGCTTGCGGGGGGTCTGACACTGCTGGACCGCAAACGCCTTGAACTGGCGCGCGCGCTTGCGGGCAAGCCAAAGCTTTTGTTGCTGGACGAAATTGCCGGCGGCCTGACGGAGGCGGAGGGTGCTGCGCTTGTGACCCTTGTCCGGCGGGTGCGCGACCAGGGCGTTACCATCATCTGGATTGAACATGTGCTGCACGCGCTCATGGCGGTCGCGGATCAGGTTCTGGTGTTGAACTTTGGCAGGAAGATCGCCGAGGGCAGCCCGGATACGGTGATGCAGGATGCCGAGGTGCAGCGCGTTTACATGGGGATCGAAGCATGACCGGCACAGCCATTCTTTCGACGCATGGCCTGGTCGGCGGATACGGCGACTTTCAGGCCCTGTTCGGGATCGACCTGCATCTGCTGCAGGGGGAGGTCATAGCGCTGATCGGCGCAAATGGCGCGGGCAAATCCACATTTCTCAAATCGGTCTTCGGGCTTTTGCCGGTTGGCCGCGACATGGTTCGCTACGAGGGGGTGCCCGTTGGCGGCACGCCGGCGCACAAGATGGTCGGGCGCGGTCTGGCCATGGTGCCGGAAGGCCGCAGACTGTTTGCCGGCATGACCGTCGAAGAGAACATGCGTGTCGCCATCGACCACGCGCGCCTTCCCGAAAGCGAGGGGCAATGGACCCGGGACCGCTTGTTCGAGCTGTTTCCCATCCTGCGCGAGAAACGCGACCAGCCAATCGAGGACCTGTCGGGCGGTCAGCAGCAGATGGTCGCCATTTCGCGCGCACTGCTCTGCCAACCCAGGGTGCTTTTGTGCGATGAGCTGAGCCTTGGTCTGGCACCCAGGGTGATCCGGGAAATCTATGCGGTCTTGCCGGAAATCATCTCGGGGGGCACATCCATCGTTCTTGTGGAGCAGGACGTGACGCTGGCGCGAGAGGCGTCAAACCGCCTGTATTGCATGCTGGAAGGACGGATCACGCTGACCGGCGATTCTAACGAAATCACCCGCGATGAGATCGCCGCGGCCTACTTCGGAGCGTCCAATGCAGTGGCTTGATGCAATTGTCCAGGGGGTGCTTCTGGGGGGCATGTACGCCCAATATGCGCTTGGCATGGCGTTGATGTTCGGTGTGATGCGGATCGTGAACATCGCCCATGGTGATGTGATGATCCTGCTGTCGCTCATCGCGGTGTCATTGGCCGGGGTGCTTCCGTTCGGCAACATCGGTCTGGTCCTCGTGATCGTGCCAATCGCCGTGGCCATCGGCTGGATCTTGCAAAAGGTTATCCTGAACCGGGTGGTCGGGGCCGATCCGCTGCCGTCACTGATCGCGACCTTCGGCCTGTCGATCGCGCTGCAGAACCTGATGCTGGAAATCTGGTCCGCCGATACGCGCAGTTTGCCGAATTCCGATATCGCCAGCGCAAGTTTCCAGATTGGTCCGATTTACCTGGGTCTGCTGCCGGTGATCGTTCTGGTCTGTGCATTTGTCATTGCCGGCGGCCTGGATGCCGTGCTGCGTTACACAAGGTTCGGGCGCGGCCTGCGGGCGGCGGCCGCCGATACCGAAGCGGCGGCAATGACCGGCGTCGATCCCAAACGTATCTATGCGACGGCAACGGCGATTGCCGTGGGCATCCTGGGCCTTGCGGCGATCTTTGCAGCGCTCCGGGCGACGGTGTCCCCGTCTGACGGGCCGGCGCAGCTGATCTATGCCTTCGAGGCGGTCATCATCGGGGGCATGGGCTCAATCTGGGGCGCGTTCCTTGGGGCAATGGTGCTGGGGATCGCGCAGGCCGTTGGTTTGCGGGTCGATCCAGGGCTTGGAATTCTCTTCGGCCATCTTGTGTTCCTTCTGGTGCTCGCAACGCGCCCCGAAGGCATCATGGCGCGTAAGAAGTAGGGGCGGAAAATGAACACGATCAAACAGATGCGCGTCCAGCGCGCGACCACCTCCAGCCGGATTGCCATGACCATCGGCCTCTTCCTGCTTCTGGCGCTGGTGGCCATGCCCTGGTGGGCGACATCGGGCAACATCCGCTGGGCGATCGAGCTGTGCTGCTATATCGCCATCGCCCAGATGTGGAACCTTCTTGCCGGATACGCCGGGCTTGTTTCGGTCGGGCAACAGGCCTTTATCGGTGTGGCAGGCTACATGCTGTTTGTTCTGGCACAGAACTTTGGCGTCAACCCGTTTGTCGCGGTGATCCTGTCCCTGATCGCACCTGCGGTTCTGGCGGTGCCGACCTATTTCCTGCTCAGGCGTCTGGACGGTCCCTATTTCGCCATCGGCACCTGGGTTGTCGCAGAGGCCGTGCGATTGGCGACCTCAAACATCGACTATGTGAATGCGGGGGCCGGCATGACCCTGCGCGTCATGACGCAATACAGCCAGCACGAACGCGAGGTCGCCTTTGTGATCTTATGTGCAATCCTGCTGATCGTGACCATCGGGGGCAGCTACTGGCTGCTCAGGTCGCGACACGGTCTGGCGCTGACCGCGATGCGGGACAATCCCGTTGCCGCTGCCAGCCAGGGCGTCAATGTCGGCAAGCTGCGGCTCTATATATTTGTCGCCGCAGCCGTGGGAACGGGGTTCGCGGGGGCGATCTATTACATGGCGCAGTTGCGGATCACCCCCTCTGCCGGTTTCGATCCGTTCTGGGCCTCGATGGCGATCTTCATCGTGATGGTCGGCGGGATCGGTTCCATCGAAGGGGCCCTCATCGGCGCGCTGATCTATTTCTTCGCGGATCGGTTGTTCGGTGAGTTCGGCTCTGCCTACCTGATCGTGCTCGGCATCCTCACCCTCATCATCGCGCTCTATGCCCGGGGTGGCGTCTGGGGGCTGCTGCAGAAACTCGGGGATCATCCCTGGTTCCCGGTGCGTCGCAAACTGATCCTGGAGGAGTGATCATGAAAGCCGCTATCTTCGACGCCCTGGGCAAACCGCTCCGGATCGGCGACGTGAAACTGCCCGAGGCCGGGCGGGGACAGGTGCTGCTCAAAGTGTGCCGCTGTGGCATCTGCGGCTCCGACCTGCACATGACCGAAGACCCGACTTTCGGGCTGGAAGGCGGCGAGGTGATCGGCCACGAGTTCTCCGGCGAAGTGATCGACGTGGGCTCTGGCGTCACGGGCCTCAAACCCGGCGATCACGTTTCGGCTGCTCCCCTGCGGGGCTGCGGCACCTGTGCGTCCTGCAAACGGGGCGAGCCTGCGTGGTGCGCGAACTTCGATCTGATCGGCGGCGGGTTTGCCGAGTTTGCGGCGCTCGACGCGGTGCAATGCCGAAAGCTCCCCTGGGGCATTTCCGCCATCGACGGCGCGCTCGCGGAACCGCTGAGCGTGGCGCTTCACGGCATCCGGCGTGCGCGTATGCAACCGGGTGCCCGGGTGCTTATCGTCGGCGCCGGTGCCATCGGGCTTGCCGTCGCCTTCTGGGCGCGACGCATGGGGGCGGCGCATGTCGTGGTTGCTGACCTTCATGACCATCAACGCGACCGCGCCATGGAACTGGGCGCCACGGATTTCATCCTGTCCGGCAAAGACATGGCCCGACGCCTGGCCGAAAGCTGCGGCGGGAGCGCGCCGGAGATCGTCTTTGAATGCGTTGGCAAACCGGGGCTGATTGACCATTGTGTCGACCTTGTCGCGCCGCGCGGCAAGGTGCTTGTCCTCGGGCTTTGCACCGCGCCCGATCACATGAACAGCTTTCGCGCAATCTCCAAGGAGGTCGACATCGTAATGTCGGTGTTCTTCACGATGCCGGAGTTCGAAATGGCCATCCGCGCCCTGGACGGCGGCACCCAGACGCCGCACCATCTGATTTCCGACCATGTGAGTCTGCTTTCGATGCCAGCGGCTTTTGAGGCATTGAGAAGCCGCACAACCCAATGCAAGGTACTTGTCGATCCAAGTGGCTTTGTGGCGCAAAACTGATCAAGGCTGGGCATTGCCCCCGCACCGGAGGATCGGCAGATCATGGAGGAGAAAATGACATGGTAGATGTTCTTGAAGGAGCCGAAGCATTCGAGTTCGAGGGAAACGACATCGGCGTGCTTGTAATTCATGGCTTTACCGGCAGCACCCAAAGCATGCGTTACCTTGGCGAGCAATTGCACAAGAAATTCGGCTTTACCGTGGTGGGTCCGCGTCTGCCCGGTCATGGCACATCGGTTGCCGATATGGCGACGACCGGTGCCACCGATTGGGTCGGAGAGGCAGAGCGGGCGCTGAAGGCGCTTGCCGCGCGCAAGTCTAAGGTCTTTGTGACGGGTCTTTCCATGGGTGGCACGATTACTCTCAACCTGGCATGGCGGCACAAGGAGATTGTCCAGGGCATCGCGCCGATTGCCGGTGCGGTCGGCATCCTCAACGACCCGATGTCAGGTGCCATGTTCCTTGACCCGATGCCGGAGCTGTTGCCAGGCGTGGGATCGGACATCAAGGCGCCGGATGTCAAAGAGCTGGCCTATACCGAAGTACCGACCGTCTGCCTTGGGGAACTTACCAAGCTGATCATGGCGACCGGCACCATGCTGCGGGAAATCACCTGTCCGACGCTGGTGATCCAGGGCCGCGAAGATCATGTGGTTCCGGCCGCGAATGCGAATTTGATCGTCAACGGCGTATCGTCGGATGAGGTGCGTCTGCTTTGGCTGAATGAATCATATCACGTCGCCACGCTCGACAACGACAAGGATTTGATCGTGGATTCCGTGGGTGCCTTCTTTGAATATCTGGCCGGTAAATAGCAGGGTTTTGCGGTGCCGTCTCGCAACCGCTGAAAGCCCGGGCGCTGCGCCGGAAAGGCGCTTTTGTCATTCTGACTTCAGGTCAAACGCCAATGTTCTGCCCGGCAGCGATTGCCGAGCGAAAGGCAGGTTGCGGGTCTCTTCCCCCGCTCAGCTGCTGACCTGAGGCGGCGGCAAGGGCGCTTGCCGCCGTGACACCGGGAACAATCTCGACGCGGATATTGGCGGCGGTGGCGGCGTCCAATGTTTCTTTGGCATGACCGGAAATGCCCGCGTCGCCGGATTCCAGGCGGACGACGCGGCGGCCCTTGGCGGCTTCGGCCAGGATCAATCTGCTGATGCGTTCCCCTGGCCAGATATGCGTGCCAGGGACATTCCCCACAAAAACACGCTCTGCATCCCGGCGGGCGAGTTCCAGCACATCAGGATCGACACGCCCGTCGTAGAAGATCACATCGGCCTCTTGCAGACGCTCGACAGCACGGAGGGTCAGCAGATCGCGCGCACCGGGGCCAGCGCCCACAAATGCAATCTGACCCTGCCGGTCAGGCACCTCTTTTGTTGCAATTGTGCGTTTCAGCAGATCGGCGGCGGCGCGTTCCTGTCCGGTCTTGTGCAACTGCCAGGGGGCATCGGCAAATGCCCATCGCCAGAATGCCCGACGGTCCGGTTTTGGGATATGTGCCGCAACCGCGCCGCGCAGCCGCCCGGCAAGGGCTGCAAAGCTGCCAAGCCGGGGGTCCAGCATCTGCTCGACCTCTGTCTTGATCCGGCGGGCAAGCACCGGGGCGGTTCCTTCGGTGCCAATGGCCACGACCACCGGATCGCGGTCCACCAGTGACGGCGTGGTCATGTCGCAAAGCGACGGCTGGTCCACCACATTGACCTGCGCCCCCGCTGCTTTTGCGAGCGCATGCAGCGCCGCATCGAGGCCGGGGCAACCGCTCGCGATAAAGACAAGCGCCGCATCGGCAAAATGTTCCGGTGTGAAGGGCCCGGCATCCTGTGTCGCACGCCCTGTCGCCACCAGATCCGCCAGTTCAACGTCAAGGACCGGTGCCAGCAGCACCAGCTTTGCATCGGTCTTGAGCATCAGGCGCGCCTTTTGCGCGGCCTGCTCCCCACCGCCCGCAATCACAACGCGGCGGTTTGTGGTGCGGATGAACATGGGAAAGCTGTGCATGATGGTCCCCTCAGGCGGCTTTGGCGTCGTGGCGGCGCAGCCACAGGTCCCGTGCCAGCCGGGCCGGGTCGGCAATGCCGCAGGCCTCCAGCGCAAGGGCTGCGGTGCTGATGATGATGGCCATGGCGAACGGGTCCTGGATGCGGCCCTGCCAGACATCGGCCAATGTGCTGTCGGTTTCGGACAGGCGCTGGTGGCCGCTCAGCACCGTGCCGGTCTGCCCTTCCCAGATGGCGCCGTCCTGCAATCCGTGCAGGGTGATGTCCTTGGTCGGGTGATGTTCGAACTCGCCGCCACCACCCTTGAGCACGCGCAGGCCGGGCTGGTTCAGCAGCAGCGCCGCATCGCGCTGCAATTCGCGGTAGGAGGGATGAAAGACCCCCTGCAAGGCAATTGGCGCGTTGGCCGGGTTCAACATGCGCAGCACGGTGTTGATGCAGGACCGCAGGCCCAGAACATCACGCAGGCGCAACAGGTTCAGCAGAGCAGGGCAAAGCGCTTCCAGCGGGACATAGGCAATACCGGTTTGCGCCAGTGTTCCGGGGGCGTCGGCCCATGGCACTTGCGGGATACCAACATCGGCGAGCGCGGCACGTACGCTTGCCCCCGTCGCCTGATGTGAATTCCAGCCGTGCATCAGCACCGGATAGCCCGCCTGGGCCACCAATTTCGCTGCGGCCAGAAACCACGGCTGCCCACGGGTGCGCCCGGCGGCATAAGACGGCCAGTCAACAGCGGGGGCGGGCCCTGTCCAGAGCGCAAGTGCGGCCCGCGCCCCGTCGGTCAGCCCGGCGATTTCTTCGGCGACCTCGCCCTTCATCCGCATCAGCATCAGCATCGCGCCGATGGCTTCGGGGGCGGCATCCCCCGACAGGATCACCGACATTGCCGCCCGCGCCTCGGGCATCGTCAGCGACCGCGCGCGGCCCTGTCCGCGACCAAGGATGGCAACATAGGGTGCCAGTGCGGTGGGTTCGGTCATTCTGCGGCCTCCACCTGTCTGGCACCGGCCAGCAGAGCGGCGATTTCCGGGCGGCAGGAGCCGCAGGTCATCCCCGCGCCGGTACATTCGCCCACCTGCGCGACGGTTGTTGCCTGTCCGCTTGCGATGGCGGCACCGATGGTGTTCAACCCGACACCCAGACAGGCACAGACCACGGGGCCGGGGTCCGGCATATCGGCACCGGGGCGTCCCGACAGCGGAGTTCCGGCAACCTGCCCCAGCTGCGCGGCCAGAAAGTCGCGCGACAGTGTCACTGGCTTGGGCGAAACGAACAATGCGGCCAGCAGGCGGTTGTCGGGGTCCAGAAAGGCCAGGCGCGCGGTGCCGGTCGCGGGGTCCGCGACGGATTGACAGCGGGCATGGGGCAGGGCGAACAGGCGGCGCGCCTCGGCCTCCCAGTCCTGCGTTGCGATGTCGCCCGCCAGTTCCGCCCGCCAGCCGCCGGTCACGCGGCTGCGCGCCCAATAGCTGCAGTCGGGGGTCAGGGCGCCGGTGCTGACCGCAAAGCCGAACCAGGCGGCATCATGGGGGGCAAGCGCCACCACGGCAGCCTTGCTTTCGGGCTGGCCCGACAACGGGTCCACGACGCCGGGGACCAGCGCGTCGATGCGCCCGGTGGGGGCGGTTTCGCCGGTCCAGTGCATCGGGGCAAAGACCTGCCCACGCTGCACCCGGTCTGTAATGAGCGCCCGCAAGATGCAGCGGCCTGTCGGGCTGGTGGCTGCGACCAGTGAAGCAGGCGCGATGCCAAGCGCCCGAGCGTCCAGCGGATGAATTTCCAGGAAGGGCTCGCCCAGGTGCTGGTTCAGGCGCGGAGCTTTGGCAGTGCGGGTCATCGTGTGCCATTGGTCGCGGATGCGGCCGGTGTTCAGCACGAAAGGGTAGCGCGGGCCGGTACGGGCCATGGGCGCACGGGCGGTCACGGGAATCATCCGGGCGCGGCCCTGCGGAGTAAAGAACCGGCCATCGGCAAAGAACCGTTCGGTGCTGCCCTGCTTGGTCACGGGCCAGCGCGTGGGTGCCAGATCGGCATAGCCGTCGGCCCCCAGCCCGGTCAGCCCGGATATGTCAAAATCGCGCCCCGCCGTGGCGGCGGCCAGACCCGACAGTCTGGCATGTTCGTCAAAGATCTGGGCCGGGGTGGTAAAGTCAAACGCCTCGGGCCAGCCCATGCGACGGCCCACGTCGCAGATGATGGCCCAATCGGGCCGGGCCGCGCCGGGGGCGGGCAGCACAGCGCGCTGGCGGCTGATCGTGCGGTCGGAATTGGTGACGGTGCCGTCTTTCTCCCCCCAGCCGGTTGCCGGCAACAGCACATGGGCTAGCCGCGCCGTATCGGTCCGGGCTGTCACATCGCTGACCACGACGAAATCGCAGCCCGCAATCGCCTCGCGCACCGCATCGGCATCCGGCATGGAGACGGCGGGGTTGGTGCACATGATCCACAGCGCCTTGATCCGGCCGGCCCGTACCTGCCTGAAGAGGTCAACCGCCTTCAGCCCTGCGCCCTCGGCCATGGCAGGGGCTTTCCAGAACTCGCCAACCAGCGCGCGGTGACCCGCGTCTTCGAGGTCAAGGTGACAGGCCAGCGCATTGGACAGGCCACCGACCTCGCGACCGCCCATGGCATTGGGCTGGCCAGTGACGGAGAACGGCCCCATCCCCGGTTTGCCAATACGGCCTGTGGCAAGGTGGCAGTTGATGATCGCATTGACCTTGTCAGTGCCGGAGGAGGATTGGTTCACACCCTGGCTGAACACGGTCACGACCTTCTCGGTGCGCAGCCACATCGCGCAGAAGGCAGCCAGTTGCTCTGCGGGCAGGTCGGTCACCTCCGCGCGCTGTGCCTGTGCCGCCTGCAAGGTCTCTTCAAAGCCGTCGACATGGTTCAGATAGGTCGGGTCCAGCGCGCCGCCTTCATGGATCGCGGCCAGCAGACGGTTGAACAGGGCAACGTCACTGCCCGGCGCAAGGGCCAGATGCAGGTCCGCCAGATCGCAGGTGGCGGTGCGGCGTGGGTCGACCACCACGACCTTCATCGTGGGGCGCGCGGCCTTGGCCGCCGCAAGGCGCTGGTAAAGGACCGGATGGCACCAGGCCAGGTTGCTGCCCACAAGCACCACCAGATCGGCCAGCTCAAGGTCCTCATATGTGCCGGGCACGGTATCTGTGCCAAAGGCGCGTTTTTGCCCCGCCACGGTCGAGGCCATGCAGAGACGGGAATTGGTGTCGATATTGGCCGAGCCGATGAAGCCTTTCATCAGCTTGTTGGCGACATAATAATCCTCGGTCAACAACTGCCCCGAGACATAGAAGGCGACCGAATCCGGGCCATGCTCCGCGATGCTGCACGAAAACCGGTCCGCGACCAGTGTAAGGGCGCTGTCCCAATCGGTATCTGCGCCAAAGGCGCGCGGTGACAGCAGCCGGTCGTCCAGCGACAGGGTATCCCCCAGCGCCGTGCCTTTGGAACACAGCCGTCCGAAGTTGGCCGGATGCTCCGGATCGCCGCGCACCGACAGGCCGCCCTTGCCATCGGGCCGCACCAGAACGCCACATCCGACGCCGCAATAGGCGCAGGTGGTGCGCAGCTCTTCGCGATGCGCCGATCCGTCCATCAGGCCACCCGCTCGCGGCGCAGCTGCGTGGTATCCAGCAGGATGCGCCCACCGTCGATCCGCGTGGCATAGGTATTGACCGCACCGCTGTCGGCGCCCTGCGCCAGCCCGGTGTCCAGCCGCAGCACCATGTTGTGCAGCGGGCAGGTGACGGATCTGCCATGCACGATACCTTCGCTCAGCGGTCCGCCCTTGTGCGGGCAGGCGTCGTCGATGGCAAAGACTTCGTTCTCGGCGGTGCGAAAGATGGCAATGCAGCCGATGTGGGTCTTGATGATGCGCGCACCCCGTTCGGGGATGTCTTCCAGTGCGCCGATATCTGTCCAGTCGGTCATTCCGCAGCCTCCAGGGTAAGATCGGCCAGCGGCGCATAGAGCGCGCGATAGGCCGGTTTGGTACGTTCCGCCCAGGGGTCCTGCTGCATGAACTTTTGCGCGTAGTAAAAACGGTCGGCCAGTGCGCGGCGGCTGTCGGCATCGGTCACGACCCGTTCGACGATGTGATCCAGTCCGACGTTGTCCATCCACTTGTACATCCGTTCCAGATAGGCGGCCTCTTCACGGTAGAGCTGTACCACCGCGGCGGTGTATTCCAGAACCTCGTCCTCGGTCCTAACGGTGCACATCACCTCGGTGCCCTGAATGTGCAGCCCCGCAGCGCCGCCGATGTGCAGCACATAGCCGCTGTCGACACAGATCACGCCCACGTCCTTGCAGGTGCTTTCGGCGCAGTTGCGCGGGCAGCCCGACACCGCCATCTTGACCTTGGCCGGTGTCCACGACCCCCACAGCGCCTTTTCCATGCGGATGCCAAGGCCGGTGCTGTCCTGTGTGCCAAAGCGGCAATGATCGCTGCCGACGCAGGTTTTCACCGTGCGCAAGCCTTTGGCGTAGGCCTGACCGCTGACCATGCCTGCGGCATTCAGATCGGCCCAGATGTCGGGCAGGTCCTGTTTCTTGACGCCCAGCAGGTCGATGCGCTGGCCGCCTGTCACCTTGACGGTCTGCACCGCGTATTTATCCGCCGCATCCGCAATCGCGCGCAGCTCGTCCGGGGTGGTGATGCCTCCCCACATGCGCGGCACGACGGAATAGGTGCCGTCCTTTTGAATGTTCGAATGCATCCGCTCGTTCACGAAACGGCTTTGATCGTCGTCCTGATATTCGCCGGGCCAGTCGCACAGCAGGTAATAGTTCAGCGCCGGACGGCAGGAGGCGCAGCCGCAGGAGGTGGTCCAGCCGCATTCCTGCATGACGGCGGCCATGGACTTCAGCGCGCGTGACTTGATCAGGCGACGCACGTCCATATGGGTCAGCGGCGTGCAGGGGCACATCGGCTTGACGGTCTGCGCCTCGAACCCGTCCCCAAGTGTCAGTGCCATGACCTGTTCGACCAGCCCGGTGCATGTCCCGCAGGAGGCGCTGGCCTTGGTCTGGGCGCGCACATCGGACAGCGTGGTGGCGCCGCCGTTAATTGCGTCGACAATGGTGGATTTGCAAATGCCGTTGCAGCCGCAGATTTCTGCGTCACCCGGTAAGGCTGCAACGGCTGCCAAAGGGTCCGAGGGGGCACCCCCCTGAAACGCTGGTCCGAATATCAAGGTGTCGCGCATGTCGGACACGTCGCTGTGGTCCTTGATCAGCCCGTGAAACCAGGCGCCGTCACCGGTGTCGCCATACATGACCGCACCGATCAGCCGGGATCCTTCCAGCACCAGCCGTTTGTAGACGCCGCGCGCGGGGTCGCGGAAAACGATGTCTTCGCGGCCCTCGCCTTCGGCAAAATCGCCCGCGCTGAACAGGTCGCAGCCGGTGACTTTCAGCTTGGTTGCCACCTCCTTCGGGGTGAAGGCCGCTGGCCTGCCGCCCAGGGTTTCGGCGGCGACCTTGGCCTGATCGTAAAGCGGGGCAACAAGGCCGAAGACCGCGCCCTGATGTTCCACACATTCGCCCAGGGCCAGGATATTGGCGTCGGAGGTGACCATGGCATCGTCCACATGGATGCCGCGCCCGACCGCAAGTCCCGCTTCCTGCGCAAGCGCCACGTTCGGACGGATGCCCACCGCCATGACCAGCAGGTCACAGGGCAATTCGGTGCCGTCGTCCAGCCGCAACCCGCTGACGCGCCCGTCGGTGCCAAGGATTTCCTGAGAATTGGCCGAGGTCAGGACATTGATGCCTTTCTCCTCCAGCGACTTTTTCAGCAGATAGCCTGCGGCCTCGTCCAGCTGGCGTTCCATCAGGTGACCCATGACGTGAATAACCGTCACATCGACGCCCTGCGCCTTCATGCCTGCGGCGGCTTCCAGCCCCAGCAGGCCGCCGCCGATGACGATGGCCCGCGCGCCGGGTCTGGCACCCAGGGCCATCATCGTTTCGGTGTCGTCCAGATCGCGGTAGGGGATGACACCCTCCAGGTCATGGCCGGGCAGGGGGATCATGAAGGGGTTCGATCCGGTGGCGATGACGACGCGGTCATAGGGCACCGCGCCGTTCTCACCGACAACGACCTGCGCCTCGCGGTCGATCCGCAGCACCCTTTCGCCAAAACGGCAGGTGACACCGTGGCTTTCGTACCAATCGGCATCATGGGTGACGATCTCCGCATAGGTCTTGTCCCCCGCCAGCACGGGCGAGAGCATCAGCCGGTTGTAGTTGCCGCGCGGCTCGGCATTGAACAGGGTGACGTTCCACACGCCGGGCTGGGTTTCAAACAGATGCTCCAGCATCCGGCCCGAGGCCATTCCGGCACCGATAACAATCAGATTTCTGGTCATGACTTACTCCGCCGCAAGGGGTTTTGGCTTGGGCGCGGGCTTCGCGCCATGTTCGTATTCAGTCAGAAAGTCGAGGACTTCCTGCCGGTACGCATAGTAATCGGGGTGGGCCAGCAGCGCCTTGCGGGTGCGCGGGCGCGGCAGCTTTACATCGGTGATCTTGCCGATGGTGGCCTGCGGTCCGTTGGTCATCATCACGACGCGGTCCGCCAGCAGGATCGCCTCGTCCACGTCATGGGTGACGCAGATCGCCGTCACCTTGGTGCGCGACCAGACCTCCATAAGCACCTCCTGCAACTCCCAGCGGGTGAGGGAATCCAGCATCCCGAATGGCTCATCCAGCAACAGCAGCTTGGGGCTGAGGGCAAAGGCCCGCGCGATGCCGACGCGCTGCTTCATCCCGTTCGACATGGAATGCGCGCCACGGTCCATCGCATCGGCCAGCCCCACGCGTTCAAGGTAGTATTCGACCACCTCCTGCCGCTCGGATTGGCTCGCCCGGGGATAGACCTTGTCCACGCCAATCGCGACGTTCTCCTTGGCGGTCAGCCAGGGGAACAGATTGGGCGACTGGAACACGACGGCACGTTCCGGGTCGGCGCCCTCGACGTGGCGGCCGTCCAGCTTGATCGCGCCTTGGGAAATGTCATTCAGGCCGGCCGCCATGGTCAGCACGGTGGATTTGCCGCAGCCGGAATGGCCGATCAGGCTGATGAATTCGCCCTGATTTACCTTGAGGTCGAAATCCTCGACCACCGTCAGCGGCCCTTTGGGCGTGGGATAGACCTTGTGCAGCTGAGAGAAGTCGAGGAACCGCTGCTCGATCATGCCTTCGCGGGCGCCCCGGACGGCAGCCGGGATCATCTGGTGAACCGGTTTCACGTCCGGCAGGTGGCGTGTTTCGGCAACCTTGGCGGCAATGCCCACATCCATCAGGTATTGCGTGACCTCTGCGCGCAGCTTCTTGAAGCCCGCATCATGGTTCATCGCGTCACGGTTCCGCGGGCGCGGGATGGTCACCGGGATCGGCGCTGCCAGCGTGCCGTCGGGGTTCAGCACGATGATGCGGTCGGCCAGCAGGATCGCCTCGTCCACGTCGTTGGTGATCAGGACGCAGGTCTTCTTGTCGGCCTCCCAGATCTCCAGGATCTCATCGGCCAGATTGGCGCGGGTCAACGCATCGAGTGCCGACAGCGGCTCGTCCAGAAGCAGCAGGTCAGGCTCCATCGCCAGCGCCCGCGCCACGGCCACCCGCTGACGCATGCCCCCCGACAGTTCCGCCGGGCGGCGGTGCGCGGCATGTGCAAGGCCAACCATGGTGATGTAATGATCCGCCTTGGCAATCTTTTCGGGCTTCGACAGCTTGCTGTGCACCGCTTCGATGGCCAGCATGATGTTGCCGCGCACGGTCAGCCAGGGCATCAGGCTGTAGCTTTGAAAGACCAGACCCCGGTCCGGTCCCGGCCCCGTGACCGGCGCCTCCCGAAAGGTCAAGGTGCCGCTGTCGGGCATCTCAAGCCCAGCGATCAGGTTCATCAGGGTGGATTTTCCAGTGCCGGAGAACCCCAGGATGGCCAGGAACTCGCCCTCCTTCACGCTCAGGGTGATGTTTTTCAGAACCTCGGCGCGGTGCGTGCCTTCGCCAAAGCCTTTGTTCACGTTCCTGAATTCAAGAATACCCATGCCGCTCACCGCTGCGCCGAGAAGGTAAAGAACGACTGCATCGCGTACATCACCCGGTCCAGAAGGAAGCCGATGATGCCGATGGTCAGCACCGCCACGATGATGCGCGCCAGCGATTGCGACGATCCATTCTGGAATTCATCCCAGACGAATTTGCCAAGGCCGGGGTTCTGCGCCAGCATTTCCGCCGCGATCAGCACCATCCAGCCCACGCCAAGGCTCAGCCGCAGTCCGGTAAAGATCAGCGGCAACGCCGAGGGCAGAACCAGCTTGGTGATCTTGGCGTAGGGGCCCATCTTCAGCACCCGGCTGACGCTGATCAGGTCGCGGTCGATGGAGGCGACGCCAAGGGCGGTGTTGATCAGCGTGGGCCAGAGGGAACACAACGTCACGGTGATCGCGGAGACCAGGAAGGATTTGGAGAACATCCCGTCGTTGGTGGCATAGACCGCCGATACCACCATGGTGACAATCGGCAGCCATGCCAATGGCGACACCGGTTTGAAAATCTGGATCAACGGGTTCAGGGCCGCATTGGCCGTGGGCGACAGGCCCGCAGCAATGCCCAGCGGGATCGCAACCACCGAGGCCACCAGAAAACCGAAGAACACGGTCTTGATCGAGGTCCAGATCTGGTCGTAATAGCTGGGCGCGCCGGTATAGGCGATCTGCTTGACCTCATCCGCGCGCCCGGCTTCGATCAGCCGCGCGTTGCGCTGGTCCAGCCGCTCGTGGAACATTGCTGCCTTGGCGCGCTTGTCGATGGCATCCGCGTTCAGCTCCTTGGCCTGTTCCCAGACCGCAACGGGGCCGGGGATCGCGCCCAGTGATGTGACGACACGCGGGGCGAGGGTGGCCCAGAGCATCAGGAAGACGATGATGGACAACAGCGGCACACCCAGCAGCCGCCAGACATCGCGCATCTGTCCGCGCGGATTGTCGCCCGCCGCGGCCTTGAGCAGGGGGGTCAGCCAGGCAAGACCAAGAACGGAAAACCAGGCGTCTGCCTTGTTGATGCGGGTGAACCAGACGGCGCGGCGCGCCTCTTTGTGCTTGGTGTCCAGGTGATCGGGATCGACGACTGTCATTGCGGTCTCCGGTACGTAAAAGGGAAAGAGGCACCGCCCCGCAGGCAGGGCGGTGCGGAAGGGTCAGCCACCGGCAACCTCACCGGACTTCAGTCCGATGGGCAGGCTGTCGATATAGGCGTTGGGCGCTTTGCCATCGAAGGGGATGCCGTCGATGACATCTGCGGCGGGTGTCGGCGCCTTGTAGCCGTCGCTGTCCCAGGGGAAATCGGCCTCGGCGGCATTGCCTTCGTCCACCAGCAGGCGTGCGGCATCCAGATAGATGTCGGGGCGGTAAACCGAACGCGCAGTTTCATCGAACCATGTGTCGTCCTTGGTTTCGGCGATCTGGCCCCAGCGGCGCATCTGCGTCAGATACCAAACCGCGTCCGAATAGAACGGGTAGGTGGCGTTGTAGCGGAAGAAGACGTTGAAATCGGGCACCTCGCGCACATCGCCTGGCTCATATTCGAAGGTGCCGGTCATCGAGGCGGCGATCACCTCGGCATCGGCGCCCACGTATTCCGGGCGGCTCAGGATTTCGACCGCGGCCTCGCGGTTTGCATTCTCGTTCTCGTCCAGCCAGATGGCGGCGCGGATCAGCGCCTTGGTCAGGGCCAGTGTGGTGTTTGGATTTTGCTCGGCAAATTCGGCGGTGATGCCGAATACCTTTTCCGGGTTGTTTTTCCACAGCTCATAGTCGGTGATCACCGGCACGCCGATGCCCTTGACCACCGCTTGCTGGTTCCACGGCTCGCCCACGCAATAGCCGTCGATCGTGCCGGCCTCCAGCGTGGCGGGCATCTGCGGCGGCGGGGTGACGGACAGGAATACGTCCGCGCCAATCTGCCCCGAGGTGTCATCGGGGCTGTAAAGACCCGGGTTCAGCCCGCCGGCAGCCAGCCAGTAGCGCAGCTCGTAATTGTGGGTCGAGACCGGAAAGACCATGCCCATGTTGAAGGGTTTGCCATCGGCCTTGTAGCGTTCCACCACCGGGGCCAGCGCCTTTGCCGAGATCGGATGCTGCGGCAACCCGTCGGCATTGGTCGGGATATTCGGTTTCATCTCTTCCCAGACCGCATTGGAAACGGTGATGCCATTGCCGTTCAGGTCCATCGAGAAGGGGGTGATGATATGGGCCTGCGTGCCATAGCCGATGGTCGCTGCCAGCGGTTGACCGGCCAGCATATGCGCCCCGTCCAGCTGACCGCCGATCACCCCGTCCAGAAGCACTTTCCAGTTTGCCTGTGCTTCAAGCGTGACGAAGAGCCCCTCATCCAGGAAATAGCCGTTCTCATAGGCCACCGCGAGCGGGGCCATATCGGTCAGCTTGATAAAGCCGAGTGTCAGTTCATCCTTTTCAAGCGCCAGCATCTCGGCAAAGGCCGGGCCGGTCAGCAGGGTGGAGGCGAGTAGGCAGGTCGCAAGTCTGTTCATGTACTTTGTCCCTTGTGTGATCCGGAAGGCAGGCGCCCCGGACAAACGAAAATAACCGCTGACCAGCCCCATGCGCATGCACGAGGGGTCGAGCGGCTGTGCTCGGATTACCCGGACTTTGGGAATTGGATTTCGGAAGACGCCATTGTCTTCCTGAGCTTCAGGTTGGGAAAAGCAGAGGGTTAAATCAATACCGAAGGGGAATTTGCGGCCGCAGAAAGGCAGTTTTCTGCGTTGCAGCGGAAATCTGCTGCATTTTCGGTCACTCCTGCAGGGAGGGGCTGAATTCTTGACCATCAAATGAATGCGTCATCGCATCCGGACGCGGGCTGTAACCGGGAATCGCCCGCAGCGCCGTGTCGTGCAGATCGGTGCGCCAGGTGGCAATTGCGGCCTGGCGCGCGGTGGCCCGGTCCAGCCCCAGCCGCGCGGCCAGACGTCCGGCGATCCAGGCGGCATGGTCTTGCTGCGGGGTGTTCTGGGCAAAACCGACAAAGTCGGGCACGATCCGGCTGTCACCGCGTGACGTGAGGGTCAGATGACCGGACAGGGCGCGGTCGATCATCTCGGCGGGAACATCGACATAGTCGCGCCGGGACAGGAACGCGCAGGCGGTCGTGCGGCTTTGCGGATCGCTGAGCCACTCGCCCGCGCGCCACAGGGCGCGGATCATCGCGCGCAGTGGCTCGGGGCTGGCGTCGGCCAGGTCCGCCCGCACGCCCAGCACCTTCTCCGGCGCGCCGGGCCAGATCGCGCTGCCGGGCAGCAACAGGGCCCCCGCATTGGTTTCAACCGCCATCGACCCCCAGGGTTCGCCCACGCAAAAGGCGTCCAGCTCGCCCGCCGCAAGGGCACTGGCCATCAGCGGTGGCGGCACTGTGCGGATGTCGACGGCGGCGGGGGCGGGCAGGCCCAGGGCGGTCAGCCAATGGTACAAAAGCTCTGCATGCATCGAAAAAGGAAAGGGCACGCCGATCCGGAGCGGCCCGTCTGCTGCAGCGATCAGCGCCTGTCCGGCGGCGCGGGCATCGCCAAATCCTGTGGCAAAGCTGTATCCGGTGTCGCGGATGCGCTGCGCCATGGCGTTGCTGACGCCGATGACCTCGCCATTGGTGGACAGCACCGCAACGCTGGCAAGCGCCGCACCGGTGCCAACAAGCCCCAGCGCCGTTGCCACCGGCATCGGTGCCAGCATCTGCGCTGCCGTGACCTGACCAAAGGACACCATATCGCGCAGGCTGGACCAAGAATGCGCCCGCCTCAGGTCCAGGGCGATCCCTTCGTCCCTGTCAAAGCCCAGCTCGACCGCAACGATCAGCGGCGCGGCGTCGATCAGCGGCAAGAATGCGACGGGCAGCTTCGCGGTCATGACAAAAGCCCGGCAGTGGTCACCAGCGCCTCGGCAACGTCATAGACCTTGCGGCCCTGATCCATCGCCGCGCGCCGCAACAGGTCATAGGCGGCTTGCTCATCAATGCCTCGGGCCTTCATCAGCAAGCCCTTGGCCCGGTCGATCACCTTGCGTTCTTCCAGGGCGCGTTTGGTGGTCGCCAATTCGTTGCGCATCTGGCGGAACATGGTGAAGCGGGCCACAGCGGCATCAATGATCGGTTTCAACCGATCCGCGCGCAACCCGTCGACGACATAGGCGGAAACACCCGCCTCTATCGCGAGTTTGGTCAGGTTTGCGTCGCTTTGATCAACGAACAAGGCCACCGGGCGTTCCAACGGGGCCGAGGCGAGCCTCAGTTCCTCAAGCGAGTCGCGGGAGGGATTGTCCAGATCGATCAGGATGATATCCGGATTATGATCCGCAATCGCCGCCGTCAGCCGGGACATATCGGTGATCGTTAGCAATTCGTACTGCCCCGCATGCGCGAGGCTTTCCTCGATCAACGCGGCGCGCGAGGGGTCTGTTTCAACGATGATGATCTTGAGAATCCGCTGCATGGGCCGGACGTCATCACGCAGAGGAATGCGACGCAATTTGAATTCAACCGATCCGGGCCGCTTTTCAGCACTCTGCCTATGGATTGGGCGTTATGCATTTCACATGTGCATATCCAACGCGTCAGCAATAAACCAACTTTCAGCCAACTCCGCCCGGAACCGGTGTGGCGCGCTGGTTCAGCCTGTGGAAATGGAGGGGGCAGGGCGCCATGCGGGCTGCCGGTCAGTCCCGTCCCGACGCGTCAAATGTATCCTGGGCAGCATTGATCGCCTCCTTGTGTTGCCGGCTCCACTCCACCAGCGTCGCGACCTGCGTCGCAAAGGCATGGCCCAGTTCC
The DNA here is from genome assembly GCF_028807335.1 of Sulfitobacter sp. PR48. NCBI lineage: Bacteria > Pseudomonadati > Pseudomonadota > Alphaproteobacteria > Rhodobacterales > Roseobacteraceae > Sulfitobacter > Sulfitobacter sp. PR48. The sequence goes on along the minus strand of NZ_JARAMM010000005.1, from coordinate 193,268 downwards.
GTCAGTTCATAGGTGACCTTGGGCGGCACGGTCGGCTCGACATGCCGCAGCAGATGGCCGTCACGTTCCAGGCGCCGCAGGGTCAGGGTCAGCATCCGCTGGGAAATGCCATCCAGCGCCCGTTCAAGCACCCGGTAGCGCAGCGGTCCGCCTGCCAGTTCCGCCAGGACCCTGACCGTCCATTGCTCGCCCAACCGGACCAGGATCAGCTCCAGCCCGCAATCTTCGTGGTCGTCCGACCCGCAGGATTCCAACGATGCCCTGCGCACAACCGTGTTCGTAACCGACATCCAAGTGCCTCCTTACGTGCCCCTGATGGCCTCCCTAGGTTAGCCGGGAACCAACACGGAAAGGAAGCATCATGATATTGATTACCGGCAGTTCGGGGCAACTCGCCTCGCAAATTGCACACCAGGCCAGTGAGGCAGGTTTGGACCTGCGGACCGCAAGTCGCGCGCCGGAGGCCGACAGGCAAATGGATTTCGACCACCCCGAAACATTGGATTTTTCCGGCGTCGACACGCTTTTCCTGACCTCGGCCGGCTATGCCGAGGACGATGTCGTCATGCGCCGTCACGGCGCCGTGATGGAAGCGGCGCGTGCGCAGGGTGTCGGCCATGTCATCTACAGCAGTCTGCACGCGAGTGGCGCGCATCTCGGCTTTGCACTGGCGCACCGCTGGACCGAGCGCGCGCTGCAGGCCAGCGGGATGAAATGGACCATTCTGCGCAACGGACTTTACGCCGAACTGGTCGGTGCGCTTGTGGCTCCGCGCGGCGGGAAGATCACCACGCCATTCGGGAACGGGGGCATCTCTGCCGTTGCGCGCAACGATCTGGCCGCCGCTGCGGTGAGCGTGCTCAAGGCGCCGGATGCCCATGTCGGCCGCAGCTACGAGCTTGCCGGGACGTCGGCGATTTCGGCGGCGGACATCGCCGGGACCCTCGGTGTTCCATATGTCCCGAATACATTCGAGGCAGAGCGGGAACTGCTTGGGCAGATGCCGTTGCTCCCCTTCCAGGCCCCGATGCTGATGTCCATCGCCTCCGCCGCAACCGCCGGATACCTTGCGGTCGAAAACACCGATCTTGTTGAGTTGGTGGCAGAGCCGCAGGACGCTTTGACAATTGCCAGCGCGGTGGCGCAGGCGATGGCCCAGCCCTGAGCGAAACAGCCGTGTTCCGGGTGCGCCCGTTCATGCCCGGCGCGCGCGCCCGGAACCGGCAGGCAACATGCCATTGTCCCGGTACCAGGCGACTTCGTCGGCAATGGTCTGCGCCATCGGGCGGAACGACAGCCCCAGTTCCGAGCGCGACTTGGCCGGATCAAAACGGCTGTGGTCAAATTCCTTGCGCATGTTGCGCACCGCAGCGAGGCTCAGCAGGGCCGGGCGGCCGGTCAGGCGGGCCACGCCCTCCTGCATGCCCGCGATCAGCCAGAGGGCGGCTGCCGGAATCCGCCGCTTTGGCGCGGCGACGCCGGTGGTCTTTTCGTAAAGCTGCATCAGCTCTGCCATCGCCACATGTCGCCCGGCGGCCAGATAATGCTCGCCCCTGCGGCCTTGCCGCAGCGCGCGGATCTCGGCCTGGGCCACGTCGCGCGCATCGACAAAGGCAAAGGTGGCAGGCGGGATGCCGGGCAGCTTGCCCTGCATGAAGTCCAGGGTGAATTGCCCTGCCGCAGTTGGCCCCCGGTCACCCGGTCCGTGCATCCAGCCGGGCATGACGAAAACGCCGAAAGTGTCGGCATGTTTCTCCAGATGTGCCATGACAATCTGGTCCGACAGGATCTTGGACCGGTAATAATCATCCGCACCCTTGGCGGGCCGTTTCATGGTTTCGTCCACCACCTGTCCCTTTTTGCCGTCCACCACGGCAATGGAACTGGTATGCACGATCTGGCGGATACCGGCCTCATGCGCCGCCGTCAGAAGCTGGCCGGTTGCATCGACGTTGATCGCCTTCAGCATCTCCCAGTGCCTGCCCCCGTAGTAGCTGTCGCGGAAATAGGCCGCGGTGTGGAACAGCGTGTCGCAGCCTGCCAGGGCCCCGGCGAACCCCGGTATGTCCTGCATGTCGCCTTCGATGATGTCGAGCCCCTCCAACGCCCCGAATTGCTGCCGCGCCTTCCCGGCCGAGCGGGCCAGACCCCGCACCTGAACCCCCTCTGCCAGCAGCGCGCGGACCAGATTGTTGCCCAAGAGCCCGGTCGCCCCGGTGACGAAGGCAACTTTTGTGTCGCGTCCCACCATCTCAGCCCAGGTCCTGGCCAAGGGCCTGCATCAGGGCAATACGGTCGTAAAACACCTCTTCGTGGGTCGCATGTTCATCGTTGAAGGTGAAGAACCCGGCAAAGCGGAACCGGAAGGGCTTACCGCTTGGCTGGATCATGTGACCCCCCATGGCGAAAGGCCCTGTGAAGGTGCCGGTGAACTCGGCGGTCATTGCCAGATGCCGGTTGTTCCAGACAATGGGTGACATCTGGACCTTCACATCGGGAAAGGCATCGAACAAGGCCTGTTCGCGTATGCGGGTCTCCTCGCGGCCACGGGTTTCGGTCATCGGATCGACGAAGTGGAAATCTTCCGACATCAAGGCAAGCAGCGCGTCAAGGTCACGTGTGTTGAATGCCTTGGTGGCGCGGTCGGTAAAGTTGAATGGGATTTGCATCTGTGTCTCCTTTGCCGGTCCAATCTACGACGGGCAGCGCATTCCAAGAACACACAGCAATGGACAATCGTTTTGCGTGCATGCAAAATGAACCATGACCGATTGGGATGATCTTCGCGTACTTCTGGCCATCTCGCGGCGGGGCAGTTTCCTGCAGGCAGGCCAGGTTCTGGGCATGGCGGCCTCGACTCTGTCGCGGCGCATCACCCGGCTGGAGGAAGAGATCGGCGAACCCGTGGTCGAGCGCAGCGTCGAGGGCCTGCGCCTGACCGCAAGGGGGGCCGCTTTGACCGCCACCGCAGAGCGGCTTGAACGCGATCTGCAGCAACAGACCGTCAGCAGCAACGGCGAATTGTCCGGCGGTGTGACGGTCACAGCAGGCGACGGCTTCGTGCCCGTGCTGACGCAGGCAATAGACCGCTATATCGATCTGCATCCGCGATGCAGTGTCGATCTTTTGGTGGATGCGACCCTGACAAAGGTCGCGCGCGGCAGTGTCGATATCGCGGTCCGCACCATTCACCTGGGCGAACCATCGCTGATTTACAACAAGGTCGCGTCGCTTTCCTATGGCGTCTATTGCGCGGCCGAATATGCCAGCCGCCTGCCTGCCAATGCCGGGCCGGGCGATGCCGCGATGATCGACCTTTCGCCGCCCTTTGATCAGACCCCCCATCTGCGCGCGGCACGGGCAGCAGGCTTTGTATCCTCGCGTTTCCGGGTCTCCTCCTTTTCGGCCCAGCTTCAGGCCTGCGCCAGCGGATACGGTGCGGCGGTTCTGCCTGATCTGCTGGCGGCGGGTCTGGTGCAGCCTTTCGGCGCGGCAGACCTGCCGCCGATGGATGTGTTTCTGGTCACCCGCCCCCAGACCCTGCGCCAGCCCCACCTGCGCGCGTTTTTCGATGTGCTGCGCGATACGTTGCTTCGGGCCGGTGCGCGCGGGCGCTGAAGTGCCGTGCGCGGCGATCTGAGGGGCCGGAAAATCGGCTGTTGAAGTTCGCGACATCCTGTCCTACCCATGTCACAGAATTGCATTGCTTCGCCCGTCAGCGACGACGAAGCGATAACGAAATCATCCGTCGGGGGGCCCATCCGGGCTGAGAGGTGCATGCACCGACCCGTCGAACCTGATCCGGGTCATACCGGCGTAGGGAACGGGTAGATTGTGCGAAACAGATCGCACAAAACTCATTCTTGCGTTGGCACGCCCGTACCCTGGAGACGTGCCCGTGACGAACCACACACCGATTGTCCTGACCATTGCCGGCTCTGACAGTGGCGGCGGGGCTGGCATTCAGGCGGACATCAAGGCGATCTCGGCAACCGGGGCCTATGGCGCGAGTGTCATCACCGCGGTGACCGCCCAGAACACAACAGGCGTGACAGCGGTGCATGAGATCCCCGCCGATGTTGTTGCCGCGCAGATCGACGCGGTCCTGTCGGATCTGGATGTCGATGTGATCAAACTGGGGATGTTGTTCTCCGTACCGATCGTTGCGGCCACCGCGGAACGCCTGGCTTTGTTCGACGGGTTGAGTGTCGTTGATCCGGTGATGATCGCAAAATCGGGTGATGCGCTGTTGCAGGATGCCGCCGTGACGGCCCTGATCACGCAGATCCTGCCGCAGGCTGGCCTGCTCACCCCGAATTTGCCGGAGGCCGCGCGGTTGCTGGGCACAACCGCCGCCACAACGCTCGAAGAGATGGTGCAACAAGGGCAACGGCTGGTCGGGTTGGGGCCAAGGAACGTATTGATGAAAGGCGGGCATAGCATTGGCGGCATCTGCACCGATGTGCTGGTCAATGAAAGCGGCCTGGTCGCGACGTTTGCCGCGCCCCGGATCGACACGCGCAACACCCATGGCACGGGATGCACCTATTCCGCCGCGATTGCAGCCTATCTTGCACAGGGGCGCGACCTTGAGGATGCCGTGAAAGCGGCGCACGGATATCTTCATGCGGCGATCAGGGCCGCCGATACCCTGCACATCGGAAAGGGTCATGGCCCCGTTCATCACTTCCATGGTCAATGGAAATGACCGAAGTCACGATCATAGGGGGCGGCGTTGCCGGTCTTTGCGTCGCGCGGACACTGCTGGATTGCGGGGTCGGTGTGGTCTTGGTGGACCGGCACAAGGATATTGGCCCCCATGCCTGTTCCTGGTGGGCGGGCGGCATGCTTGCCCCGTTCTGCGAAGGCGAAAGCGCCGAGGAACCCGTTGTCAGGCTGGGACGCGAAGCCGCAGACTGGTGGGAGGCCAAGACCGGCGCGGTCCACCGGTGCGGCTCGCTTGTCGTATCGTCGATGCGCGACACAGCCGATCTTGCCCGCTTCGCCCGGCGCACCACGGGTTTTCGCCATGTGAGCGGAGCAGAGATTTCAGACCTGGAACCCGATCTGGGCGGAAGATTTACCAAAGGATTGTTCTTTGAGAGCGAGGCCCATCTTGCCCCCCGCCGCGCACTTGCCCGATTGCGCGCCAGTCTCCTGGCGGATGGTGCGGTATTTGTTCAGGAAGATGCCGACCCCGACAGATATGCACAACGCGGTCTGACCATTGATTGCCGGGGATATCAGGCCAGGGACAGACTGTGTGACCTGCGTGGTGTCAAAGGCGAAATGCTGGTTCTGTCCTGCCCCGATGTCAGCATATCGCGCCCGATCCGCCTGCTGCATCCCCGGGTTCCGCTGTATCTGGTGCCCCGTGGCGACGGTGTTTTCATGCTGGGTGCGACGATGATCGAAGGGCAGGCAGGCAAGTATGTTACCGCACGTGCCTTGCTGGAATTGCTCAGCGCCGCCTATGCGCTGAACCCCGCCTTCGGGGAGGCCGAGGTGCTGGAAATCGGCGTTGATAGCCGTCCTGCCTTTCCCGACAACCTGCCGCGCATCCGGCGCAACGGAAACCTGATCCGGGCCAACGGCCTGTTCCGGCACGGCTTTCTTCTGGCCCCGGCGCTGGCGCGGATGGTGGCCGATCTGATCATTGACAACAAAACGCCTGAGGTGATGGATGAAACTGCTGCTTAACGGAGCCCCGATCGACGCGCAGGTTGCGACCCTGGCCGATCTGCTTTTGGCCGAAGGCTTTGGCGATGCCAAAGTTGCCACTGCCGTAAACGGCGAATTTGTGCCCGCACCGGCCCGCCCGGATCATGCGCTTTCGCCGGGCGATGCGGTTGAGGTCCTTGCCCCGATGCAGGGGGGCTAGGCCATGTCGGAATTTTACGGCACGACATTGCCCAATGGCCTGATGCTGGGGACCGCACAATATCCGTCCCCTGCAATCCTGGCGGATGCCTTCAAACGCAGCGGCGCCGGCGTGGCGACCGTATCCTTGCGTCGTGAAAGCGGTCAGGACCGCGCCGGTCAGGACTTCTGGCAGCTCATTCGCCAGCTCGGTGTGCACATCCTGCCCAATACCGCCGGGTGCCACAGTGTCAAAGAGGCGGTGACAACTGCACATATGGCGCGTGAAGTGTTTGATACCAGGTGGATCAAGCTGGAAGTCATTGGCGAAGAAGACACCTTGCAGCCCGATGTCTTTGGCCTTGTCGAAGCCGCGCGCATTCTGTCCGAGGACGGGTTTCAGGTGTTTCCCTATACCACGGAGGATCTGGTCGTGGCCGACAGGCTGCTGCACGCGGGTTGCGAGGTGCTGATGCCATGGGGTGCGCCGATCGGGTCGGGGCTCGGGCTGAACAATGTCTTTGGCCTGCGCGCCATGCGAGCCCATTTCCCGGATGTGCCATTGGTCATTGATGCGGGCCTTGGCCTGCCGTCCCATGCAGCCGCCGCGATGGAGATGGGCTTTGACGCTGTTCTGCTGAACACAGCCGTGGCCAAGGCAGGTGACCCCGCCGCCATGGCAGAGGCTTTTGCAAGTGCGATCCGGGCCGGACAGCTGGCCCATGCCGCCGACCCGATGGGCCCGCGCGACATGGCGGCCCCGTCGACCCCGGTGATCGGAAAGGCGTTCCTCGAATGACATTGGATCGCTTTTGTCCGATTTTCGACAGTGCGGATTGGATTGAACGGCTTGTTCCGCTTGGCATCAAACTGGTGCAATTGCGGATCAAGGACGCAGCGCCGGATGTGATAGGCGACCATATCCAGCGTGCGAAACGGATCTGCGTGGCGCATGGCTGCACCTTGATCGTCAACGATTACTGGCAGGCCGCAATTGATGCCGGTTGCGATTACATCCACCTGGGGCAGGAAGACCTGGATGACGCAGACATGGCTGCCATCCGCGCCGCAAAGCTGCGGCTGGGGATCAGCACCCATGACAGGGCAGAGCTGGCGCGCGCGATGGCGCTGGCCCCTGATTACATCGCCCTGGGTCCGATCTATCCGACGATCCTGAAGAAAATGAAATGGCATGAACAGGGTCTTGCAAAGCTGACCACCTGGCGCGGGCTGATCGGGAAGACACCCTTGATCGCAATCGGCGGCATGTCGGTCGACCGCGCGCCGGGGGCATTCGAGGCAGGCGCCGATGTGGTCGCCGCTGTCACCGACATCACCTTGAACGAAAACCCCGAGGAGCGTGTCCGCGCCTGGTTGAGGGCGACAAGATGAGCCGATATGCGCGTCAGATCTGCCTGCCCGAAGTGGGTCTTGCGGGGCAGGGGGAAATCCAGGCTGCACATGTCCTTGTGGTGGGTGTCGGCGGCCTGGGGGCACCGGTACTGCAATATCTGGCTGGCGCAGGGGTGGGGCGGCTGACCCTGGTGGATGGTGACCTGGTTTCGCTGTCCAACCTCCACCGGCAGACCCTGTTCCGCGAGGCGGATGTCGGTCGGGCCAAGGTCTCTGTCGCCGCCGCAACCCTGCGGGCGTTGAACGGGGCCTGCGCAATCGACACTGTCGAGACCCCGCTGGACCCCGCGAATGCGGCTTCACTGGTGTCCCGGGCCACGCTTGTTCTGGATTGCGCCGACAGTTTTGCCACCAGTTATATCCTGTCCGATACCTGCAAGGCACTGGGCGTCCCCCTGATCAGCGCATCTGTCTTGCGACTGGGCGGCTATGTGGGCGGCTTTTGCCAAACGGCACCCTCCTTGCGTGCCGTGTTTCCTGACCTGCCTGACCGCGCGGAAAGTTGTGCCACTGCCGGGGTCATGGGCCCCGTTGTCGGCATGATCGGGGCCGCTCAGGCACAGATGGCCCTGGCATATCTGATCGGCCAGAAACCATCCCCATTGGGCCAGCTGATCCGCTTTGATATGCAGAATTTCCGATCCAGCGGGTTCCGGTTTGACACCGCACCGGACCCTGAAGCGGATTTCACCTTCGTCGCCGCCTCCGAGGTGACCGGCGGCGATTTTGTCGTCGAGCTGCGCGGCAAGGATGAAGCCGTGATCCCGGTCACCACAGATGCGCGGCGCCTCACCGTGGCGCAATTCGCCGATCAACGGCCAACGCCAACCGCCGGTCAGCGCGCGGTCTTTGCCTGCCGAACCGGTTTGCGCGCCTGGCAGGCCGCCCGTCATCTTCGCTCCTATTGGGGCGGCGACATCACCTTAATCGCAATGGGCGACAGCCCGCCAACAGGAAGATAACCGATATGAAACTGACCCATTTGACTGCCGCTCTTTCCTTTGCGGCCTCTCCCCTGATGGCCGCCGATGAGATGAGTGTGCTGCTCGATTGGTTCATCAACCCCGATCACGGACCGATCATTCTGGCGCAGGAACTGGGATATTTCGCGGAACAGGATCTTGAAGTTGCAATCATCGCCCCAGCCGATCCGTCCGATCCGCCAAAGCTGGTGGCTGCCGGACAGGCCGATCTGGCGGTGTCCTATCAACCGCAGCTTCACCTGCAGATACATGAAGGCCTGCCGTTGCAACGTGTCGGCACCCTGGTCGCCACACCGCTGAACTGCCTTCTGACCCTCGCGGACGGACCAATCCGGACCCCTGCTGACCTGGCAGGCAAAAAGGTTGGTTATTCCGTCGGCGGGGTCGAAGAGGTGGTGCTGGGGACAATCCTGCGCCACCATGGGCTGTCCCTGGAAGATGTGGAAATGGTCAATGTAAACTGGTCGATGTCCCCCTCCCTGATGTCTGGTCAGGTCGATGCGGTCATCGGTGCCTATCGCAACTTTGAACTCAATCAGATGGAAATCGAAGGCGTCGGGGGCAATTGCTTTTTCGTCGAGGAAGAGGGCCTTCCTTCCTACGATGAGCTTATCTACGTCGCCAACTCCGAGACGATGGACAAAGACAGGATTGCCCGCTTTCTGGCCGCGACCGAAAAGGCGACGCAGTACATGGTGAACAATCCCGAGAAGAGCTGGGAAATCTTTTCCGGCACCTCGGCCGAGTTGCAGGACGAGCTGAACGCCAGGGCCTGGGTTGATACATTGCCACGTTTTGCCCTGCGCCCAACAGCCATGGATGAGGGTCGGTATGCCACGTTCGAGGCCTTCTTGCATGAGGCCGGGCTGATCCCGTCGCAAAACCCCGTGTCCAGCATCGCCATCGACGTGACGGCGAACTGATGGCACCGGATTATGGCAAGACATTCGCGCATTGGCGCGCGGGGAGCGCTGCTGCGTGGCAGAAGTACACGCATCACGCATTCGTCGAGGGCCTGGGCGATGGCACCCTGCCGCGTACCGCGTTCCTCCATTACCTGATCCAGGATTATGTGTATCTGGTCCATTATGCCCGCGCGTGGTCGCTGGCTGTGGTCAAAGCGGAAACGCTTGAGGAAATGAAAATCTGCGCCCGCACGGTTGACGCATTGGTCAATCACGAGATGTCGCTGCATGTAGAGACTTGCGCGGCCGAAGGGATTGACGAGGCCACCTTGTTTGCCGCGCCGGAAGCTGTCGAAAATCTGGCCTACACCCGTTTTGTGATGGATGCCGGCGTTCAGGGCGACTTTCTGGATCTCATGGCGGCATTGGCCCCTTGTGTCATGGGCTACGGTGAAATCGGCTTGCGGTTGGCGGGCAGCAAAGCCACGGACACACCCTATGCCGCATGGATCGAAACCTATGCGGACCCCGAGTATCAGGCGGTATGCGCCAGGGTCGGCGCGATGATCGACGCTGCCGTGGCGCGCCGGGTCGGTGATCTGCCCCAATCGCCGCGGGCCGCGGCGCTGCAGGACCGGTTTACCAAGGCGACAAAACTGGAAGTCGGGTTCTGGCAAATGGGTCTGGACGGCGCATGACCAAGGCACCGGGGATCATGTTGAAGGGCCAGCACCGGATCGGCGACCGGGTTCTGTTTGACACCGACCTGCAGATCCCCGGTGCACAATGGACCTGTCTTTTGGGTCGGTCGGGTGTCGGCAAATCGACGATCCTGCGGCTGATCCTTGATCTTGAGACGGGCGGCACATTCAACGGCTCAATTGCGGCCACGGATGGCATGCCATTGGCAGGCCGTATCAGCTATATGGCACAATCGGATCTGTTGCTGCCCTGGCTCTCGGTGCTGGACAATGTCTGTATCGGCGCGCGGTTGCGGGGCACGGCCCCGAACATCGGGCGTGCCCGCGATCTTTTGCACCGGGTCGGGTTGTCAAACCATGCAGGCCAGAAACCCGCCTCCCTGTCCGGCGGGATGCGGCAACGCGCGGCCCTCGCGCGCAGCTTGTTCGAGGATCGGCCAATCGTCTTTCTGGACGAGCCGTTTTCGGCGCTTGATGCCGGCACACGTGCCGACATGCAGGAACTGGCGGCCGAGGTTCTCAGGGGCCGCACCGTTTTGCTGATCACCCATGATCCCGCCGAGGCCGCCCGTCTGGCGGATCAGATTACCGTCATGTCGGCGCAAGGGACGCAAAACTGGCCACCCCCTGCAACTGCCGCATTGAGAGAAATCAACGCCGCCGAAACGCTCGCCTGCCAGGCCCGGTTGCTTGCCCATTTGCGGGGTATGGCCGCATGAAGCTGCGCGATACCTTGCTGGCCCTGGTGATCGGGCTAGGCCTGTGGCAGGTGCTGGTCGTTGCCACCGGCGCCCCCCATTTCATCCTGCCGTCGCCCTGGCGGGTCGCACAGGCCGCATACAAGAGCCGTGTGATTATCGCCGAAAATGCCTGGATCACGGCAATCGAGGTCATGCTTGGGTTGCTGATCGGCACGGTACTTGGTGTCGCAACAGCCATTCAGCTGGCGATCTCAAAGACCGCCGAACGGCTGATGCTGCCCATTCTTGTCTTCACCCAGGCCGTGCCGGTTTTTGCGCTGGCCCCCTTGCTGACGCTCTGGTTCGGTTATGGCATGGGATCGAAAATCGTCATGGCGGTGCTGATCATCTACTTTCCTGTCACCTCCGCCTTCCATGACGGGCTGACGCGCATAGATGCCGGATACCGCGATCTGTCGGTTTCGATGCGCGCCGGCACCTGGCAATTCATGCGGCACATTCAGATACCCCAAGCACTTCCCAGTCTTGGCACCGGTCTGCGGCTTGCCGCGGTCTATGCGCCGATCGGGGCGGTGATCGGCGAATGGGTCGGGGCCTCCCGGGGGCTTGGCTATTTGATGCTGCTCGCCAATGGCCGCGCGAAGATTGACCTGATGTTTGCCAGTCTGATCGTGCTCGCATGTCTGACCGTGATCCTGCATGTCTCGGTTGGCATCCTGGCCAACAGATTGACCTGGTATGCTCAGGGCAGGTCGCGGTCATGAAAGCATCCGGAGGCGGGCCGGGGTCAACGGCCCGGCCCTGCGCCATCGAACTCAGAACTGGCGGCTGATTGAAACCTTGATCGCCCGGCCCTCACCTTTGGCACAGCCATAGCCGTCATAGCAGACGCCAAAGTAGTCATGGTCAAACAGGTTGCTGATGTTCAGGTTGATGTCAAAGTTTCTTGTGGCATAGGTCACCGCCATGTCCGCCACGGTATGGCTGGGTGTGATCCGCAGGTTGTTCTGTGTCGAGTAGGACTCCGAAACATAGCGGATACCCGCGCCAAGGCTCAGACCCTGAACAAGCGCCGAAGCATCGTAATCCAGCCAGAGCGACAGCTGATGCATCGGGGCCATCGCATTGGCATTACCGAGCTTGGACGGATCCGAAGACCTGGTGATTTCCGAGTCGAGGTAGCTATAGCTCAGAATGCCCTGGGTATGGGCGGCCAGCCGGCCCCGTGCTTCAAGCTCAAGCCCTTTGGAGCGGACTTCGCCCACCTGTGTAAAGCTTGAGAAGGTCGGGTCTGATAGGTCGTAATCTTTCACATTTGTCTTGCGCAGATCAAAGACAGAGGCGCTGAACATAAGATCGTTCGTCGGTTGATAGCGCAGACCTGCTTCCCACTGCCGGCTTTTCGACGGATCCAGGGTCTGGCCGGTGATCGTTGTGCCGACGTTCTGGATAAAGCCTTCGGAATAGCCCAGATAGGGCGTCAACCCGTTGGCGAATTCGTGGGTGATGCCGATCATGCCTGTTGCCGCGCTGTCGCTTTGGCTGCTGGTGGTGCCGGACAACAGGTCGGTGGCTTCGTTTTCGAACCGGCTGTAGCGCAGCCCGGCGGTAAGCGCGGTGCCATTGGCAAACTTCATGTGGTCCTGAAGGTAGACGCCGGTTTCTTCGTAAACACTGCGGTCGCGCGAAGACAATGCCGGATCGGCCACGGGAAAGTCAAAGACCGGATTGCCGTAGGGCAGGGTATAGATGGTGCCGTCGTAGAATTGTGTGACATTGGCGCGGCTGTATTGGTAGTCGACGCCGGCAATCAGGCTGTTGTCCGCCCCGAACAGCTGGCTGTCCCATTTCACGTTGTTGTCGATGCCAAAGGTCCTGGCGTCTTCGTCATTCCGGAACGCGTAATAGTGCAGGCCCGCGGCATCCGCATAGCTGTAATCAAGATGTGCGTAATCGGTGGTCTGATGGGCGAAACGGACGCGTTGGTTAAAGAGGAAGCCTTCTCCAAACTGATGGCTCAGCTCCCAGCCAAGTGATTCCTGGGTGGTCTCGAAGTGGTTGTAGTCCGATTGCCGATAGGCAAAATCAGCGGGCAACGAGCCAAAGGCGGGGTCAAAGTCTTCTCCTGCGATTGGCGAGAAGATCAGCGGTGTCCTGGCGTCCTGCTGTACGTGGCCCAGCAGGGTGAGGGTGGTGTTATCCGTCGGCGCCCAGGTGAACCCGCCCGCCAGGAACGCGCGGTCATTGTCCGAACCGTCGATCTCGGTTTCGCCGTTGCGCAGCAGGGCGGTGACGCGCGCGGCCATGGTGCCATCGGCGCTGATTGTATCGGACCAGTCGAAACCGGCCTCGGCAGTGTTATTGCTGCCATAGCTCAGCCGCCCTTCCGCCAGGCGGTCAAAGACCGGCCGTTTGGTCACCAGATTGACCATGCCGCCGGCATCGTTCGACCCGTACAGAACACCCGCCGGGCCGCGCAGCACGTCGACCCGGTCGATCATGAAGGGATCGGTCGTAAAGCCCGAAAAGCTCAGCGCCTTCTGCGGCAGCCCGTCGCGGTAGAGTGCATTTGTGCCCATGTCGAAGCCACGGATCGAAAACTGATCGAACCGGTCGTCGGTGCCCCAGGTCGAGGGGTTGATCCCCGGGACATAGGCAATTGCGTCTTCGACCTCGTCGGGTGCGCGGGTCTCAAGCTCGGTCGAGGTGACAACGGATATCGACTGGGGAACTTCGCTGAGCGGCACGCCGGATTTCACGCCGGTTTCGGTGGCAGGCGCCAGATATCCGTCCACCCGGCCCGAGTAATCCAGTTCATAGCGCAACAGGATCGAGGGCAATTTTACCGCATCGCCATCCTGCGCCTGCGCGGTCTGCGCCGCCAATGCAATACAGGTTAGCGCCGTGCAGCCTGCCAGAATGCCATTCAGCGATATGCGGGGGAAACGGGGGGCGGGGAAATCTGTCATCTCGGGTCCTGTCAAGCGGCGCATGTGTCATGCGGGATATGCTGATGAAGAGATCAGCACTCGCCTGGGAGTGACCTGGGTGGGCGCAACCTACGGCTCTGATTGCGGGTGTCAATCCGCTTTTCCCCCTTGCAGCGCGCGTTGAAGTTTCGGGGCGAGGCGCTGTGCGGCCCAGGGGATCGACAGCGGTGTCTGAAAGCTCATCGCGCCGGTTTCGTCCTCATCGGCCCAGACCGACCGGCCCGCTTGCGCAAGGGTGCTGGCCTGATAGGCGGGCAGCGCCTCGATCAGTTCTCGCCCCGCTGTATCGCCCAACCACAGGGCCAGATCGCGCTCAAACAGGTCGATCCGTTCCAGGCTGACCAAAAAATTGCCTGCCGCACTTGCCAGGGTTTCGAATTCCGTGGGGATCTCAAACCCCAGATCGGCCATGAAGCGGTTGGCGCCGTCCGCGGGGCCATATCCCACCAGCTTGGTGCCCGCCACATGGGCCACCGCCACGCTGGCCCCGTCAAAGGCCGGGAATTGGGCGCGGGTGTCGGCCAATACGGCGTCAACATCGGCAATCACCGTTTCGGCGCGGTCCTCTCGGCCCGTGGCGCGGGCAATCAGGCGCAGTTCTTCTTGCCAGGGCGCGCCCCAGTCGGGGAAACCCTCCGGCGGGCCAACCACGGGCGCGATGCGCGACAGTTGCGCATAGGTGGCCGCGTCCATCGGTGCAAAGCTGGCCACGATCAGATCGGGCTGCAATTGCCAGACCCATTCCAGATCAATCTCGAACCCGCGCTGCACCTGTGGCGCTGCACCGACAGCCTTGCGCGCGGCATCCGCCCAGATCCAAGTCGCAAAGGGGCGCGCGCCGAACCATTCGTGCACCCCCACCGGCGCAAGGCCCAGAGCATAGAGAAAATCCTGCTCGTGATAGCCAACCGAGACGATCCGCTGCGGCGGCGCGTCAATGCGGGTGGTGCCGAAACGGTGGATGATCTGGACCGGCTCTGCCAGGGCAGGCACGGACATCATGAACAGGCAAAACAGCAGTACGGCGCGCATCAAACTCTCCTCGGGTCGGGATGCTTGGCACCTGGCGTCTGCTGGGTGCGCGGACATTCCATGGGCGCCGTTGCGCTGTCAAGCCATTGGCAGGGGTTGCAGGAGCAGGGTTTCCGGGGCTATCTGCAGCACAGCCAGCCCTGCGCCCGCCAACACCCTCTCTTGCTGTTGGATTGTCATGGCCCCGCTGCGCCCCCTGTACATATACCTGTTGTTGTGGAGTGTTTTTGCGCTGGCATTGCTGTGTGCCTTGCGGTTCGGCACGGCGCAGATGTCGGCCGAGGCGCTGTTGCACGGCGATGCAGGATTGCTGTCGGCGCGCGGATTTCGTGCCCTCTGTGCAATGGCGGTGGGCGCGGCACTGGCGGTGTCAGGGCTGATGCTGCAAAGCCTGACGGGCAATCCGCTGGCCGATCCGGGCATCACCGGCATCAATGCCGGGGCGGCGTTGATGGCCGTGGCAACGGCGCAATTCGTGCCGTCGGCCAGTGCGGGGATGGTGATGGTCTCCGCCATAGCGGGGGCCGGGCTGGCCGGGCTGGCATTGTGGCTGCTGGCCGGTGGTGACGCCGGGCTGGGCGGCGAAGGCATCGCGCTGCGCCTGCCCTTGGCGGGGCTTGCCATCGAGGCATTGTGCCTGTCGCTGGCGATGATGCTGATCCTGACCGATGCGCAATCGCAGGCGCGCTATCTGCACTGGATTTCGGGGGCGATACCGCCTGTGTCACGGGGCGAAGCTGTGCCCCTGCTGACCATCTGCGGCGCTTTGGTTGCAGGCATCTTCCTGTGCAACAGGCTGGCGCTGCTGACGCTGGGCGCGGATCAAAGCCACAGTCTGGGGCGTAATCCACGGGTGACCATCTCGCTGACGCTGGCACTGGTCACCGTGTTATCCGGCGCATCGGTGGCCATTGTCGGGCCGATTGCCTTTCTGGGCCTGCTGGTGCCCTTTGTCGCGCGCGGGTTGGCGGGGCCCGCATTGCGGCGGGCCTATGGCTATTGCGTTCCACTGGGCGCGGCGGTGTTGATGGCCAGCGATGTGGCGGGGCGGGTGATCGTGCGCCCGGGCGAGATTGATGCCGGTCTGATCCTGGCCATGTTCGGCGGCGTCGGGCTGGTTATGGTGCTGACCCGGCTGCTGCCGCGCGGCGCAGGGGTGCGGACATGAGGCGGGCGGTTTTGCTGCCCGCAATGTTGCTGGTGCTGGTCTGGCTGGCACTGGCGGGCGGGCGCAACTGGCTTGGCCCCTCGGCGTTGGTGCAGGGGCTGTTGGACCGGCAGGATTTCCTGATCTACGGGTTGCGCCTGCCGCGCCTGCTGATTGCGGTCGGGGCCGGCATGGCGCTGGGAATGGCGGGTGCGCTGATGCAGGGGCTGACGCGCAATCCGCTGGCGACGCCGGATATCATCGGGCTGACGCAGGGGGCGGGGCTTGGTTTTGCCATCGCGCTGTTGATGGACCTGCCTTTGCTGGCGGGGGCGGCCTGTGGTGCGGCGCTTGCGGTGGTTTGCGTGGCGCTGTTGGCACAGGGGCGCGGGGCGCTGGCCTTTGTGCTCTTCGGCATCGGGATCGGTGCCACAGCCGCCGCTGCCACAACGGTTTTGTTGGTGCTGGCACCGGATGCCAAGGCCGCCCGCGCGATGATCTGGCTTTCGGGGTCTCTGGCGCGTGCCGATCTGGCGACGGCGGGCTGGGTCTGGCTGGTGTTGCTGGCAGGCGGGGCGCTGATTGCCCTGCGCGCGCACCGGCTGGGATTGCTGTGGCTGGGCGATGACGTGATGGCGTCACTCGGGGTTGATCTGTCACGGATGCGGTTTCTGGTGCTGGGCCTTGTCACCGCGTTGACAGCGGCCAGCACATTGGCCGTTGGTCCCATCGGTTTCGTGGCCTTTGTCGCCGCCCCGCTGGCGCGCGCAATCAGCGGCGCCGAAGCACCGGCCATATGGCCCGCCGCGCTGACCGGCGCCTGTTTGCTGGTGGCGGCGGATTTGGTGGCACGCCTGGTCGCCCCTGTTGCCGTCTTTCCGACGGGTCTGGTCATGGGCGTGATCGGCGCTCCCTATCTGATCTTCTTTCTGTGGCGCGACCGGCAGGAGGCCCGGGCATGAATGATCCTCTTTTCAACGTCGAAGACCTGTCGCTGCGTCTTGGGAACCGCCCTGTCTATGACAGTTTTTCCGTCGCTTTGCCCAAGGGCGGGCTGACGGGGATTGTCGGCCCGAACGGCTGTGGCAAATCCACCCTGCTGCGGTGTCTTGCGGGCATACAGCACCCTGATGCGGGGCAGATTGAATTTCAGGGCCATCCGCTGACAGACCAGGGTGCGCGCGAACGCGCGCAAAGCATCGCCTATCTGCCCCAGAACCCGCCGCTGGTGCCGGATATGAGCGTGGGGGGGCTGGTCGCCAAGGGGCGCACACCCTGGCGCAAGGCGTTCCGGCCGCTGTCGGACACCGATCATGATGCCATCGAAAGCGCGCTGGCCGCGACGGGCCTGTCCGATCTGCGCGCCACCCGCCTGAGCGCCCTGTCGGGCGGGCAGCGGCAACGGGTCTGGCTGGCATTGGCGCTGGCGCAGGACACGCCGGTGATCCTGCTGGACGAACCCACTGCTTTTCTGGACTTGCAGCATCAACTGTCGCTGTTGCGCCTGCTGCGCCAGCTTGCGGACGAACGCCAGCGCAGCATTGTCATGGTGCTGCACGAGCTGACCCTTGCAGGGCGGTTCTGCGATCATCTGCTGGGGCTGCGCGACGGCCAGCTGGTCTGCGCGGGACCGGCAGAGCAGGTGATCACACCGGATACGGTTGCAGCGCTCTATGATTTGCAGGCGGAAGTGGCCCGCGACCCCGTCTTCCAAAAACCCGTTGTTTATCCACGCGAATAGCAGGGGTCTGGCCGGGCATACCGTTGCGCCGCCGGACCCCATTCAACCTCAGGAGCTTTAGCATGATGCAAAACGTAGTGGCAGAAGGTCTGGCCATATCAGGCGGGACACGATGGTTTGATCTGAGGGACCGCGTGACAGGCGAAATCCGTCGCGTGTTCCTTTGGGTGCCACCCGGCAAAGCACCCGCCTCGGGCTGGCCGGCGCTATGGCTGCTGGATGGCAATGCCGTGATTGGCACAGCCGTAGATGCGATGCGCGCACAGGCCTTCTGGCCCACTGGCACCAACCTTGGCTGGGGTGTGTTGATTGCCGTGGGTTATCCGACCGACGACGCTTACGATTCCTTTCGCCGTAGCTGGGACCTCGGGCCGCCACCGGGGCAGGTCTATCCGCCCTTCACCCCCGATGGCCCCAAGGTCAGGACCGGCGGCGGCGCCGAGATGGCACGGTTCTTGCTGGAGGACGTGCGCAGCTTTGTCGAGTGCCGGACCCCGCTCGATCCCCAGCGGCAATCGCTCTTTGGCCATTCCTTTGGCGGGTTGTTCGCGCTCTGGCTGATGTTTACCCGCCCCGATGCCTTTGCCAACTGGATCGCGGCAAGCCCGGCAATCACCTGGGAAGACAGCTTTCTCCTCGATCATCTGGACCGCTTTGATGCCGATGGTCGGCCACTGCGGGTGCATCTTTCGGCTGGCGAATGGGAAGGTGATGCGCTGGCACCGTTTCAGGCCAATGGACCCGAAGCCGAAACGCGCATGGCGGAAAAGGCCAGGACCCGCACCGTCGCCGCCGCGGAAGAGATGGCCGCAGCGCTCTCGGCGCGGGGGGTCACGACCCGGTTCGAGATTTATGCAGGCGAGACCCATATGTCCGTATTGCCCGTGGCGGTGAACCGCGCGCTAAGCTGGGCCTTTGCCCTTTCAGTCGATTAAGGCGCCCGACCTTACATCTGAATCACCCTGTGTCACGAATATCCCGGGAGCGCCGCAGGCGCGGCAGGGTATTCGTGTTTCAGGTTTAAGGTCGGGCGCTCTAACCCGCCGCTGGGGCTGCTACCGGTCCAGCGTGCGTGACAGCCCGGCTTTGACACGCCGCAGGGGAATCGAGCTTTCGATGGAGGCGACGCCGGGAACCTTGGTGAATTTGCCGGTCAGAAACCGCTCGAAATCAGCCGGGCCGCGTGTCGAGACGCGCAGGAGGTAGTCGCGATTGCCTGTCATCAGCCAACAGTCAACGACTTCGGGAAAGCCGCGCACAGCGGTTTCGAACCGGGCCAGGGCATCATCGACCTGACGGTCCAGCTTGACCGAGACAAAAACCGAAAATTCGAAACCCAGCGCCGCCTCGTCGATCAGGGCGGCATAGCCGGAAATCACCCCCGCCTTTTCAAGGTTTCGCAACCGCCGCGCGACGGGCGAGGGGCTGAGGCCGATCTTTTCCGCAAGATCGTTTATTGTGGCACGCCCGTTGCGCTGCAGCTCGTGCAGGATTTCGATGTCGAAACTGTCCAGGTTGGTGGATAACATCGGAGAATAGCCAAATATTGGTGATAATAATCAACCTAGCATATAATCGAATGAATAATAGGTGAGAAACGGCATATCCGTGGTGCTAATATCGCGTGGATACGCAACCCGAACTGTCGCCCCGGAGCAAGCACAATGTTACAACAAGCCACCGCGTTGAAAATACTGGAGGATCGTCTCCTGTGGCTGTCGCATTGGATGATCCATCACGCCAATCACATCCGCCCGAAACAGGACGGGATCAAGGTGGGCGGGCATCAGGCAAGCTCGGCTTCGATGGTGTCGATCATGACTGCGCTCTACTTTTCCGCGCTCAGGCCCGAGGACCGGGTGGCGGTCAAACCGCATGCCTCGCCGGTCTTTCATGCGATGCAATATCTGATGGGCAACCAGACGCTGGAAAAGATGCAGAACTTTCGCGGCTTTCAGGGTGTGCAAAGCTATCCCAGCCGCACCAAGGACGTGGATGATGTGGATTATTCCACCGGTTCTGTCGGGCTGGGTGTGGCGATCACGGCCTTTGGCGCGCTGGTTCAGGATTACATCACCGCCAAGTCCTGGGGTGGTGAGCTGACCCAGGGTCGGCATGTGGCGCTTGTGGGCGATGCCGAACTTGACGAAGGCAACATCTACGAGGCCTTGCAGGAAGGCTGGAAGAACGACCTGCGCAATTGCTGGTGGATCATCGACTATAACCGCCAGTCGCTGGACGGCGTGGTTCGCGAGGGCCTGTTCGAACGGATCGAAAAGATTTTCGAGGCATTCGGCTGGAACGTGATCCGCGTGAAATACGGTGCCCTGCAGCGCGCGGCATTTGCCGAAGAGGGTGGCGATGCGCTGCGCGCCTGGATCGACGCCTGCCCGAACCAGCAATATTCGGCGCTGACCTATCAGGGCGGCGCGGTCTGGCGCAAACGGCTGATGGAGGACCTGGGCGATCAGGGGCCTGTGTCCCGCCTGCTCGACAAGCGTGACGACGAGGCGCTTGCCGCGCTGATGGAGAACCTTGGCGGCAATTGCGTGACCACCATGGCGGAGGTTTTTGCAAGCGTCACCGACGAAAGGCCCACCTGTTTTCTGGCCTATACGATCAAGGGTTGGGGAACACCGATTGCCGGACACAAGGACAACCATGGCGGTCTGATGACCAAGGCCCAGATGGCAGGTTGGCAGGCGCACATGGGCGTGCCGCAAGGACAGGAGTGGGAGAAATTTGCCGCAGTGGAAGATGTGGCAGCCCTGCAATCCTTCCTCGACACTGTGCCGTTCTTTGCCCGGGGGCGCAGGCGCTATGACGACGCGGTGCTGCCTGTCCCGGAGATACAGTTTTCTTCCGAGCGGGAAATTTCGACGCAGATGGCCTTTGGCAAGATTCTGGATGATCTGTCCAAGGGTGACAGCAAGCTGGCCGAGCGTATCGTGACCATGTCGCCGGATGTGACCGGCACCACCAATCTGGGCCCCTGGGTGAACCGCCGCAAGCTTTTTGCCCGCACTGCACAGACCGATGCCTTTATCGAACATCGCATCCCCTCCACCGCGAAATGGGAGTTCACTCCGGAAGGGCAGCACATCGAACTGGGCATCGCAGAGAACAATCTGTTCCTGCTGCTGGGGGCTGCGGGCCTGTCCCATTCGCTGTTTGGCAAGCGCCTGATCCCGATTGGCACGCTTTATGATCCCTTTGTGGCCCGCGGCCTCGATGCGCTGAACTATGCCTGTTACCAGGACGCGCGGTTCATGGTGGTTGGCACCCCCTCCGGCGTGACGCTGGCACCGGAAGGCGGCGCGCATCAGTCCATCGGCACCCCGCTGATCGGGATGAGCCAGGATGGTCTGGCCGCCTTTGAACCCGCCTTTGCCGATGAGCTGGCCGAGATCATGGCCTGGGCCTTTGGTTATTTGCAAAAGGACGGATCAGGCGACCCCGACGAACGTACCTGGCTGCGCGATGAGACCGGCGGCTCGGTCTATCTGCGGCTCTCGACGAACCCTATCGAGCAGCCGGGCAAACGCGCCGATGACCTTTGGCAGCAGGGCGCGGTCGACGGGGCCTATTGGTTGCGGCCTCCGGGGCCAAACTGCGAGGTGGTGATCGCCTATCAGGGGGTCATTGCATCAGAGGCGATCAAGGCGGCGGGCGAATTGGCCGAACACCGGCGCGATGTCGGCGTTCTTGCAGTCACCTCGGCGGATCGGCTGAACGCCGGCTGGACCGCTGCGCAGCGCGCGCGGGCACGCGGGCAGGCAAATGCGCAAAGCCATGTGGAGCGGTTGCTGGGTGAACTCTCTCCCCATTGCAGTCTGGTAACTGTCATCGACGGGCATCCGGCCACGCTGTCCTGGCTCGGTGCTGTCGGGGGTCACAAGACGATCCCACTGGGGGTCGAACACTTTGGCCAGACAGGTGCGATTGCCGACCTTTACAGACACTATGGCATCGACAGCGACGGGATCGTTCAAAAGATCAGCGGGTTGACCCATGGCCGCAGGATCAATGCTGCCTGACGGCTAGGTGCCGGAGGCGGTTCACGTCCGACATCTCACGCCAGTGTTTGCGCGATATGCCAGGCCGCCGCGAGGTCCTGAACGATCAATCCATGGGACTTGTAGCCGGTGATCTGGGTGGCGGATGTTCTGCCGGTCGCAGCACCGGCCAGCACAGCGCCAAGCTCAGTCACTTGATAGGCCGCGTCGATGGCACCGGCGGCCCGTGCCTCCATGATTTCACCGGATTCCCGTGAAGAGCTGTCGAGCGAATCCGTGAACATCAGCATCCGGGCGACGGCAGTGTCATCGACTTCGCGCATGTCGGCGAGGCTCGCCCCGACAAGGTTCAGGTGTTGGCCCGGCTCAAGGTCAGCGCCCGCAAGAAAGGCCGAGCGGGCGGCTGTCGCTGTGGTGATCACATCGGCGCCGGTGATCGCCTCGACAAGCGAGGTGCAGACCCGGACGGGCACCGGCGCGTCAGGGAAACGGTCGGCAAGATCCCGGGCGGCCTCCGGACGGCGGGCCCAGATGCGGATTTCCGACGGATCGAAACATTCCAGGGCCCCGCGCAAGTGGTACTCTGCCTGTTCGCCTGCGCCGCAGATCGTGAAAATGCGCGGATCGGCACGGCCCAGCCTGCACGTGGCGAGCATCGACACGGCAGCAGTCCGCAGCGCTGTCAGCGCGTCCGCCTCGATGGCGGCAACCGGGCGGCCATGTTCGCTTTCGAACAGCAGCACAAAGCCCTGATGACTGGACAAACCGTGGCGCGGCGCATCCGGGTAAAGGCTGAGCACCTTCGCGCCGTGCAGCGGGGGATTGTGCAATGCGCCATACATCATGCCCATGCGTCCGGCCTCGTTGATCGGCACGACGAAGCGGGGCGGGTGCAGCGCTTCGCCCGCCGAGATGTCCTTCATCGCGGCTTCCATCACCGGGACAAGTTCGGCCACCGTGATCCGGCCCAGAACGTCCTTTGCCGTAATAACCCTCATGTCGCGTCGCCTCTTGGTGCCGGGAACGGGCTCACGACCCGCGCGGCGCAATGGATCAGGAGAATGACGCAGGTGATCGGGATGACTGAACCCAGCAGCGCCATGTTGAGGCCCAGACCCGGAGAACTGCGCCCCATGCCGCGCCAGACAAAGCCGCGCTCGATGTTCAGGTTGGGGCCGAAGAAGGAATAATGCAGCACCGGCACAAGGAAGATCACCAGGGCCGCCACCAGGGCCACCCGGGCCAGAAGCTGGTGCCGCGCGGAGGAGGCGCTGGTCACGGATACGATAACGGGGTCCAGACCGCGCCGGAATGCGCAGGTTGCACCCAACAGACCGCCCCATACCATCAGATAGCGGGCCAGTTCCTCGGTCCAGGCATAGGGGCTGCGCATGCCGTACCGCGCCGTCACCTGCAGCAGGATGACCAGGGCGATCCCGACCAGGGCCGCCTTGGCCAGCGCGAGGCAGATGCGATCCAGCCCCGCGCTCAGTTTCACGATTTGCCTCATTCGCGCGATGCGTCTGCCAGGGTCTGCATCTCGGCGACCGATCCTTCCGGCATCAGTTCATCCCAGACGGCCTGGCTCCGGTTCTTGAACTCTTCCAGCGCCTCGTCCGAAGGCGTCGTCACGGTCACGCCTGCAGCTTCCAACATCTCGATCTCCTTCTTTTCGGCGGCAAAGGTCCATTCCTTGTTGTTGGCGTTCGCCTTCTCGACTGCGGCATCGACGGTGGCCTTGCTCGCCTCATCCAGCCCCTCGTACCAATCCGCCGACATCAGCGCGGCGCGGAAAGGCGTGCCTGCCTTGAGATTGGTGAAATGGGTCAGGAATTCGGTATGTTTGAAGATCAGCGGGACGGCGGGCGGGTTGAAATAGCCGTCCACGATGCCCTGCTGCACGGCACCTGCGAATTCCGGCATGTCCACCACGACACCCTGCGCGCCCCAGGCTTCGAACAGTTTGACCTGTGTGGCGTCAATGGCCCGAAGGCGCAGCCCTTCGACATCCGCGACGGAGGCCACATCCTTTTTCGTGTTGAACAGACCCATCTGACCGCCAAGGCCCGGCAAGCCCGCGATCATCACGCCCTGTCCTTTCATGTTTTCGCGAATCCCGTCCAGAAGCGGGCTGTCGGTGTCCTGCGTCGCCCGGAAGAACTGGGCTGAATCGTCAAAGACGTAAGGGGCCAGGAACCCCAGGATGCGCGGATCGACCTGCGCGATCATCACGAAATTGGTCACGCCGAACTGGAGCAGACCCTGCGACAGCTGGTCGACGATCTCGGGGTCCTTGCCCAGGCTCGCGCCGACAAAGACGGTTGCTTCCATCCCGCCTTCACGCAGAGATGCGGCAAAGTCTTCGGCGTAAACCCAGTCAGAGCACGCAGGTACGGCGGGGCATTGGACCGCGATCCGGACCTCCTGTGCCAGCGCCGGTAAGGTGAGAACGGCGCCAAGCGCCAGACCCGAGAATGTCTTGCGGAAGATGTTCTTCATTGTGGTTCTCCTTGGTTAAAGGGTGCGGATTCAGTTGATAAGCCCGAGCAGTCGCGGCAGTGCGAGGGTCAGTTCGGGGACGAGAATGAGAAGGATCAGCAGCGCGACCTGGACTGCGAGAAAGGGGAGAATGGCCAGCGACAGCTGCAGGTAGGAAACGCCGCTGGCGGCTGAGACAACCATGAGTATTCCGCCGAACGGCGGTGAGATCAGGCCAAGTGTCAGGTTGAGGCAGCTGACCACGCCCACATGCACCGGATCGGCCCCGGCGAGGATGGCAGCCGGGATCAGGACAGGCACCATCAGAACAAGCGCCATGGTCACATCCATCACCATGCCTGCGGCGAACATCACCAGGCTGGCGATCAGGAAATACCCGGTCGGTCCCAGATCAAGGCTGGTGACCGTGGCTGCGATTGTCTCGGGCAGGCGCATGATGCCGATGAGATAGCCAAAGACCGCCGCGGCGAAGAGGATCATGAAGATCGACCCCGTGAGCATCGCCGCCGTCTCGACCGCTTTTGATCCTTCCGCGAGGGTGTGGCGCAATGCGGCACGGGGGCGGTCCCGGCCAAGCAGCCGGTAGACGAAGACCAGCGCGACGGTGATTGCCACGGCCAATGCGGCGGCCTCTGTCGGGGTGACCACGCCAAAGACGATGCCGCCGACAATCACGATGGGGATCAGCAGGGCGGGGACCGCGCGAATGACCGTGTCCCGGAACGGCGGCAGCTCTGTTTGCGCACCGCCGGGGTGATCGTCGCGCCGGGCGACGAACCCGTTGTAGGCGAATAGGAAAGCCGCCATCAGCAGACCCGGCACGATGCCGCCCGCGAACATCGCCGCGACCGAGACGTTCATCAGTGCGCCGTAGAAGATCATGACGATAGAGGGGGGTATGATCGGCCCGATGACACTGCTGGCCGCCGTGAGGGCCGCCGCGAAATCAACCCGATAGCCGCGGTCCACCATCGCCGGAACCAGCGTCTTGGTCGTTGCCGCGGCATCGGCCACGGCGGAGCCTGAAATGCCCGCGAGAAAGACGCTGGCCGCGATGTTCACATAGCCCAGCCCGCCCTTGAAACGCCCGACGATCAGCATTGCGAGATCAATCAACACCCGGGTCACGCCGCCTCGTGTCATCAGCTCTCCGGCAAGGATGAAAAGTGGCATCGACAGGAAGGTGAACACGTCAATCTGGCTGAAGATCCGTTGCGGCATGATTGCCAGATAGTTGCCATAGCCCGTCGCGATGAAGGCAAGGACGGCCGCCGATCCGGCGACATAGCTGAGCGCCACGCCACCCATGATCGCGAACCCGATAAAGGCAATGATGAGCAGGGCTGCCAAAGTGATACTCCTTGCGCCCATCCTCGCTTTCGTATACGAAATATGTCAAGGAAAAACTTCCGAAAGGAAATATTGATGCCAGAGAAGGCAGCTCCGGTCGAGACACAAGAGGCGCTGAGCGCTTTCGGCAGAAAGGTCCGCAGGTTGCGGCAGGGCAAGGGGATGACCCTGCAACAGGTTGCCGACCGTGCGGGCATGGCGGGTTCGACCATTTCCAAGATCGAGAATTCCAACTTGTCGCCGACCTTCGACGGGCTGCTCAAGCTCGCGCGCGGGCTGGATGTTGACCTGACCACCTTGCTGGCGGGAGAGAACGCAACACAAGAGCCGCCGGTCCCGTCCATGGGCCGCCTGAACGTGACACGGGCGGCGGAACGTGTGGGCCACGACGCGGCGACCTATGTTTACGAGCCCCTTGCCATGGGGCTGAAGCAAAAGCAGATGGATGCGACCTTTGTCGTGGTCAAGGCGCGGGCGGTGGAAGAATTCGACCACCTTGTGTCTCATCCCGGGGAAGAGATGATCTTTGTGCTGACCGGCGAAGTCGAACTGCATTCGAACCTCTATGCCCCGATCCGGCTCGCTTCCGGGGACAGCGCCTATTACGACGCCAGCATGGGCCATGCGCTGATCTCGGTCAGTGCGGAGGATGCGACGCTTTTGAATATTGTGACCGGCGGCGATGGCCGGTTGCCAGGACAGGGATGATATCATGCTGACACGTGACGAATGGATGAGCCACGATCTGGTCGGGCTCGCGGGGCTTGTCGCAGAGGGTCAGATCGCACCGCGTGCAGTTCTGGAAACCGCGATCAGGGAGATCGAGGCGCAGAATCCCCGGGTGAATGCCGTTGTCGTGACAGCGTTTGAAGAGGCGCTTGACGCGCTGGATGCGCGTGTCGAAGCGGGCGATACGCCCCGGTTCCTTGGCATGCCCTATCTGATCAAGGACCTGCATGCCCCGGTGCGTGGATTGCCATTGTCCAACGGGTCGGAGCGTTTCAAGGGCACCGTCTTTGACTTTGATTCAACGCTGGTGTCCCGCCTGCGCGCTGCCGGGTTTGGTTTGCTCGGCCGCAGTGCCTCGCCGGAATTTGGCCTGACGCTGGAAACCGACAGTGCCGCCTGGGGCACAACGCGCAATCCCTGGGATCTCGAACGGGGGGCGGGCGGGTCCAGCGGGGGGGCAGGTGCCGCGGTTGCAAGTGGGATGATGCCCGCCGCCCATGCGACGGACAGTGCAGGTTCGATCCGCATCCCGGCGGCGTTTAACGGATTGGTGGGCTTCAAGCCGAGCCGCGCATTGAACCCTTTCGGGCCGCATCGGGGCGATCCGAACCACGGCATCAGCCACGAACATGCGGTGGCTGTCAGCCTGCGCGACACCGCCGCAATCCTCGACGTGACCGCAGGGCCCGACACCGGCGCACCCTATTTTACCGCCAAACCCTCAACACCTTTCGAGGCTTTGATCGAACAGGCGCCCCGCCGCCTGCGCATCGGTCTGGTCACCACGCGGCTGGACGGAAAACCCATAGATCCCGTCTGCGCCGCCGCCGCGGAAAAGACCGGTCGGCTGTTGTCCGGACTTGGCCATGAGGTGGAAGAAGCGCTGCCCGATTTCGATGTTCAGGCGCTGACCGATGCGATGATCCGCGTGCTTCTGGCCTCGCTTGCCGGGCTGTTCCCCGGTGCCGGTGAACTGGGAGAAGAGGAATTGGCGGGTCTTGAGCCCATGACCCGCGCGGCCCTGCGTTATTCGCGACAGGTGTCGCTCTCCGATCACCTGCAGCGCACCGCCGTGATCAACCGCGAAGTCCGCCGCCTTGCCGCCTATTTCGAGCGGTTTGATCTGATGGTCACCCCGGCAACGGCAACGCCGCCATTGCCCCACAAGTCACTTCCCATGACGGCGACCGATCTTGACGGTTTTCTGGACCGTCTGTTCGAGTTGAGCCCGTTCACCGCACCTTTCAATGCCAGCGGGATGCCGGCCATTGTATTGCCCGTTCATCAGACACCCGAGGGTTTGCCGATCGCGTCGCAGCTGATCGGCAAGATGGCAG
Organism: Sulfitobacter sp. PR48; assembly: GCF_028807335.1. Taxonomy (NCBI): domain Bacteria; kingdom Pseudomonadati; phylum Pseudomonadota; class Alphaproteobacteria; order Rhodobacterales; family Roseobacteraceae; genus Sulfitobacter; species Sulfitobacter sp. PR48. The sequence continues at coordinate 165,865 of NZ_JARAMM010000005.1, read as the reverse complement.
ATGATGCCCTTGTCCTGAAAGTTGCCCGGCAGATCGAAGTTGCCTCGCCCTGGCGGGCCCGCCCCGCATAGACAGGGCAGGGGCGCAGCCTGACCATTGTCTCAATCGGGGTTATTTCAGGCTCTGGTTCCTGGCATCTGCGACCTTTGCCAGCGCCCGTTCAACTGCAGCAAGGAACAGGTCGACATGTTCGGCCTCGCAGATGAGCGGCGGGCGCACCTTCAGCGCATCTTCGTTCTCGCCGGTCGTGCTGACCAGCACAGCGTCGTCACGCAGGGTGTTCACCACATCCAGGGCAAAAGCCCGCTGCGCGTGTGGCGCCATATCTTCACCGCCCATATCCACGCCAAAGAACAGGCCGGCGTTGCGGATGGCGCGAATGCCCGGTTGCTGCTGCGCGATCTTTTCCAGACCGGCGCGCAGGCGCTGGCCCATGGCAAGGGCGTTCTGTTGGATCCGGTCCCGTTGCAAAATCGTCAGCACGGCATTGGCCGTCGCGATGCCCACCGTGTTGCCGGCAAAGGTGTTCGAATAGCGTGCGGTGTTGCCGAAGCGGTCCAAGGGTTCCCGCTGCCCCACAACGGCACCGATGGGAAAGCCGTTGCCCATCGGTTTGCCAAGGGTCACCAGATCCGGCACAACCTTGTGTCGTTCGAACCCCCACATATGGCTGCCGGCACGGCCAAAGCCCGGCTGGACCTCATCCGCGATCAACAGGCCTCCGGCCTCGCGTACCGCTGCCACGCCCCCTGCAATGAACCCCGGCGGGTCCACACAGACGCCATCGCTGGAAAAGATGCTGTCGATCAACAGGGCGGCCACGCCAATACCGCGGCGGTTCAGATCTTCGACGGCGGCGCGCACCTGCGCCTCGAAAAATGCAGCGGCCTGTGCCTCCGGCACACCAGCGGGGCCGGGCAGCGATACCATGCGCACATTCGGGCTCAACACGACCGCATCGCCCAGGTTCGGCGAGACCGCAGCCACCGCTGCGCTGGTGCCATGATAGGCATAATCAGAGACGATCACCCCCTCGTTGCCACTGCAAAGCCGTGCGATGCGCAGGGCCAGATCATTGGATTCGCTGCCCGTACAGGTGAATACCACCCGATCAATCCCGGTGGGGAATGTGGCGACCAGCCGCTCGGCATAATCGACCAGCTGCGGCTCCAGATAGCGGGTGTTGGCACTGATCCGGCCCGCTTGTTCCGCCATCGCGGCGTTCACTTCCGGATTGCAGTGACCAAGCGACGGCACATTGTTGTAAAAATCCAGATAGGGCCGGTCGTCCGGATCATAGAGCCACATGCCCTCGCCGCGGACAAAATGCACCGGTTGGCGATACTGAAGCCGGTAGGAAGCCCCCAGAACAGCATCGCGTCGCGCAATCAGAGCCGCCTCGCGCGGGGGAAGGGCGGATTGCCCGGGTCTGTAGCGGTTCGGCATAAGATCTCTGGTCATGACGGTTTCCTACTTTGCAGAGGGACGTGAGGGGTATTGCGATTGAAGCGTTGCGAGGGCTGCTTGCATGGCCGGCCGACAGGACGGGGCGGTCCGCGACGCAAGTATGGCAAGGCCATTCTCGGCACGCTGGACGTTTTTCTTGATGTATGCGGCGTCATCCGGGAACAGATGAGCACGCCAGTAATTGATCAGGATCAATGCGCTTTGCCGTGCGCGCATCAGCCCGATGATCAGGCTTTCCTCCAGCGCCGTCAGCGGAAGGACCGAGGCATAGCCGGCAATCAGATATTCAGCCCCACCCAACAGCAAGTCCGGGTCGGTGACGACATGACTTGCGGCAATGGCCAGATCCTGAAGGCGCGGGCTGTGGCAGCCGTCGCCGAAGTCGATAAAGCCCAGAGCCTGATCCGTGACCATCATGTTGAAAGGGCTGGGATCGTTGTGGGTGACCTGCCAGACCAGATCACCGGTCTGCGGTGCGATGGTTTCCACATAGTCTTTCATCGCATCGGCGACCTGCGCGGCAACCGGTCCGGGAGGCAAATGTTTTGCGTAAGTCATCAGCCGTGGCCAGCAACCGACATGCCACAGGATCGGGCGGTCGGTTGCGGGCAGGGGCAGGGGGGCGAGGGCCAGGTCCAGCCGGGCCAGCGCGCTGCCGGTCCGGAACAACAGGTCGGGCGTTGCTTCCATCTGGTGCAGGGCAACACCGTCGAGCCGGGTTTGCAGATAGCCGCAAATGCCATCTTCGGCAAAGATCAGGCCGCCGCCAAGTGTCGGCAATATGTCCGGAACGACAAAGCCCGCAGGCCCCCGCAGCCCTGCAATCGCTTCGGCCTGAAAGGCAAAGCTGTCCCGCGCCTCAGGTCTGGTTGATGTCTTCAGGATCAGGCGGCGCCCATCCGCAAGTTCAACCGCCACTGTGCGCTCAACCTCTGAGGACAGGATTTCAAGCTTGCCACTCAACCCAAAGTGACGCTGCAACAGCTCAGCCGAGATGTCGGGTTCCATCGTGCCCGACGGCAGGGCAAGGATGGCAGAGGCGGCGTCGAAATAGGTCTGTGTCGTGGCAGGCTGTTGTGCTCGCCCCTGCCTGCCTGCCGCGTCTGGATCAGTGCAGTTTTCCAATTCGAATAATCCTTGGACCCGTGGCATTTACGTCTGCCGTTCAGCAGGATGCGGCGCGCCAGGGAAGGCGCGACGCGGTCTTGGATCGCGCAGCCGGATCAGATGCCGAAAACGCCCGGCAGCTGTGAAATATCCCGGATTTCGGTGTATTCGTAGAAGGGGTTGGCAGGTTCATGACCCCGGTTGACCCAGACCTTGCTCTTGATCCCCAGATCATAGGCCGACATCAGGTCGTGGCGGAAGGAAGAGGACACATGCGTGACGTCCTCGGGGCCGCAACCCAGCGTGTCGAACATGTACTCAAAGGCCTTGAAGTGCGGCTTGTAAGCGCCTGCTTCTTCAGCGGTCAGCACGGCATGAAACGGCGCGCCGAGTTTGGCGATATTATGGGGGATCTGTACCTTCATCGAGTTGGTAATGGTGACCAGTGGAATTTCCTTGGCCAGCTTTGCCAGCCCCGCCGGGACATCCGCATGCGGCCCCCAGGTCGGGATCTTGTTGTAGACCTTAAGCGCGTCTTCGGAATTGAAGGCGACACCGTTGCGGCGGCAGGCACGTTCCAGCGCGTTGTGGACGACGTCGGCGTAGGGTTTCCAGTCCTGCATCACTTCGTCAAAGCGGTAGCCCTGGAAGTTCCTGATGAATTCCTCCATGCGCGGCGCGTCCAGAAGGTGGCCGTACAGCTCTTGGGCGGCCTCTGCCATCTGGAAGTTGATGAGCGTGCCATGGGTGTCGAAAGTGACATATTTCGGGCGGAAGCGTTCCATGTTTCTGTGTCCTGTCAGTTGAACTCCTGCAACAGCATAAGATCATTCATTTGGCAGAATGTGCCGCAGTGGCACGACTTGCAGCACATGGTCACCAAAATTCACACCAATCCGGCACGGGCTTTTGCGGGAACGCGTTGTGAAACGTCAGGGTCACCCCGGCACAGCAGGCCGAATCGACCGCGCCGGTCCCTCCCCCTGCCAACAGGCAGAGGGAGGGGGCAGGAGCCGGACAGGTGACAACCATCAGGCGACGGCAGCAAAGCCTGCGTCGAGCGATGCAAGGATCGTCTCGACATCGCGCTGGGTCAGGATCAGAGGCGGCGACAGGATGATGTTGTTTCCGGAAACCCGGATCATCGTGCCGTTTTCATAGGTGACGCGGTGCACCGTTCCGATGGTTTTCTTGTCCACCGGCGTCTTGGTCGCGCGATCCGAAACGAGTTCGAGCGCAGACATCAGGCCATGGCCACCGCGGATGTCGCCGATCATGTCGTACTTCTGTTGCAGCAGCTTCAGGCCATCCCACATCTGCGCCCCCCGTGCAGCCGCATTGTCCTTGACCTGAAGGCGTTCGGTTTCCTTCAGGCAGGCAATCGCAGCCGCCGCGCCCACCGGATGGCCCGAATAGGTATAGCCCGAGGCGACGGCGCCCTTGCCGCTGGTGTCGGTCTCGAACACTTCGGCAACCCGGTCTGAAATCATCACCGCCCCAAAGGGAAAATAGCCGTTGGTGATCGCTTTGGCCGTGCACATCATATCCGGTTGCACGCCCCAATGACGCGAGCCGGACCAGCTGCCGGTCCGCCCGAAGGCCGTGATCACCTCATCTGCAATCAACAGAATGCCATGTTTGTCGCAAAGCGAGCGCACGCCGGGCATGAAACTTTCATGGGGCGGGATCACGCCGCCGGCCCCCAGGATGGGCTCCATGATGAAACCGGCGATGGTTTCGGCCCCCTGAAACTTGATCTCATCCTCAAGCGCCGCAAGGCAAAGCTGGGAAAGCCTTTCGGGGTCCGTTTCATTGAAGGGGTTGCGATAGGTGTAGGGGGCCGGAATATGGAAGCACCCCGGCATCAAGGGTTCGTACTGGGTACGGAAATTGGCGTTGCCATTGACCGACGCCCCGAAAGTATGCGTGCCGTGATAGCCCTTCTTCAGGCTGAGAAATTTCACCCGCCCGGCCTCGCCGCGGATCTTATGGTATTGCCGCGCCAGCCGCAGGGACACCTCGACGGAATCCGATCCGCCCGAGGTAAAAAAGGCGCGGGTCACCCCATCGGCAGCGAAGAACTCCTTGAGCATATAGCTCAACTCGATCGCGGCATCGTTGGAGGTGCCGCGAAAGATCGAGTAGTAGGGGAGCTTTTCAAGCTGGTCGGCAATCGCCTGTTTCACCGGGGCGCAGGAATAGCCGAGGTTCACGTTCCAAAGCCCGCCAACCGCATCGACCGTCTTGTGCCCGTCAACGTCGGTGATCTCCACGCCCGATCCGCCTACGATGATATCCGGCGGGTTGGCAAGACTGTCAGCGGGGTGGGTCATCGGGTGCCACAGGTGGCGTGCGTTGTTTTCTTTCAGGAAGTTGGTCTTAATCATAGCGGGGCTCCATTATGGCAAGCGGAAGGGTCAACCAGTTCAAAGGGCCGGGCCGCAAGCCAGGCGCTGCTTCGCTGAGCGCATGTGTCTCAAAAAGCGTACCAGAGATGACATCGGCAAAATCCGGGACGGGTTTCTTGGGTTTCAAGATGCAACCTCCCTGGCCCTGGCAGTGGAAATTCTGGATGGATCGCCGCCCATGGCACTTGTTGCCCTGACCGAAGCGGCAAGGACACATTCGACGATCTGGGCCAGGTTCTCGTCCGTCATTCGGCTTGCGACGCAGGCGGCGGCCAGTGTTGCCGTGACATTGCCGTGCCAGTCAAAGATGGGGGCGGCGATGCCAATGACATCGTCCTGATAGCTCCCGACCGCAATCGCATGGCCCTTTTCCCGGATCAGGCTCAGTTGGGATTCCAGCTGCGCCGCAGTGCTCAGCGTATTTGCAGTATAGCGGTGCAGGTCAATGCGACCGACGAAATCCTGAAAGGTCGCGGCATCCACATGTGCAAGATACACCAGACCCGAGGCCGTGGCATGAAGCGGAAGCGGCTGCGACGGGTCGACAAACGCGCGGGTCGCGATGCGCGGCTCTGCAATCGCGATGGTTGTCAGGGACGCGCCATGGGCGAGGGAGGCATGTGCCGTTTCCCCGGCCTGGTCGGAAAGTTCTTCAAGAATCGGCTGCAAGAGCGCGACAACCGGAAAGGAGGCTTCACGAATGCGCGCCAGCCGCAGCACGGCAGTTCCCAGCCGGTACTTGCGCGTCTGGGGGTGCTGTTCGACGATCCCCTTCGTCGCCAGAGAATTGAGAATGCGCATGGCGGTGACCTTGTCCATCCCGGCGGCGCGAGACAGGTCAGTCAATCCCCATTCGGGGGTGTCCGGGACAAAGAAATCAAGCAAATTCATTGCTTTGTCTATCGTCTTCATGGACGCGTTCCTGGTCTTCTCCGGGGGTGCAACAGCCATATTTTCCATCCTCATGCGTGGGTTTTGACAGAAAAGAAATGAAACCGCAATATCTTTTGAAACGCTGTAGAGAATAGTGAAACACTGCGAGAGCAGCCTGGCAGGACGTGATGTGACGACGCTAGCTTTGACGGGAGCCGCGACCCTGACAGCGCAGCCGGTGATATACCGAAGGTATCTGACGCTCTTCAGCAGAGGCGTTACTACCAGATGGAAGAAACACGCGCTTTGCCAGCGGTTGGGTCATCACAAAGGCAGATCATTCTGCCGGGCGTCCCGCTATCCTGCCTGGTCCGTATGTTCCGGCACCTGGACAGAAGACGTGCCGGTCAGCGCGAATTCCAGCTTTCTGACTGCGATTTGCATGTTTTTCACAAGTTTCGCCCGGTGATCGGCAGTGAGGTTCATATCCGGGACCGCAATGGCGATTGTGCCGGCCGGATCCGCCGCATCGACAAAGAACGGCATCGCAACGCTTGCGACGCCCACTTCAACAGCATTGCGGGAATAGGCATAGCCGCGCGCCTTTGTTGCCGAGATCACCTTTAGAAGTTCATCGTGATCGGTCACCGTAAAACGCGTCAGCCTTTCGCGCGGAAGTGCAAGCAGACGTCTTTGCGTTTCCGCGGTGCAAAACGACATGTAGGCCAGGCCGGATGCCGAGGAATGGAATGGATATCTGTCAGCAGGCCGCAAATTGATGACATTGCCGCGATACGGCAGGTTGTAGGCCACGGTCGACATACCGGAGGTCCCGGGTATGCCGACATGAACCGTTTCACTGGTCTTCTTGCACAGCCACTCAGAGACGATCTGGGTGGCCTTGATCATCGGCACAGTGGCCTCGCGAAGACGCGCCAACGCGAGAAAACCCGAGCCGAGAAAGTATTTTCGATTTTCGGGATTCTGCTCAATGAAACCGCTGTTCGTCAATGATATCAGCAGCCTGCGGACGACAGCTTTGTCTTCGCCTGTCATCCGTGCAAGTTCATTCAAGCCGATCTCCAGCCGCTCCAGGGAAAACTGACGCAGGAGTTCCATTGCCTTGTCGACCGTTGACATTGCGCCTCCCAGAATTTGCTGACCAACCGGCATCTCCCTCGGAACCTAGCGCCTGCGCGCGGCAATAGGCCACCAAAATACCATGGAGGTGCGTTATTCGCACCAAAGGTGCTTTTCCTTTTGAGTAGGAAACCCATGGCGTCATGCTGTCGTGAAATTGCCCCGAGAGCCGATTCCGATCTTACCCGGGGTGGACATTGAAATTTCTGAACCTCGCGTCCGTACCGGGGTGGAAGGCCTGAATTGCATGATCAGTAACATCCCGGAAAACGCCCCGGTTGTTATCATAGGTGGCGGCATTATCGGTGTGTCGACGCTGTATCATCTGGCAAAGCGGGGCGTTCCGGCGGTGCTGATCGAGCGGCGCAAACTGGCCAGCGGCACAACATGGCACGCAGCGGGCATCGTCGGACAGCTGCGTGACAGCACCGCCCAGACCGAGCTGGGCAAATACACCGCCCGCCTGTTCCGCGAGCTGGAAGAAGAGACCGGCCAGGCGACCGGCTACAAGCCCAACGGCACCATCAATCTGGCCCTGGGGGCAGTGCGTCACGAACAATTGCTGCGCAGCCACGACCACGCAGCCCGTATGGGCATCGAATCCTATCTGCTGTCGGTCGAGGAACTGAACGAGAAATGGCCCCTGATCCGGACCGATGACGTGAAATCCTCCTTCTTCGTACCCTCCAACGGCCAGGTGAATCCGCTGGATGTGACCGTGGCGCTGAGCAAGGGCGCGCGGATGCACGGTGCGCAGATATTCGAGAACACCAAGGTTACCGATCTGATCCTGCGCGACGGCAAGGTGGTCGGCGTGGAAACAGACAAGGGCGTGATCGCAACGAACAAGGTGCTGCTGGCGGGCGGCATGTGGAGCCACCTTTTCGCCAAGGCCGTGGGCGTGACAGTACCGCTGCACGCCGCCGAGCATTTCTACATCGTGACCGAGCCGGTCGCGGGGCTGCCAAAGACCCAGCCGATCCTGAACATCGCCGAAGAGCGCACCTACTGGAAGGAAGACACCGGCAAACTGCTGATCGGCGCCTTTGAGCAGAAGGGCAAGCCCTACGGCGTGGACGGTATTCCGGAGGATTTCGAATTCGACGAACTGCCCTTCGACACGGAGCATGTCGAGGCCAACCTTGAAAAGATGTTCGAGCGCATGCCGGCCCTGTCCGAAATGGGCATCCAGACCTTCTTTAACGGGCCGGAAAGCTTCACGCCGGACGGCCGCCCCTATCTGGGCCCGACCGCCGAGGTCAGGGGGCTTTATCTTGCAACCGGCATGAACTCCAACGGCATCCTGAATTCCGGTGGCGTCGGGCTGACCATGGCGGAGTGGATGATTGATGGCGCGCCCTCGCGCGGCATGGGGCCGATGCTGGCGCGGCGTGCCCATCCGTTCCAGTCGAACACCAGATACAACCGCGACCGGGCAGCAGAAGCGGTGGGCTTCCATTATGGCGTCTCCTGGGCCGGTCGGCAGGTCCACTCGGCGCGCGGGATCCGGAAGGTTCCGCTGCATGATCGGCTGGCCAGTGCAGGTGCCACCTTTGCCGAGCGTATCGGCTGGGAAATACCCATGTATTTCGACCCCGAAAAGAAAGGCTGGAACGAAGAGCCGAACCTGTGGTGGAAGGACTGGTCCCCGCTGGTACAGGAAGAATGCCTGGCCGCGCGGGATGCGGCGGTGCTGATCGACCAGTCAATGTATGCCAAGATCCAGGTGCAGGGGCCGGATGCGGTGCATGCGCTGAACCGGGTCTGCGGTGCCCAGATGGACGTGCCCACCGGCACCTCGGTCTATACCCAGTTCCTGAACACCCGCGGCGGCATCGAGGCCGACGTCACCGTGACCCGGATAGCGCCTGAATGTTTCATGGTGATCACCGGCCATCCCAGCCAGACCCGCGATCCTGCCTGGATCCGTGATCATGCCGATCCGGCCTGGCGGTTCGAGATTTTCGACGCGACCTCGGCCTATGGTCTGATCACCCTGCACGGCCCGAAATCGCGCGAGATTCTTGCCTCCCTCACGGGGGACGACCTGTCAAACGAGGCTTTCCCCTTTGGCGCGGCCCGCGAGATTGACATCGCCTATGCCCGCGGCTGGGCGATCCGGCGCTCTTTCCTGGGCGAGCTGGGCTATGAGTTGCTGCTTCCGACCGAATTCACCCTCCATGTCTATGACGCTCTGATGGCGGCTGGCCGGCCGCTCGGGCTCCGCCATATGGGGATGTTCGCGATGAACTCCTGCCGTCTTGAGAAAGGGTTCCGCCACTTCGGCCAGGATATCGGCGAGGGGGGTACGCCTTATGAAGCGGGCCTTGGCTTTGCCGTCGACCTGAACAAGGACGATGCGTTTCTGGGCAAGGATGTCCTGGCCGAACAGCAGGCAAACGGGCCTGCGCAAAGGTCCCGCACCCTGTCATGTATCGTCGAGGGCGTCGATGCCACATCCGGTCCCTACCTGATCCACAATGAACCGATCTGGCGCGAGGGTCACCTCGTGGGCCATGTGACATCAGGGGATTGGGGGTTCCGGCTTGAGGCGATGGTGGGCCTGGCAAGCCTGCATCAAGACGACGGGGTGACGAAGGCCTGGATCGACGAGGGCGGTTTCGAGGTTCAGATCGCCGGGAAAATGTATCCATTGCGCGTGCAGCTCGCGCCTTACTACGATCGGACAGGCGCCATCATGCGCAGCTGAGGTCCGCCAGCAACAGGGAGAAACGACGTGACCGACAAAACAATACTGGTCATCGGAACATACGACACAAAGAACAGCGAGCTTGAGTTTATTGCGGAAAAGATTCGCAGTCTTGACGGCGCCATCCTGACCATGGATGTCAGCGTGCTTGGCAATCCCGAGACGCCGACAGACATCTCCAAACACCAGGTTGCCGAGGCCGGGGACAGCTCCATCGAAGCCGCGATCGAAAGCGGCAATGAACATGTGGCGATGAACATCATGTCTGCCGGCGCGCAGGTTCTGGCCCGGCGGCTGGTCGATGCGGGTCAGATCGACGGCGTGATCATCCTGGGTGGCACGATGGGAACCGACCTTGCACTGGATGTCTGTCAGGCACTCCCGCTCGGGATGCCAAAATACGTTGTCTCGACGGTCTCCTTCTCGGCGCTCATTCCGGCTGAACGCCTGTCACCGGACATCCAGATGATCCTCTGGGCTGGCGGGCTATACGGCATGAACGCGATCTGCCGCGCATCGCTGGCGCAGGCGGCGGGGGCGGTACTCGGCGCGGCCCGCGCGGCGGAGCCGGTCCAGGTCGAACGCCCCCTGATCGGCGTCACCTCTCTTGGCACCTCCTGCCTGAAATATATCAAACAGCTGAAACCCGCACTGGAAGAGCGCGGCTATGAGGTCGCGGTCTTTCACGCCATGGGTATGGGCGGCATGGCATTTGAACAGCTCGCCGCACAAAAGGCCTTTGTCTGCGTCTTCGACTTCGCAGGGTCCGAGCTTGGCAACCTTCTTGCGGGATCGGTGGTGAATGCCGGGCGCGACAGGCACCGGGCTGCTGGCCGCGCAGGCATTCCGCAACTTGTCGCGCCCGGCTGCATGGACCTGATCGACTTTGCCGGTTGGCAGGACATTCCCGAACGTTTCGCGGACCGGCCTATTCATATGCACAACAAGCTGGTCAAGAATACCTTCTACAATCAGGAAGAGCGCCGCGAGATCGCGCGCGAGCTTAACAAGCGTCTGGGGGAAAGTGCCGCACCGACCCATCTGATCATTCCCCGTGGCGGGATCGAGGAATGGGACCGCCCCGGCGGTGACTGCCACGATCCCGAAGGATTGGCCGCCTTCGTGTCAGAGCTGCGCGAGACTGCAGCCGACTCTGTCGCGGTGACCGAAACCGAGGCCCATATCAACGACACGGAATTCTCGGCAATCGCCCTGAATATTTTCGATCAATGGGTCAGCGACGGCATCGTGCCGCGTGCACCTTAAAAAGCCCCGTTAAAAAGCCCCGGTCCAGCCAATTCCAGTCTGGACTGACAAAACTGAAGTCTAACACCAAGGAGAAAACCATGAACAAGATGATAACACATACCGCGCTGGCCCTTGTGCTGAGCGCAACCGCGGCTTTTGCCGAATATCCTGAAAAGCCGGTCGAATTCATTGTCCCGTTCCCTCCCGGAGATCTCGAAGACGTCCTGACCCGGATGATCGCCGACAAATTCCAGGAAATGTACGGCGTTCCCGCCGCGGTCGTGAACAAACCCGGCGGCGGTGGCGGCCCTTTCCCTGGTGCTGTTGAAGTGGCCGGTGCCAAACCGGACGGCTATACTGTCGGTTCCTTCGTCATCGACGTTCCTGTTGTTGGCCCCACCATCGGCATTCCGGAACTCGACCCGAACCCATTCGACCCGGTGGGCATTTTCCTGACCTATCCCTTTGTGGTCGCGACCCTGGCCAGCCAGCCCTACGACACCTGGGAAGAACTCTCGGAATATGCAAAAACAAACGATGTCTCTCTGGGACATTACGGCAGCTTTCTCGCACCAACTCAGGTGACCTTTGCCGGCGCTCAGAAAAGTGGCTGGGATTTCACTTCGGAAGCGGCTTTTGACCTGCTGGATTGCAACGTTCTTGCCTCCGGGGACGTCGATATCGTCAACGCGACACTTCAGACGCTGCTGCCGTGCATCGACGATCTCAAGATTCTCGCCAGCATCGGCGAAGCCCGCACACCCGTGACACCCGATACGCCGACAATTGCGGAACTGGTTCCTGGCCTGACCCTGTCACTGTGGAACGGTCTGTTCCTGCCCAAAGGCACCCCGCAAGAGGCCGCCGACAAGATCGAGGCCGCGGCAAAGGCCGCGCTGGAAACCGACGCCGCCAAGAAGCTGGCCCAGGACACCGGGGCGCTGATCTACTGGAAAGATGCGGCACAGGCCTCCGACCAGATTGCGCAGGACATCGAGGTCAACACCGAGATCCAGCAATTGCTCGACAACTAACCCGATGCGGCCGGGGGGGTCAGCCCCTCCCGGTCCGTCCGCTCCAAGCAAGAAAGCACTCTCATGGCCAAGCTGAAGATGTTCCAAGACTTGTTCCAACGGTATCGGCGCCCCGGAGACCTTGTCTTTGCGGTCCTGTTTCTGGCTTTTGCAGCTTTTCTGCTCTCGCAACTCGGAGAACAGACAGTCATCGCAAAACGGACAAAGTGGTATAGCCAGCCTGCACTCTGGCCGGGCATCGGGGTCGTGGGCATGTTTGTCTTTGGCGCGTTCCACCTGCTCGGCTCGCTCGTCTCGCCGCGCATTGCGGGGCGATGGACCGAAGTCCTGTTCTGGCTGCGGGCCGCAGAATATGTCCTGTATTTCTTCATCTACGTGGTGCTGGTGCCGCAGCTTGGTTACCTGCCATCGACGATTGTCTTCACCCTTTTCCTGACAATACGCGCGGGGTTCAGAGGGTGGAAATTCATCCTCTCCGCCGTCCTGTTCGGCGTTGTCACCGCGTTGATCTTCCGCGGTTTTCTGCAGGTAAAGATCCCGGCTGGAGAGATCTACCAATATCTCCCGGACGGCATCCGCTCCTTTGCAATGATCTATCTGTGAGGCCGATATGGACACCTTGATTTCAGGCCTCGCAATCCTCGCCCACTGGGACGTCATGGTCGCCCTGCTGATCGGCTCGATCGGCGGAGTTGTCATCGGCGCCCTGCCCGGGGTCGGCCCCGCGATTGCCATCGCCATCCTTCTGCCTGCCACCTTTTCCTTTGAACCCATCGTCGGTCTGACATTGTTGCTCGGCATCTATGGCAGTTCGATGTACGGGGGCGCCATTCCCGCCATTCTGATCAATACGCCCGGCACGCCCGTCAACGCGCTGACCACATATGACGGCTACCCGATGACCAAGCGCGGCGAAGGTCACCGGGCGGTCTCCCTCGCCTATACCGCGTCGTTCTTTGGCGGTGTCTTTTCCATCCTCTGTCTGATTGTCCTGTCACCACTCCTGGCATGGATTGCCCCGCATTTCGGCAGCAGGGAGATCTTTCTGGCGGCGTTTCTCGGCATTTTGCTGGTCGTCGTGGCGCACCGGGGGCAGACCTTTGCCGCGGGGATGCTGGCCTTTCTGGGCATCTTTCTGAACACCGTCGGGCTGGAGCCGGTCAAATACACAAAGCGATATACCTTCGATCAGTCATGGCTGGCCTCCGGTTTCGATCTGATCGTGGTGGTGCTGGGCCTCTTTGCCATCAGTCAGGCCTTTCTGTTGCTGATCGAACGCGACCACACGCCGGAAAAAGCCGCCGTCAGCGGCAGCATGATGTCCGGTTTCAAGGAACTTCTGGGCATCAAGCGCATCGCGACGGTGTCGTCGTCCTTGGGCGTGCTGATGGGCATGATCCCCGGCGTCGGTGAATTCACGGCGCAATTCCTGTCCTACACCTATGCGCAGAAATCCTCGAAAACCCCTGAATTGTTCGGCAAGGGGTCGCCAGAGGGGCTCGTCGCCTCGGAAGCGGCCAACAACGCGGTGCCTGCGGCGGCGATGATCCCCCTGCTTGCCCTTGGCATTCCGGGTGAGGCACTGACCGCGATGATGCTGACGGTGTTCTATGTCCACAACGTCATCCCCGGGCCGCAATTGTTTGCCGATCAGCTCGATTTCGTCATGGCGCTTTATATGGCGCTGATCCTTCTGAACGTGATCGTCCTGGTCTTCCTGCTGTTTTCGACCAATCTGCTGTTGCGGATCATGCAGATTCCGACCCGGTTTCTGGGCATGATGATCCTGACGCTGTCCTTCATCGGGGTCTATTCGCTGCGCAACTCTGCCACCGATTGCGTCATCGCGATGGGGTTCGGCGTCTTCGGCCTGATTCTGAAGCGGCTCAACCTCCCGATCGTGCCGATCATCCTTGGCATCGTGCTGGGCGGCATCATGGAGGTCAAATTGCGCACCGCGATGGCCGCCGTGAAGACACCGCTGGATTTTGTCAGCCGGCCAATTGCGGCGATCCTCTTTGTCATGATCCTGTTGGTGCTGATCCTGCACCTGCGCACATTGATCCGCGAGCACAAGGCAAAGCACGGCCCCGACCCGATCGGCCCTGATCACGAACACTCTAGCCAGCAAGGTTGAACCCGATGGATCAAGCGTCAATTGACAAACTCCGCGCAACAGATGTTCCCCTGCAGGGACATTTCATTGGCGGCCGCAGCGTGCCTGCTGCCGAGGGCGGGACATTGGATGTCATCTCGCCGATCGACGGCAGCGTCCTGACGCAGATCGCCGACGGCAGCGCAGCCGATGTCGCGCGGGCCGTCGGCAGCGCCCGCGAGGCGTTCGAGGATGGCCGCTGGTCGCGGATGGCCCCTGCCGCGCGCAAGAAGGTTCTGTTGCGCCTGGCAGACCTGATCGAGGCCCGCGCACTGGAGCTTGCGGTGCTGGGCGTGCGGGACAACGGGACAGAGATCGGCATGGCTTTCAAGGCCGAGGCGCTGTCGGCGGCCAACACCTTCCGCTACTATGGAGAGGCCATCGACAAGATCTATGGCCAGATCGCGCCCACAGCGGACAATGTCCTGGGGCTGGTTCATCACGGCCCGGTCGGGGTGGTCGGGGCGATTGTCCCCTGGAACTTCCCACTGATGATCGGCAGCTGGAAAATTGCCCCGGCGCTTGCTGCGGGCAATTCGCTGGTGCTGAAACCGGGGGAAACCGCGTCCTTGACCTTGCTCAGGATCGCCGAACTTGCCAGCGAGGCCGGCCTGCCCGACGGCGTGTTCAACGTCGTCACCGGCCGGGGTGCCACCGCCGGAGAGGCGCTAGCGCTGAGCATGGATGTCGACGTGCTGGTCTTCACCGGCTCCGGCGGCACCGGGCGGCGGTTGCTGGAATATTCGGCACGCTCGAACCTCAAACGCTGCTACCTGGAACTGGGCGGCAAATCCCCTAACATCGTCTTCAATGACGCGCCCGATCTGGCCGCCGCTGCGGCAACCTCGGCAGGGGGCATCTTCCGGAACTCCGGCCAGGTCTGCGTGGCCGGGTCGCGGCTGCT
Organism: Sulfitobacter sp. PR48; assembly: GCF_028807335.1. Classification (NCBI taxonomy): domain Bacteria; kingdom Pseudomonadati; phylum Pseudomonadota; class Alphaproteobacteria; order Rhodobacterales; family Roseobacteraceae; genus Sulfitobacter; species Sulfitobacter sp. PR48. Next base: position 150,819 of record NZ_JARAMM010000005.1, on the reverse strand, counting down.
GGTGCAGGAAGACATCGCGGAAGATTTCGTGCAGGCCCTGACGCAACATGCCGAGGCCTTCGTGGTGGGCGATCCGCTGGACCTCAACAGCCAGATCGGCGCGGTGCATTCGGATGTGCAGCTGCGGGCCAACCTCGGTTTTGTTGCCCGTGCCGAGGCCGAGGGCGCCGAGCGCCGCACCGGCGGCGCACAAATCCTGCAAGACACCGGCGGCTTCTACATGCAGCCGACGATCATCTCCGGCGTCAAACCGACGGACCATCTGTTTTGCAATGAGGTTTTCGGACCGGTGCTTGCCGTCACGACCTTCAGGGACGAGGACGAGGCGATCCGCCTCGCCAACGGCACCGACTTCGGCCTTGCCGCCGGGGTCTGGACATCAAACCTGTCGCGGGCGCACCGGATGATCGGCCGCATCCGCTCCGGCGTCATTCACGTGAACACCTACGGCGGTTCCGATCTGACCGTCCCGCTGGGCGGGCACAAGCAATCCGGCAACGGGCACGACAAGTCATTGCACGCGATGGAAAAATACATGGACCTAAAAACCGCATGGATTGCGCTATGACCAATACCACCGCAATCCGCGCGCGCATGCGGCCGGCCTGAACGCAGTACCGGCGACATGCTGAACCCATCCGAAAGCCATGCGCGCACACGGCGCGCTGCCCGTCCGTGACCGTCAGGAGAGGACCAGAATGAAACGCGATACCCCAAGGTTGCTTGCCGACCGGGCCCGCTTGCTTGGCCCCAATGTCTCGACCTTCTATGATGACCCGCTGCATCTGGTGAAAGGCGAAGGCGTCTGGCTCTGGGATGCCGAGGGCCGCAAGTATCTGGACTGCTACAACAACGTGCCGGTGGTGGGCCATTGCAACCCCCGCGTGGTCGAGGCGATCTGCGCACAGGCAGGAACCCTGAACACACATACACGCTATCTGCATGACGGCATTCTCGATTACGTCGAGAAGCTGACCGGCACAATGGACGCCGCACTCGACAGCGCCATCCTGACCTGCACCGGGTCCGAGGCGAACGACATCGCCCTGCGCATGGCCGAGGGCATGACCGGCAAACGCGGCATCATCGCGACGGATGCCACCTATCACGGCAATACTGCGCTGGTCAGCCAGCTCAGCCAGTCGAACCGGCCCACGGTCGGCTTTGGCCTTGGCCAGTATTTCCGCTTTGTCGAGGCTCCTGACAGCTATCGCAATCCCGATCCCGACGGCACGATCTTTGCAATTTCTGTGGCGGAGCAGATCGCGGAACACGAGAAAAGCGGCATCGGCTTTGCCGCGCTGGTCATCTGCCCCTATTTCCTGAACGAAGGGTTCCCCGATCATCCCGATGGCTGGCTGAAACCAGTCGCCGACGTCGTGCGCAAGGCCGGCGGGCTGCTGATCTGCGACGAGGTGCAATCAGGTTTCGCGCGCACCGGCACCCATATGTGGGCGCATCAGAAGATGGGCGTGGTGCCCGATGTGATGACACTGGGCAAGCCGATGGGCAACGGCCACCCGGTCGGCGGTGTGGTGACGCGGGCAGAGATCCTGAAAACCTTCCGGGGCGGCTATCGCTACTTCAACACCTTCGGCGGCAACCCGGTATCCTGTGCCGCGGCCATGGCGGTGCTGGAAGAGATCGAGGACAAGCAGTTGCTGGCCAATTCCAGGACCGTCGGAGCCTATGCCCGCGGTCGCCTTGAAGCCTTGCAAGACAAGCACCTTTGCATCGGTGACGTGCGCGGCTCGGGTCTGGTCTTTGGCGCAGAGATGGTGCTGAACCGCGACACCAAGGCCCCGGCCAGCGCCTTTACCGATCAGGTGATCAACGCGCTGCGCCACCGTGGCATCATCCTGTCCAAGCTGGGGCGGCACAAGAATACGCTGAAGATCCGGCCACCCCTGCCGTTTTCGACCGAACATGTCGATCTGCTGATCGAAACGCTGGATGAGGTCCTGTCCAGCACGCCATTGCAACCATGAACGCCATTGTCGAACAGGCGCTGGCGCTCTGGGGGTTCGCAGGGGCTTCCTGGTCGCTGGTCGCAGCACGCGAGAACCAGGTGTTCCGCGTCGATCACGCAGATCGCACCTATGCCCTGAGGCTGCGCCGCCCGGGCTACCGCACCGAGGCGGAGTTGCGCTCTGAACTGATGTGGATGGCGGCGCTGGATCGCGGCGGGCTGCATGTGCCCAGGCCGGTGCCCTCGGCCTCCGGCGCGTTGCTGCACATGGTTGGCGCACATGCCGTTGACGTTCTGACATGGCTGCCCGGCGCCCCTGTCGGCAAGACCGGGGTTGCCCTTCAGGTCAAGGACGGCCTCACGCTGTTCCGCAACATCGGCCGCGAAATGGCGCGCTTGCATGAGGTCTCTGACAGCTGGTCCCGGCCGGAAGGCTTCACCCGCCAAAGCTGGGACCGCGCGGGTCTGGTCGGAGAGACACCTGTCTGGGACAGGTTCTGGGACAATCCCACGCTCTCTGACGCGGACCGGTTGCTGTTCCTGCGGCTGCGCGACACCGCCCGCGACCGGTTGGCACAGATTGGCGACAAGCTGGATTTCGGCCTGATCCATGCCGATCTCGTGCGGGAAAACATCATGGTCGATGGCGACAGGCTGCAGCTGATCGACTTTGACGACGGCGGTTTTGGCTACAGACTGTTCGACATCGCGACGACGCTGATCCGCAACCAGAACGAACCGAACTACGACGGTCTCAAGGCCGCGCTGATCGAAGGCTATCTGTCGGTCCGCGATCTCGATCTTGCGGCGCTGGATCTCTTCGTTGTTCTGCGCGCCGCAACCTATGTCGGCTGGATCATCACCCGCATGAACGAAGACGGCTCCGGGGCGCGCAACACCCGGTTTGTCACCCATGCGCGGGCGCTGGCCCGGGCCTACCTGTCTGAACAAGGAGCAACCAGATGAACCGTTACACCGGAAAGACCGTCATCGTGACCGGCGCTGGCACCGGGATCGGCGCGGCATCGGCCAGGCGGCTTGCTGCCGAAGGCGCCAATGTCATTCTGACCGGCCGCCGTGCCGAACCGATAGAGCGTGTCGCGGAAAGCTGCGGCGGCGTGGCCGTGGCGGGTGACGCCGCCTCGCGCGCGCATATGGAAAGCCTTGTGAGTCTCGCGCGCGACCGCTTTGGCGCGTTGCACGCGGTGGTCTGCAATGCCGGCGGCTTCGGCTACGGGACCTTGACAGAGATCTCGGACGAAGACTGGGGCGCTTCGGTCGAGGCCAATCTCAACACCGCCCTGGTCACAGCACGGGCCGCGATGCCTGCATTGATCGAAACCCGTGGTAACGTGCTGATGATGGCCTCGATTGCCGCGCTGGCAGCGGCACCCGAGTCCTGTGGCTATGTCACGATGAAACACGGGCTGATTGGCCTGACCAGATCGATTGCGCGTGATTTCGGCGGGAAAGGCGTGCGCTGCAACGCGATCTGTCCGGGCTGGGTGCGCACCGAAATGGCCGACATGGAGATGCGCGAACTGGTCGAGCGTCGCGACCTTGGCGGAATTGAAGAGGCCTATGCCCTGGTTACCCGCGACGTCCCGCTTGGCCGCCCCGCCACCGGCGAGGACATCGCCGCCGCGGTTGCCTTCCTTTGTTCGGAAGAGGCCGCGATGATCACCGGCGCGGTGCTGACCGTTGATGGCGGTGCCACAGCGGTGGACGTGCCGACGCTGTCTTTCTCCGACCCGGCGTAAGGTCTGCGGGCCAGGGGCCGCAAGCGCAAGATCGTCGCCGGTGGCATCACCCTTTACCGTGTCGCCCTTCTGCGCCAGCGCAGGGCTGTCGCAGGGGCGATGCGGCTCTGACCCCTGGCTGAGGCCCGTTTTGACGGGATGTCTCCGGCAGTCAGAGCAGGGCGCACCCGGCAAGGGGCCCGCCTGCCGGCAGAGCGGCGTCAGTCTTCTCCGAGGAAGGAGGCAAGCGGCAGATGTTTCTTGACGATGGGCGATTTCAGGATGACGAAACTGAAATATTTGTCGATGCCGATGTCCCGTTCAACCAGGTTTTCCATGATCGTCTGATACTCGGTGATCCCGGCGGTGACGAACTTTACGAGGTAATCATAACCACCGGACACAAGGTGGCATTCGATCACCTGGTCAATCTTTTCCATCGCGGCAAGGAAGCGGGCAAAATCAATCTGACGGTGGTTTTTCAGCGTGATTTCCGTGAAAACCATCAGGCTTTGGCCAAGTTTCGATACGTCGATCTGTGCGGCGTAACCGGTGATGTACCCTTCGGCCTGCAGCTTCTTGACCCGCATCAGGCAGGGGCTGGGCGACAGGTAAACCAGTTCGGCAAGTTCGACATTGGTGATCCTGCCGTTCTTCTGGAGTTCAGAGAGAATCCTGATGTCGATCTTGTCGAGGGTCATGCAGGCGCTCCAATTCGTCCTGGGAAAGTAATACGTGGCATAGGGCGGGCCGTCATCTGTTTCGTGCGGGCGGGTGCCGAAGGATTTCTGTCCCACTTGCCGGAATGCCCATTTCCTGTGCAAGCTTCACAGCGGATGTTTTGACAAAACTTCAACATATCCTTCGGGCGCGGGCAATACACCGACCGGGCCAGGGGGATCCTTCGCCTCATCATGCACCGAAAAAGGTGCCATATGCGGCGCAGAATAATCTGCCAGACCCGGACATCAGATCAGTTTATCCTGCCGTCTGCACGTGGTGATTTGGTGACTCTGCCCCCCGATAGGGATCACAATACTTGGATTATCGGCGAGGACTACACAACGGTTCACACGCAAGGAAAGTGCAGCATGACAGCAAGCCCCCAGACAGACGACAGCCATGAACTGGCGCTATCGGTGCGCGGTCTGACCGTCAACCTGCCCCATGGCATGGAACGTGCCCATGCGGTCGAGGAGGTCTCTTTCGATCTCGAACGTGGCAAGATCCTCTGTGTGATCGGTGAATCGGGGTCGGGCAAATCGGTGACCGCAAATACCATCATGGGGCTTCTGCCTCGCGTGATCGGTGTCAGCGCCGGCTCCATCACGCTGAACGGGCTCGAAATTGTCGGCATGGATGCGGAATCCCTGCGCAGCCTGCGCGGACGGGTGGTGTCGATGATCTTTCAGGACCCGCTGTCGGCGCTGAACCCGCTGATGACCGTGGGCGCGCAGGTAGACGAGGCCATGCGGGCGCATGGGATCGGCACACAGGCCTCACGGCGCAAACGGGCGGTGGAACTGCTGGACGAAGTGGGGCTGCCGGACCCTGCGCTGATGTACAATCAATATCCTTTCCGCCTGTCCGGCGGGCAACGCCAGCGGGTGATGATCGCCATGGCGCTGGCGCTTGAACCCTCGATCCTGATCGCGGACGAACCGACCACGGCGCTGGACGTGACCACCCAGGCGCAGATCCTCGAACTGATCCGCGACATCCAGCGCCGCAAGGGCATGAGCGTGCTGTTCATCACCCATGATTTTGGCGTCGTGGCAGAGATTGCCGACAATGTCGTGGTGATGGAAAAAGGCCATGTTGTCGAACGGGGCACCGCAGACCAGGTTCTGAAGGCGCCCGTACACCCCTATACCAAACGGTTGATCGCCGCCGTGCCGCATCTGACCGACAAGGACCGCCCGTCATTGCAATCCACAGGCAGCGATACGGTGCTGAAGGTCGAAGGGCTGACAAAGACCTATCGCAGCGGCAGCGCCCTGCTGCGCACCCAGCGTGTGGTGCCTGCCGTGCGCGATGTGTCCTTTGAACTGGCCAGCGGCCGGACGCTGGGCGTGGTGGGTGAAAGCGGATCGGGAAAATCCTCGCTGGGGCGGTTGCTGACCAAGCTGATGGACTGCGACGGGGGGCGCATCCTGTTCGAAGGCCGTGACATCGCGCCGATGGCAGAGACCGAGTTCCGCCCGCTGCGCCAGCGCATCCAGATGATCTTTCAGGATCCTTTTGCATCGCTGAACCCGCGCGCGACGATCGGGCGGATTCTGACCGTGGGGCCAACCGCCCACGGGATGCCCTATGCCAAGGCCCGCAAAGATGCCCGCGCCCTGCTGGATCTGGTCGGGCTGGATACCGGGGCCTACGGGCGCTACCCGCATGAGTTTTCCGGCGGTCAGCGGCAGCGGATCGGCATTGCACGCGCGCTGATGTTCAAGCCGACGCTGCTGGTTGCCGACGAAGCTGTTTCGGCGCTGGACGTATCGATACAGGCGCAGATCCTGGAACTGCTCGACAAGGTCCAGCGGGAAACCGGGATCTCGATGGTCTTCATCACCCACGACCTGCGCGTCGCCAGCCAGATTTGCGACGATATCGCCGTCATGCAGCGCGGACGGATCGTCGAAATGGGGCCGCCGTCGCAGATCTTTCTCAACCCGAAATCCGATTACACCCGCGAGCTGGTGGCCGCCATTCCCGGCGAAAGCAGCAACCGCCCCGAATTGGCCGCAGCCGAGGGCTGAGCGCCGATATCCAAAGCCGTCACAAGAAACGTCACAAAACCAACCCGATAAATCCAACACATGGGAGACTAAAATGACCAAGTTCAACAAAACCAGCGCAGGCTTCTCACGCCGCGACGCCCTGCGGGTTCTCGGCGCCGGGGGCGCTGCGGGCCTTTTCGCACCACATCTGCTGGGCAAGCCCGCTTTCGCCCAGACACCTCCGGCAGCGCCGACGGGCCGTATCGTAGTCGGCCTGTCGCAGGAACCGACCGTGTTCAACCCGCTGATGCCGCATATCGAAGTGGATGACGGCGTGAACTTCTCGATTTTCGACGCGCTGTTCCGCATCAGTGTCGATGGCGTCATCGGGCCGAACCTTGCCAGTGAAGTGCCCAGCCAGGACAATGGCGGCATTTCCGAGGACGGGCTGAACTGGCGCATCCGCCTGCGCGATGATGTCACCTGGCACGATGGCACACCCTTCACCGCCGAGGACGTCAAATATACGCTCGAACTGATCGTGAACCCCGATTTCCGCGCCTGGCGGACCACCGGCCATGATCTGGTCCGCGACATCACCGTTGTCTCGCCGACCGAGATCACCTGGCGGATGGAAGAACCCTTTGCTCCCTATCTGTCGTTCCTGACCGAAACCTTCATGGTGCCCAAACATATTCTTGAGGCCGAGGTCAACCCCAATGAGGCCGCGTTCAATCAGGCGCCGGTCGGCACCGGGGCTTTCAAATGGGGACAGCGTCTTGCCGGTGACCGGCTCGAACTGGTGGCCAACGCGGATTACTTCGGCGAAGGCCCCTATGTCGAAGAGCTGATCTTCAAATACATCCCCGACATGACCGTGCTTTACGCCCAGTTCAAGAGCGGCGACATCGACCTGGTAGGCAACGCCTACATCACGCCCGACAACTACCAGGAGGCCAAGGATCTGGCAGACCGGGTGGTGACGGTTGAACCCAAGGGATCGGTTGAATCGATCTATCTCAACCAGGAACTGCCTGTCTTCAAGGACCAGGCCGTGCGCGAGGCGCTGTATCTGGCGATGGACCGGACGGCGATCATCGACGCGCTGTACTATGGGGTGCCCACCCCGGCCGAAACCTTCATGCCGCCGCAGTCCTATTACTACAACCCGGATCTGCCGAAGCAGGAGTTCAACCTCGACCGCGCACGCCAGATCCTGGACGAGGCCGGCTGGGTGCCGGGCGCCGATGGCATCCGCGAAAAGGACGGGCTGCGCCTGTCGTTCAACAACTCGACCACCGTCGGCAACCACCTGCGTGAACAGACCCAGCAGTTCCTGCAGCAGACCTTTGCCGAGATCGGCGCAGAGATGAAGATCGAGAACCTGCCCCCCGCCGTGATGTGGGGCGATTTCTGGGGCCAGTCGCAATTCGACTCGGCCATGGTCGGCATCACCTATCTGGTCGGCGGCGACCCGGATGTGACCTATCGCTTCCACACCGATGCCATCGCGGCCAAGGGCGGCAGCGGGTCGAACAACGCGCAGTATTCCAACTCCGAGGTCGATGCCCTGCTGGTGGAAGGCAGCCGCACGTTCGACCCCGAAAAGCGGCGGGAGATCTACTTCAAGGTGCAGGAGATCATCCGGCACGACCTCCCGTTCCTGCCGCTGTTTGCCTACACCAACCTCTATGGTCGCAAGGCAGGCATCGAGGGCTTCGAGGTCAATACCAACACGCGGACCGAATCCTGGCACGCTGCGGCCTGGTACTGGGCCTGACCTGACCTCCGGTGTCCGTGGCAGAACGCTCCGGACACCGGGCACAATGTAACGCTACCTGTCCCGGAAGGAGGAGAATATGCCTGCATTCCTGCTCAAACGCTTCGCGCAAAGCATCGTGCTGCTCGTGATCGTTTCAATCATCGGATTTGTCGTACTCAACCTCATTCCGGGCGGACCGCTGGCGCAATTTGCGCTCGACCCCGGCATGACCGAAGCGGACAAGGCCCGGCTCGCCGAACAGCTCGGGTTGAACCGCCCGCTTTTGGTGCAGTATTTCGACTGGGCCTGGCGGCTGCTTCAGGGCGACTGGGGAATATCCTTCCGCGACGGGAACCCGGTTCTGACCGTGATCGGCCGGCATCTCTTTGCCACTTTCCTCCTGATGGGCTCCTCGACCGTCATCGCCATCGCGATCGGGACCTGGATCGGTATCCGGGGGGCGACCCACCGCTATTCGACCTTCGATTATGCCGCGACCGTGGGTGCCATGGTTGCCCTGTCGATCCCGACCTTCTGGTTCGGTCTGATCGGCATCTACGTCTTCTCGCTGAAACTGGGCTGGCTGCCAGCGGGCAACATGTATTCCATCGGCAACGGTTCGGTACTGGATTACCTGCATCACCTGATCATGCCCTCGGTGGTGCTGGCGCTGGTCCATATCGCGGTCTGGAGCCGGTACATGCGCACCGCAACGCTGGATGCGATCAGCCAGGAATTCGTGAAAACCGCCCGCGCCAAGGGCGTCACCGAACGCCGGGTGCTGATGAAACATGTCGTCGGCAACGCGCTTTTGCCGATGATCACCCTAGCCGGGGTGCAGCTGCCCTCGATCCTGACCGGCGCGCTGGTGACGGAAACCGTCTTTACCTGGCCGGGCATGGGGCGGCTGTTCCTCGATAGCCTCGGCTACAGCGACTACCCCGTCGTAATGGGATTGTTGATGTTCTCAGCCATCCTGACCATCGCAGGCAACCTTGTTGCCGATATTGTTGTCGCGCTGGTTGATCCACGCATTCGTCTGGCTTGACGCCCGACCCAAGGAGAAGGAAGCCACCGAGATGACCACCCTGACCGCAACCCACTCCCCCAGCCGCTGGTGGCAGAGCCGGGTGCTGCGCCGCTTCCTGAGCCATCGTCTGGCGCTGCTGGGGCTGTTGATGATCACCCTTCTGACGCTGGCCTGCGTTGTCGGCCCCTATCTGCTGCCCTACGACTCGCTTTACATCGATTTGCGGGCAAGGTTCGCGCCGCCCTTTGCCAGCGATCACTATCTGGGCACCGACCCCCTGGGGCGCGACATCGCGGCACGGCTGTTCATGGCTGGCCGGATCTCGCTGCTGGTGGGCTTCTTCGCCATGGTGCTGTCGATCTTCGTCGGCACGCTGGTCGGCGTGATCGCGGGTTACCGCGGCGGCTGGATCAGCGCCGTGCTGATGCGGACGGTCGACGGGTTCCTGTCCTACCCGACCATCTTCCTGCTGCTGGCGCTGGCCGCAGCACTGAAACCCAGCCCGGTGATGATCACCATCATCATTGCCGTGACCAGCTGGATGGAGGTCGCCCGGATCGTCGAGGCCGAGGTCCGTTCGCTCAAGGAGCGGGAATTCGTGCTTGCCGGGCGCATGCTGGGGCTGGGCCGGTCGCATATCATGTTCCGCGAGATCCTGCCCAATGCCATGGGGCCCATCATCGTTGCCGCGACCCTGACAGTGGCCCGTGCCATCCTGCTGGAAGCCTATATCAGCTTTCTGGGTTTCGGAATCCAGCCGCCGCTGCCAAGCTGGGGCAACATGCTGAACGGGGCGCAGCAATACCTGGCCAGCGCGCCATGGCTTGCAATCATACCAGGCATTGCGATCACCATCGCGGTGTCCAGCTTCAACTTTATCGGGGACGGTCTGCGCGACGCGCTTGACGTCCGCAACGACACCGTCTGATAGGATATACGATGGCCAAAACATCCCGGCTTGCTGACAAGGCGACACCGTTCTGGTGGGAAGCGGCCCCGCCCGGACCGGTGCCTGTACAGCCCCCCGCCCGGTCGGTGGACGTGGCCATTGTCGGCGTCGGCTATGCCGGGCTGGCTGCGGGATTGACCCTGGCCCGGGCGGGCCGCTCGGTCGCGGCCTTTGACGCGATGCATCCGGGCGAGGGCGCATCCTCGCGCAACGGCGGCATCACCAGCGGCTCGATCCGCCCCAGCCATGCCGCGATAACAAGGACCTTTGACGAGGCCACCGCCTATGCCATCGAAGCCGAGAGCAAGACCGCGCGGGAATTCCTGTACGACTTCATCCGCAGCGAGGAGATCGACTGCGACTTCCGGCTGACCGGCTTGTTCAAGGGGGCGCTGGGGTTCGGCCAATATGACACCATGGCCCGGGGTGCCGAGGCCCTGGCGAAACGGCTGGGGATCGAGACCTATGCGGTTCCCCACGGGGAACAGGAGCAATATATCGGCTCCGGCTTTTACCGTGGCGGCGTTGTGCGCAAGGACATCGGCGGGCTGCATCCGGGCAAGTTTCATGCAGGCCTGTTGCAATTGGCACTGGCCGCCGGTGTCGCCGTGCATGGGCACACCCCGGTCACGGCGATCAGGCGCGAGGGCGCGACATTTCGCGTTCAGACCCCGTCAGGCACGGTCGAGGCGCGGCAGGTACTGGTCTGCACCAACGGCTACACCGATGGTGCCGCCCCCTATCTGCGCCGACGTCTGGTGCCGGTGCGCAGCCGGATCATCGTCACCGAAGAGCTGCCGCCCGAGGTGATGGACCGGCTGATGCCGCAGCGCATGATGATGGGCGAGGGGCGGCAGCTGGGCTATTACTACCGCCCCACACCAGACGGCAAACGCATCCTGCTGGGCGGGCGTGAAAGCGGGCATGGGGGCGACGCCACCGTGCCGACGCAACGGCTGCGCCGTGGGCTGGCCGAAGTCTTCCCCGAGCTGGAAGGGGTGCATCTGTCGCACAGCTGGTATGGCAATGTGGCGATGAACCGCGACATGCTGCCCCGGATCTTTGAAAAGGACGGGATCGTCTATGCCAGCGGGTTCTGTGGCTCGGGCGTCGTCTGGGCACCCTGGGTCGGCACCCGCGCGGCGCACCGGTTGCTGGGCAATGGCGAAGAGGGCCGTTCCGCGCTGTTCTCCCGCCCGCCTGCTGCGGTGCCGCTCTACCGGGGCAACCCGTGGTTCATGCCCGCGATCATCAGGGGCTATGCCCTGCAGGACCGCATCGCATGGTGGCGTAGCAAACGATAAAGCGGATGACCGCGATGTTCGACGACGCAATTGTGGCCGCGCTCTGGCGCTATCCGCTCAGCACGCTGGGCGGCGAGCGCTGCGAGACCCTCCGGATGGTCAAGGGCGGGCCGGTTGGTGACCGGACCCATGGGCTTTTCGATGCGGAGACAGGCGAGACAGCCTATCCGGTGCGCGATCCCCGCTGGAACCGGGCGCCCGATATCCAGGCACGGATCCGCAACGACCGCCCCCAGATATCATCCGATGGACAGGTCTGGCTGGATGCGGAAAGCGAGGCGGCCCGTGACATGCTGTCGTTGCATTTCGGCCGCGCGGTTCAGGTCCGGCGGCACGGCACGGCGCTGGCAGACGGCACGGCGGCCCGGCCGCGCTACACCATGGCGCCGGTACATCTGATCAGCCGGCAGGCGCTGGCGCAATTGTCCCGCCTCCTTCCGCAAAGCAACATGGATGCGCGCCGCTTTCGCCCGAACATCGTGGTCGATTTGCCCGATGCCCCGGAGGGTATTCCGGAATACAACCTGCTCGGCCAGCGTTTCCGGATCGGGAATGTCACCCTGCGCGGTGTCTCCCATTGTGGAAGATGCGGGTTTACCACTCTGGCGCAGGGCGAATTGCCGGGCGATCCCGACGTTTTGCGGACGCTTGTGGATCGGTTTCAACGCAATCTTGGCATCTATTGTGTCATCGAAACCGAAGGCGCGATTGAGCTTGGCCAGCGGCTTGAACTGCCGCAGCCCCGGCCAATCGTGATCGTGGGCGCGGGCCAGGCCGGCGCGATGGCGGCACGTTCCTTGCGCGAAGCAGGCCATCGCGGGCCGGTGCAACTGATCGGCGACGAAGCGCATCCGCCCTACGAGCGGCCGGAACTGTCAAAGACGCTGTTCCGGAGCGTGCCGCAGACCGATGCGATGACCCCGGATGAGGCAAAGCGCCTGAACATCGACCTCTGCCTCGGCCAGCGGGTTGTCGGGGTGGATCCTGATCGCTGCCGGGTGACCCTGGCCGATGGCAGCAATCGCGACTACGCACGCCTGATCCTCGCGACCGGCGGGCAGGCGCGAAACCCGATGGCGCTGTCCGGTCCGCGCGTGCACAGGTTGCGCACCCGCGATGACGCACGGGCCATCGCCCTGGCCGCGCCACGCCGCTTGCTGATCCTCGGGGGCGGCTGGATCGCGATGGAGGCCGCTGCCGCCGCCCGTGCCGCCGGGATCGAGGTGACGGTTCTGGTGCGTGGACCGGCGCTGGCCCACCGCCTGTTGCCGCCTGCGGTTTCCGATCACCTTGCCGCCATGCACCGCAGCCATGGTGTTGATCTTCGCCTGGGCGTCAGCGCTGAATTCTCTATGGATGACAACGCGGTCCGCGCCCAGATCGGCGACAGTGAGATTACGGCTGACATGCTGCTGATCGCCGTGGGGATCGCGCCCAGCGATGATCTGGGTCGCCAGGCCGGGATCGCCTGTGACGGAGGGATCAGCACGGATGCCGCAGGCACGACCAGCAATCCGCTCATCCATGCGATTGGCGATGTGGCGTCACAACCCGGGCCGGCAGGCCTCGGGCGGATCGAAAGCTGGCAGAACGCCAATGATCAGGCGCGCGCCTGCGTGCGTGCCATGTTGGGTCAGCCACTTTCGGCCCGCGCGCCCCTGCGGTTCTGGTCGGATCAATTTGGCAAACGCATTCAAATTGCCGGGCGCCCGACTGCGAAAGCCCGCCTTTGCAACGGACCCGGGGACGGGGACCGGCCATTTTGGGACTTTGGCGATTTTGCGATCGGCATCGACCGCCCGCAGGAGATTCATCGTTTCGATTCCGCACCACGACCAAAGACCGCGCGCCGTCAGCCGCCTAGGCCAGCCGGGCCGGGACGCTTCCTTGTCGCGGGTTCCGCTGTGGTGGAGGGCGCGGTGCTGCGTGTCGATGACCCTAAGCTTGGCGCATTGGCCGTCACCCGCATCAATGGTCAGGTCCATGCGGTTGCGGATGCCTGCCCGCATGCCGTGGCTTCCTTGTCGGATGGTTTCGTGGCGGATGGTCACATCGTTTGTCCCGTGCATTTTGCCGAATTCGATCTTGTCGATGGCACCCCGCGCAATGCGCCTGCCGGTTGCGGGAAACTGACCATCCGTGCGGTCAGTGAAACGGGCGATAAGATCCTGATCCACGACCGGGAAACATAGTTTTCCATGTTTGCAGGGGTTTGCCGGTTCGTGGCCATGGTTCACCTGACATGTGCCACCGGGCTTCCCCCAATTTACGGAATCGCGAGCATGAAATTGCGCCGGGCGGGCAGCATCCGGCAGGACCTGCCGCCGGAACGGCAACTTTGGACAAGATCGCCGGGCAGGCTGGTGCATTTTGTCCGGGCAGATCAACGCGCCGGTTGGCGCACCAGCAGAAAGACCTCACTATGTCCCTTATTGTTCCGATTGATACCGCCCCCGAATTCGCCCCCCGCGAAGATGTGGCAGCCCCCGACCGCCTGATCGAAGGCGCGCCTGCCTTTCGCACATGGGCGCAGGACGAAGCCTGGGCCGAAGCCGCGCAATGGGGTCAGATTCGCACCGGCGTATGGGAAGCCACGCCCGGCACGACAAAGTCGATGAAGGGCGAAACCTTTGAATTCTGTCATATCCTGTCCGGACGCGTCGAGATCAGCGAAGACGGCGGCGGAACTTTCAGCTTTGGTGCGGGCGACAGCTTTGTGATGAAGCCGGGCTTTGTGGGCCAGTGGAAAACACTGGAGACCCTGCGCAAGATCTATGTCACCGCAACTCCCGTCACGGAGTGAGCGTGATGCAGGCATCGGGTGCCGCATTGCTGGAGCAGCTTGTCGGCTTTCCCAGTGTGGTCGGCACACCCAATGACAGGTTGATGCAGTTTGTTGCGGATTACCTGCGCAAACACGGGGTGCCCTTTCACCTGCTCAAGGGACCGGAAGGCGACCGGTACAATCTGTTCGCCACCATCGGGGATGCGTCACGGCCCGGCTATATATTGTCGGGCCATGTCGATGTGGTGCCGGCGGGCGAGCCGGAATGGCTGGATGATCCCTTTGTCCTGCGCCGTGACGGCGGGCGGCTGATCGGGCGGGGCAGTTGCGACATGAAGGGCTATGTGGCTGCGGTGCTGGCCGCCGTGCCCGAACTGGTCGGAATGGAGCTGTCCGCCCCTGTTCATATTGCGCTGTCCTATGACGAGGAGGCGGGCTGTCGCGGGGTGCCGCATATGATTGCGGCGCTGCCGGATCTATGCGCGCTGCCCTTGGGCTGCATCGTCGGAGAGCCGACCGGGCTGGTGCCTGTCCTGGCGCATAAGGGCAAGGCGGCGCTGCGGCTCGTGGCCGAGGGCCGGTCGGGCCACAGTTCGCGCCCCGATCAGGGTGACAATGCCATTCATGCGCTGTTGCCTGCGCTGTCCGTTGCACGCAAGCAGGCCGAGGCGCTGCGTGAAGGGCCGCAGGATGACCGTTTCGCGCCGCCCTATTCCAGTCTTCAGATCGGCACGGTGCAGGGCGGTCAGGCGCTGAACATCATCCCCGATCACGCCGAAGCCAGCATGGAGGCGCGGGCGATTGCCGGGGTTGATCCCAAAACGCTGCTGGCACCGGTGATGGCGGCGCTGGGGCCGGGGGTGCGCGGCGAATGGCTGTCGACTTATCCGGCGCTGTCGCTGGAGGCGGATCATCCGCTGGCCACACTGGCCGCGCACATCTCGGGGCATGAACCCCTGGGTGCTGTCAGTTTCGGCACCGAGGCGGGGCTGTTCCAGCAGGCTGGCGTCGCCTCGGTCATCTGCGGACCCGGCGACATCGCACGCGCGCACCGGCCCGAGGAATATCTGACCGAAGACGAACTTGCGGGGGCAATTGCGATGGTCCTGGCGCTGGGGCGTCATCTGGCGTCCTGATCCGCTTTGCGCTACGCGGCATTTTCTGTGGCCGAGCAACTGCGCCGCCGCAGAAAACTACCGCAACGGGCGGGGATCAAAACAAAACTGCCGCGTGCGGGGGCCTAGACTGGGCACAAACAGGACGGAAAATTCATGACTGCTATCAAACCCGCATCGGCCAGATTGTCGCGAGACGATGTTCGGATCACCGCCTTTGAGCCCTCCCATCTGGATGGCGCACTGCGTCTGTCGACGGAGGCCGTCTGGCCGCACCGTGCCGAGGACTGGCAGCTGACGCTGTCGGTCTCCAGGGGGGTTGTGGCGCTGCGGGACGGCAAAGTTGTGGGCACTGCATTGTGCTCTGCCTTCGGCGATGTGGCGACGATGAACATGATCATCGTCGATGCGCAGATGCGCGGACGCGGGCTGGGCCGGTCGCTGATGGAGCAGGTGATTGCCATTGGCGGTGCGCGCGAATTGCGTCTGACCGCCACTGCGGACGGGCTGCCGCTTTATGAAAAGATGGGGTTCGTGGCCTGTGGCGAAGTGTGCCAGCAGCAGGGGATTGCCCAGGCGGCGACGCCTGAGTTGTCCGTTCGAACCGGTGATGCGCAGGACATACCCACGCTGGCAGCGCTGGATTTGCAGGCTTCGGGCATGTCGCGGGCGGGATTGCTGGGGGCGATTGCCGCGCAGGGCGAAGTGCTGCGCTGCGAGAACGGATTTGCCCTGCTGCGCGATTTCGGGCGCGGGCGGGTGCTGGGGCCGGTGGTGGCACGGGACGCGGCCAGCGCTGCGGCGCTGATGGCCGAGGCGGCGCGCCGCTGCGCGGGTGGTTTCCTGCGTGTTGACCTGCCTGCCGACGCGGGCATGGGCGAGACCGCAACGCGGCTGGGTCTGCAAGCCGCTGGCGGCGGCATTGCCATGAAACGCGACGCGCGAACCCGCGCGCCGTCGGAATACAAAACCTTTGCCCTTGTGTCGCAGGCGCTGGGATAACCTGAATGGGACGTCAAATGTTGACCAATTCTCTTGTCGAGCTGGACCGCCAGCACCTTGTTCATCCGGTGTCGTCCTTCCGCGGCCACGAGGCCCGCGGCGTGCGCGTCCTGCGGTCGGCCGAGGGGGCGACTGTCACCGACAGCGAAGGGCGCGAGCTGCTGGACGGGTTTGCGGGCCTTTGGTGTGTGAACGCGGGCTATGGCCATGAAAGCGTGGTCGAGGCCGCTGCCGAGCAGATGCGCAGGCTGCCCTATGCCACGGGATACTTCGATCTGGGGTCGGAACCCCCGATCCGGCTGGCCGCCGCCCTGGCCGACCGTGCGCCGGGCGATCTGAACCACGTCTATTTCACCCTTGGCGGGTCGGACGCGGTGGACAGCACCATCCGCTTTGTCCGTTACTACTGGCAGGCCAGGGGCAAGCCCGGGCGCGATCAGTTCATCTCGGTCGAGCAGGGCTATCACGGCTCAACCACGATGGGCGCGGGGCTGACCGCGCTGCCCGGTTTCCATGACGGGTTCGGCGTGCCCTATGCCTGGCAGCACAAGATTTCCTCGCATTATCTTTATCGCAATCCGCGGGGCGATGATCCGCAGGCGGTGATCGAGGCATCGGTGGCCGAGCTGCGCGCCAAGGTGGCCGAGATCGGAGAGGACCGCGTTGCGGCCTTCTATGTCGAACCGATCCAGGGATCAGGCGGCGTGCTGGTCCCGCCGCCGGGCTGGATCAAGGCGATGCGGGATCTGTGCACCGAACTTGGCATTCTCTTTGTCGTCGATGAGGTCATCACCGCATTTGGCCGCACCGGCCCGATTTTTGCCAGCGCCGACGAGGGCATCGTTCCCGATCTGCTGACCTGCGCCAAGGGTCTGACCTCGGGCTATGTGCCGATGGGGGCGGTCTTGATGTCGGATCATGTCTATGAGGTGATTGCCGATGGTGCAGGGGCCAAGGCTGTGGGGCATGGGTTCACCTATTCCGCGCATCCGGTCTCGGCGGCGGTGGCGCTTGAGGTGCTGGCGCTTTATGAGGGCGGGCTGTTCATGAACGGCATACGCGCAGGCAAACGCCTGATGGCGGGGCTGGAAACCCTGCGTGATCATCCCCTGGTCGGCGATGTGCGCGGACGCGGGATGCTGGCGGCGGTGGAACTGGTGACCGACAAGGCGCGCAAGACACCCCTGCCGCCCGAAGTGCAGCCTGCAACGCGGTTGTTTGACCGGGCCTGGGAACAGGGTCTGGTGGTGCGGTCATTCCCGCAGGGCATCTTTGCCTATGCGCCGCCTCTGTGTTGCACCGAAGACGAAATAGACGAGATCGTGGCGCGGACCCGCAAGGTTCTGGATATCACCCTGGACGATCCCGAAATTCGCGAGGTGTTGCGCTGATGGCATTGCTGTTCCTGTCCAGCGCCGAACGCGCAGCGGTCTGGGTCGCGGCCTTTGAGGCGGCGGGTGAAAAGATCATCGTGGGCGAAGAGGCCGTCACCGACCCGGCCGATGTCACGCATCTGTTGTGCTGGACACCCCCGAAAGATCTGCAGCGCTATCCCAACCTGCAGGTCGTGATCAGTTCCGGGGCCGGGGTGGACCAGATGCCTGCCTTGCCCGCAGGCATGGAACTGGTGCGCGCCCTTGATCCGGGTATCGAGGAGATGGTGCGCGACTGGGTGGTAATGGCAACATTGATGCTGCACCGCACGATGCCGGCCTATCTGGAACAGGCAGGGCAGGGCCAATGGAAGCCGCAGGCGGTGTCGCATGCGCGGAACGCCCGCGTCGGGATCATGGGCATGGGCCGGATCGGCACATTGGCGGCACAGACTCTCGGCGCCATGGGTTTCAAGGTCAGCGGCTGGTCACGCTCCGGGCGGGCGGTGGCGGATGTTCCGGTTTATGGCCTGCAGGATCTGGACAGGTTTCTGGGCCAGAGCGATATTCTGATCTGCCTGCTGCCGCTGACAGCCGAGACGCGCGGCATCCTGAACGCCACTCTGTTTGCGAAACTGCCGGAAGCGGCGGCGCTGGTGCATGCCGGGCGCGGGGCGCAGCTGGACATGCAGGCAATGCGCGACGCGCTGGACAGTGGCGCGCTGCGGCATGCGATGCTGGATGTGACCAACCCTGAACCGCTGCCTGCCGACCATTGGGCCTGGCATGATCCGCGGGTGATTGTCACGCCGCATATCGCGGCCGTGACCGACCACCACGCAGGGGCGCTGCATGCGCTGGAGGTGGTCCGCGCCACGCGCGCCAAAAGCCCGCTTCCCGGGCGTGTCGATCAGAACCGGGGGTATTGAGCGCAACCGGCGGTGCCGCGCAGGTTTCGTTTTTGTGAACAATTACAAGACCATATCCTGCGACGCCGCGCAGCAGGCGATATGATGAAGGTCTGGCCAGAAGTACGGAGAATACAATGCCTGCCCCGTTGATGAATTTGACGACAAATGACACCTTTCCAGAGGCTGCCGATTGCGTGGTGATCGGGGCAGGCATCGTCGGCGTATGTGCCGCCTATTGGCTGTCGCGTGCGGGCATGAAAGTGGTGCTGCTGGAGAAAGGCCGCGTGGGGGCCGAACAATCCAGCCGCAACTGGGGCTGGTGCCGCCAGCAGAACCGCGATGCGCGCGAGCTTCCGCTCTCCACCCGCAGCCTGGCGCTGTGGGAAGACATGGCGCAGGATATCGGCGTTGATCTGGGCTTTCGCCGCTGCGGGTTGCTGTATCTTTCCAACAATGCCGCCGAAATCGAAGGCTGGGCCAGCTGGGGCCGGTTTGCGCGGGGCGAAGGTGTCGACACCCGGATGCTGAGCGCCTCCGAAGCCACCGAAAGGGGCGCTGCAACCGGGCAGCAGTGGGCCGGTGGGGTCTGGTCGCCCAGCGATGGCATTGCCGACCCTGCCAGTGCCGCACCGCAGATTGCACGCGGCGTGATGCAGCATGGCGGTGTCGTGGTGCAGGGCTGTGCCGCCCGCGGTATCGAAACCGAAGCGGGGGCCGCCTCGGCGGTGGTGACCGAGCGTGGTGTGATCCGCACGCCGCAGGTGGTGATGGCGGGTGGCGCCTGGGCGGGCAGTTTCCTGCACCAGTCGGGCATTTTCTTTCCGCAGGCCTCGGTGCGCAGTTCGATCCTCTCCGTGGCGCCGGGTGCCGAGGGTTTGCCGCCTGCGCTGCATACCTCTGCGGTGTCGCTGACCCGGCGTGGCGATGGCGGTTATACATTGGCGATTTCGGGTAAGGGCAACGTCGATCCGACCCCCCGCATGATCCGCAAAGCCAGGCATTTCCTGCCGATGTTTACCAAACGCTGGCGGTCGCTGCTGCCAGGCGGGTTGCAGGCCTGGCGGGCGGGTTTCGAGACCATGGCGACCTGGGATCTGGATCGGGAAACCCCGATGGAACGGGTCCGCATCCTTGACCCGCGCCCCTCGGTTGCGACGGTGAACCAGACGCTGGCCAATGCGCGCAAGCTCTTGCCCGCACTTGCGACTGTACCGGTGCAGGCACGTTGGGCAGGCTATATCGACAGCACGCCGGACGGCGTGCCGGTGATCGACAATGACATCGGCATTGCGGGTCTGACGCTGGCGGCAGGGCTGTCTGGCCACGGCTTTGGCATCGGGCCGGGGGTGGGCCATCTGGTCGCCGATCTGGTACTTGCCCGCGCCCCCATCACCGAGACGGCGCAGTACCGGCTGGCCCGCTTTGACCATGCCCAATGGGGCAGAGTATCCAAGTTTTGATTGCGGCTGTGCGGCCATGGCTTTGCCCAATGCAGGGCGGCAGGATACAGGCCGCGCCGATCTGAAGGTTCGGGCCCGACAGCGCCAAAATCTTCTGCCTGAGAAATCCGGGAGTGCAGCGTAAAATGCTGAGGATCCGGCGCTTTCGGCAGCTTTGGCCGCATCGAACGCGCGATCTTGCAGGCAGAATTCCTTCTCAGGGTGCGCCATGAACCTTGCCATTGATGCAGACCAGACCGCCTTGTCGACCCGCCGGTTTATCGGGGGTACCGATGGCGCCGATGCCGGGCGGGTGGTGCGCTTTCGGAGTTTTGGGGGCGCGCAAGTGGCCTTGGCTCTTGCCGGCCATCCCGGCTATGGGCTCTGTGCAGGGCTGAAGACCTGCGGCCCGGGATGCAAAGCCGGTGCCGCCAGCCGCAGAATGAAATCGGTCCTGATCGACCTGTGAAGACCAAGGAAACTGATATGACCACATATAATCTTGCTTTGATCCCCGGAGACGGCATTGGCGTCGATGTCACCGACGCCGCCATGGAGGTCATGAACGCGGCCGCAGGCCTCTTTGGCTTTGCCCTGGAAACACAGACCTTTCCGTGGTCTTGCGAATATTACGCCAAGACAGGCGCGATGATGCCGGAAGATGGCATTGAAACGCTGCGCGGCTTTGACGCGATCTTTCTGGGTGCTGTCGGCTGGCCCGACAGCGTGCCGGATTCGGTGTCGCTGCATGGTCTGTTGCTGCCGATCCGCAAGGCCTTTGACCAATATGCCAACATCCGGCCCCACAGGCTGCTGGCCGGTGTAGAAGGCCCGCTGAAGGCCGAAGGTTTCGACATCCTGTGCATCCGCGAAAACACCGAAGGTGAATATTCCGGTGCCGGCGGGCGTGTGCATCAAGGACGTGACAACGAAGTGGCGGTCGAGACGTCGATTTTCACCCGCCAAGGTGTCGAACGTATCCTGCGCTTTGGTTTCGAACAGGCACAGGCGCGGCGCAAGCATCTGACGTCGGTCACCAAGTCGAACGCACAGAAATATTCGATGGTGTTCTGGGATGAGGTGACCCGCGAACTGGCTGCCGAATATCCCGAGGTGACGGTCAGCCACATGCATATCGACGCCATGGCGGCCAAGATGGTGATGAACCCGCAGGATCTGGACGTGGTGGTTGCCTCGAACCTGTTTGGCGACATCCTGACCGATCTGGGCGCGGCCATTCAGGGCGGGCTGGGCTTTGCCGCTTCGGCCAATATCTGCCCCGATCGCAGCGCGCCTTCGATGTTCGAACCGGTGCATGGTTCAGCACCGGATATTGCGGGCAAGAACATTGCCAACCCGATCGCCGCGATCTGGTCGGGGGCGCAGATGCTGGAGCATCTGGGCGAGGGCGAAGCCGCTGCCGCTGTGCTGGAGGCCGTCGAAACTGCGACCGCACAAGGCATTGGCACCCGTCCCGGTCAGAACACCACAGACGATATCACGGCGGCAGTTGTTGCCGCGCTTGGAGGAAAAGCATGACCATTCACGACACACCATCCACCAACCTGCGCGACCAGCTGTCCGATCCCGACCTGCTGCGCGAAGCGGCGCTGATCGACGGCGACTGGATCGAGCGCGCGGACATGC
This sequence comes from Sulfitobacter sp. PR48, assembly GCF_028807335.1. NCBI lineage: Bacteria > Pseudomonadati > Pseudomonadota > Alphaproteobacteria > Rhodobacterales > Roseobacteraceae > Sulfitobacter > Sulfitobacter sp. PR48. Next base: position 129,077 of record NZ_JARAMM010000005.1, on the reverse strand, counting down.
CGGTGATCGACCCGGCCACCGGTGACGCGATCGGGCATATGCCAGACTGTACGGCGGCTGAAACCAGTGCCGCCATCGCTGCCGCCGAAGAGGCGATGAAAGACTGGCGCGCGCGCACCCATGTCGACCGCGCCGACATCCTGATGCGCTGGTATCAACTGATGTACGACCACGCCGAAGACCTGGCGCGGATCCTGACCGCCGAACAGGGCAAACCGCTGGCCGAGGCGCGGGGCGAGGTGGTTTACGGCGCATCCTTTGTCCGCTGGTTCGCGGAAGAGGCGCGGCGGATCAACGGCCATATCATCCCCTCTCCGGTGCCGGGCAAGAAGATCTTTGCCATGAAGGAGCCGGTTGGCGTCTGTGCCATCATCACGCCGTGGAACTTCCCCATCGCGATGATCACCCGCAAGGTGGCCCCCGGGCTGGCGGCAGGGTGCACGATGGTCATCAAGCCGTCCGATTTCACCCCCTATTCGGCGCTGGCGCTTGGCGTTCTGGCCGAACGGGCGGGCATGCCCAGGGGTGTGCTGAACATCCTGACCGGCCGCCCGGAGGTGATCGGCGAAACGCTGACCGCCAGCCCCGTGGTGCGCAAGCTGTCGTTCACCGGCTCGACCCGCGTGGGCGCGCTGCTGGCCGGGCAATGCGCCCCGACGCTCAAGAAAATATCGCTGGAGCTGGGCGGCAACGCGCCGTTTATCGTCTTTGACGATGCCGATCTGGATGCCGCTGTCGAGGGCGCGATGCAGTCGAAGTTCCGAAATGGCGGTCAGACCTGTGTCTGCGCCAACCGCATTCTGGTCCAATCCGGCATCTACGATGCCTTTGTCGCGGCATTGGCGGCCAGGGTCGATGCGCTGACGGTGGGTCCCGGCACAGCCGAGGGCATTGCCATTGGTCCGATGATCAACACCAGCGCCATCACCAAGATCAACGCCCATGTGGCGGATGCATTGGCCAAGGGCGCCCGGCGTGCCACCAAGGCGCGCGATCTGCCTGCGCAATTTGCCGATCCGGTCGTGCTGTCGGAGGCGACGGTGGACATGCAGCTGGCAGACGAGGAAACCTTTGGCCCCGTCGCGCCCGTGTTCCGGTTCGAAACGGAGGCCGAGGCGCTGGCGCTGGCCAATGGTACGCCCTTTGGTCTGGCGGCCTATTTCTACACCACGGACATGGCCCGTGCCTTCCGGTTCGGCGAGGCGCTGGAAGCAGGTCTGGTCGGGTTGAACACCGGCGTGGTCAGCCATGCAGAGGCGCCTTTCGGCGGGGTCAAAGCCTCCGGTCTGGGGCGTGAGGGCGCGCAGGAAGGGATCGAAGAATACCTTGAAACCAAGGCGTTCCATTTCGCCGGTCTTTGAGCGTTCCCGGGGCCTGCCCGCTTCCTGCCGTTAACTGGTGGAAAGCGGGCAGACCCGCGTCAACGGCGTTTCAGTAGATCCCGAAATATTCGGCCTGTTCCCATTCCGAGATGGTCAGGTGGTAGCGGTCCCATTCCGCCCGCCGGATAAAGGCGAGGTAATCGACAAAAGCATCGCCCAGCACCTCACGGTAGAAGGACGAGTTTTCGAAATGCTGGATCGCGCTGAGCAGGCTTTCGGGCAGTTGCGTTGCCGGGCCGTCATAGGGGGTTTCCACCGGGTCGGGCGCGCGCAGATTGCGGTTCAGACCATCGAGGCCTGACAGGATCTGGCTGGCAAAGAAATAATAGGGGTTGGCCGTTGTCTCTGCCACGCGGTTCTCGATCCGCGAGGCGGGGTCACCGGGTGCCATCAGGGCGCGGATCATAGCGCCACGGTTGTCGCGGCCCCATTGGATGCGGTCGGGGGCCAGTTGATGCGGGCGGTAGCGTTTGTACCCGTTCACCGTCGGCGTGGTGAGCAGGCAGGATGCGCGGGCGTGTTCCAGCAGGCCCGCAATCCAGCCACTGGCCGTGTCGGTGATCGTCCCCGCGGCAGGTGGCACCAGCAGGTTCTCTCCGGTTGTCATGTCAACAAGGGACTGGTGCAGATGCCATCCGCTGGCGGCGGCATTGGCGAGGTTCGGCTTGCACATGAAGGTCGCGTGCAGGCCACGCCGCGCGCAGGTCTCTTTCACCATGGCGCGGAACATCATCATATTGTCCGCATGGGTCAGCGGATCGGCCGGGTCGAAGGTGAATTCGAACTGGCTGGGCCCCATTTCGATCTCCATCGAGCGCACCGGCAGGCCGAGCGCCTGGCAATGGCGGCGCAGATCGTCCAGCACCGGTTCCACCAGGTCATAAAGCTGTTCGGTCAGGAACTGGTAACCCTGGGTGAGGTTGCGGGTCTGAGGCGGCTGGCCGGGCATCGTCGCATCGCCATGGTCGAGCTTTTGCGCAATCTGCGCGTAGATCTGAAATTCGACCTCCAGCCCGACAACCAACGCGATGTTTTGCTCAGCCAGGCGCGCAATCGCACGCTTGAGCAGGTCACGCGGCGAGAAATCCAGGGTGGCGCCGTCTTTTCCATGCGGATCGCAGAAGATCCAGGCGGAGTTCGACGACCACGGCAACTCGCGATACGTGGCAGGGTCGGGCAGCAAAAGGATATCGCCTGCACCGGTCATGCCCCCGGGAATGTCGGGGTCATCCGACCACACCGGAAAGACAGTCTTGTGCGACGTGTCCTTCAGAAGAAGGGTGGAGGGCATCGCAACCCCGGAGGTGAAGATCGAGGATAGGGCCGAGGCCACGAGGGTCTTGCCGCGCAGGATGCCGTGCTGATCGGCAAAGAGCACTCTCACCGTCTCGATATCGGAGCCGCTGACCCTTTCCACCAGCGCGGCGGCGGCGCCGATGGCACCCTCGTCAAGCAGACCCATTCGGGCAAGTGCGCCGCTGGCGATCTTTTCGTGTAACTGGCTCATATCTGCCCTTCAGGTGGCGGCATCAGGGAACCGCGCGTCAACCACCGGTACGATTCATCTTGTGGCCATCAGACCTTTGCATCCCATCCCTTGCAAGCCTCGCGTCGTTCGGCATCGCTTTGTGTGAAGACTTCCTGCCAGTTGTCCCGCGTGCCGATGGTGTCGTTTGAGATCGGGCCGTAGATCTTGCTGACATCGACGCCGTTGCACATGGGCAGCGCATCGGTGTTTCCATCCTTGAGGCTGCTGATCGCGGCGCGCAGCATGCGCCGGTATTTGATGATGGCAACATCGGTCTTGCCCAGATGTTCCCTGGTCCGGTCAAAGATCCGGCCGGGGCTTTCGACCGCCCATTGATCGTGCACGTTGATGTCGAGCCCCATGCCGGTATAGGTTTCGCGGGCCTGCTCTTCGGGGTCGAAACCGTAGTCATTGCGCTTGTTCTTGATCGGGGCATAGTCGGGCAGCCGATGTTCCCTGAGCCGCTGATCGCGCATCTTCTGCTTGTCGACGGGTTTGTCAAAGCTGGTGAACATCGAATACCAATAGCAGGTCTCGTCATCCACCGGCACATGCCACTGGGTGATGATCATCTCCCGCGACATGGGGATCGAGATCGCCTCGGGGAAGATCTGGTTGGTGATGCGCACATGGGTCCGGCCGTCTTCCATGTGGCGCAGGGCGATGATGCGCATGCCGTAATCGGTTTCCTCGACCGTGATGTCGGGGCGCGGATAATCGCGCAGCAGCTTGGTCATCGGGATCTCTGTGTTGGCGGCCATGTCGCGGAACTGCTTGCCATAGCTGTCGGCGGGGTCTTCGTCCTGCAGGAAACGGTGCAGGAAAGAGGCATGCGCAGGGTCGATGCCCACCTCCATCGCCTGCAGCCAGTTGCATTCCCACAGACCCTTGAAGGCAAACACGTGACTTTCCGGCGCGCGGAAACAGTCGAAATTCGGGAAGGCCGGTGGCGTGCCCGGCCCCATATAGGCAAAGATGATCCCGTTCTTTTCGATCACCGGATATGATGTCGTCCGGATCTGTTCATGCATCCGCGACCCTTCGGGTTCACCGGGCTGTTCCACGCATTGACCATTGCGGTTGAAGTGCCAGCCATGGAAGGGGCAGCGCAATCCGTTGTCTTCCAGCCGACCATAGCAAAGATCGGCCCCACGGTGCGGACAGCCCCGTGAGATCAGGCCAAGTTCGCCTTCGCTGTCACGGAACAGCACCAGATCCTCACCCAGCAGGCGGACCGGCACAACCGGGCGTTTGCCCGCCAGTTCGTCGGTCAGCGCAGCAGGCTGCCAATAGCGGCGCATGACCTCGCCCGCCTCTGTCCCGGGGCCAGTTCTTGTGAGCGTTTCGTTCAGTTCCTGGCTGATCATGGGAAGTCTCCTTCAGATTGGCGGCTGGTTGTATCTTTGCTCCATTTGGTTAAATAACGCACATATGTTACATTAACAATCCTCATGGCGACATCCTGGGTGATATCTTGGCTTTTGGTTTAATAGCGCCCACGGATGTGTCATCTGAAAGAACCAAGCGAAATCCAGGAGCCGTCCGTGACCCTTCGTCCAGACCCATTGAAACATGAGATTGCGGACAGGGATATTTCCTCGACCTTCGTGAAGGGCATGGCCGTCCTGAAAGCCTTTGACGATACCCATACCAGGCTTACGCTGGCCGAGATCGCGCAGCTGACCGGGCTTGACCGCGCGTCGGTGCGGCGGCTGACCCTGACGCTGGTCCATCTGGGCTATGCCGAACGGGAGGGGCGGCATTTTTCCCTGTCGCCACAGGTGCTGATACTTGCGGGCAGTTTTCTGCGCGGCAATCAGTTCGGCACGCATATCCAGCCGCTGTTGAACCGCTATTCCACCCGGATCGGGCAAACGGTTTCGCTTGCCATTCCCGACGGCAATTCAGCGGTCTATGTTGCACAGTCGACAGCGCAGGAGGATGCGGTTTCCTTCGGGTTCACCGTCGGCAGCCGCTTGCCATTGCTTCACACCGCCATTGGCCGGATGATACTGGCCTTTGCGCCGCAGGACCGGGCGGAGGAGACGATCCGCAGCCTTCCGTTTGAACAATATGCGCCGGATACCACCATGGATCGCGCCGAAATTCTGAATCGGGTGCAGCACTGCAGGGCGGTTGGCTATGCCATCGTCGAGAACGAGTTCGAACCGGGGGTGACAGGTTTTGCAGCCCCCATTGGCGGGGTGAATGCCTTGAAAGCCGTGGTCGGCACGTCGATGTCGACCCTTGGCATCCGCAGCGAGGATGACCGGTTGCAGACGATCAGCCTGTTGCAACAGGTCGCGCAGGAGTTGGGCCGGTCACGGCTGTTTTCTGCCAGCTGATCGGGGCAGCTCGGAACATGTGTCGAATGCCGCGGGTGTCTGCTATAGCGCTTCGGGATATACCTGAATCACTTGTTCGCTGCCTCTCCCTGCGGTCGAACGCGAAAAGTGATGTTGGATGTTTCAAGTTAATCCCGAAACGCTGTAGCGGAATTAAGCTGCTGTCAGTCGATGCCAGCCCGGGCCCGGAACAAGCCGAGGGCGCCGGTTCCGGGTCGCCACTTTCACCCGATGACGCCGCTCTTTCTCAATTCCGCCAGCTTTTCCGGGCTGAGGTTCAGGCCCGTCAGGACAGCATCAGTATCTGCGCCAAGCGCGCTGGGGATGTTCACCGGGGATTGCGCCACCCCGTTGGCCAGAAAGCTGAGCCCCGGCACAAAGACCTCGTGATCTGTGTCGCCCTTGATGTTCATGCTGCTGATGATGCCGCGTGACCGGATGTGATCCTCGGCCAGGACTTCTTCGAGGCCACGGACTCTGGCGGCGGGGACCTTCCATTCGGCAAGCAGCAGTTCCCATTCGGCGGCCGGTCTGGTGAGGAAGATTTCGTCAAGCTCCCGGCGCAGCTGGCCGCTGTTCCGCGCCCGCGCGGCGGTGCTGGCATAGCGGCTGTCGGATGAAAGATCTTTGCGGTTCAGGGCGGCGCACAGCAGATGGAACTGGGGGTCGTTGTTCGCGGCAAGCATCAGCATACCGTCGGAGGTTTCAAACGCACCGGAGGAGGGGCTGGCGCTCCAGGCTTCGTTTCCGTTCTGCTCCGGCAACCAGCCGGAAGACAGGTGTTGCGTCGCGAGGGAGGCCATCATCATCAGCGCGGTGTCGAGCATGGCGACGTCGATGTGCACGGCCTTTTTCAGCCGCTCCACCTCGCGCAGGCCTGCTATGATGCCCAGGGCCGCGTTCATCCCGGTGGCATAATCAATATAGGGTGCGCCGACCTTGGTGGGGCCGCTGCCCCTTGTGCCGGTGGTCTTCATGATGCCGCACATGCCCTGGATGATGTGGTCATAGGCGGGCCGTTCGCTCAGCGGGCCGGTCTGACCATAGGCGGAGATCGAGCAATAGACGATCTGGTCCTGCATCTCGCGCACCGCCTCGAACCCCAAACCCAGCCGTTCCGCGACACCGGGTTTGAAATTCTCGACAAAGATGTCGGCACCCGCAATCAGCCCGCGCATCAAATCGATCCCTTCTGAAGTCTTGAGATTGATGGCGACGGATTTCTTGTCTGCGTTCTGGGTCATGTAGCCCAGCCCCATGCGCCGCGCGATCAGGTCCGGGAAGGGGCCCAGCACGCGGGTCCAGTCACCTTCGCCGGGTTTTTCGATCTTGATGACTTCCGCCCCCATGAGCGCAAGCTGGTAGGTGGCATAGGGTCCGGCAAGTACCTGGCTCAGGTCGATGACCTTCAATCCTTTGAGTGGCTGAAACATGAGGCCTCTGATGCTGTTTGAGAGGGTGTTGCGGGTGCCCCGGGCCGGCTTTGGCCCGGGGCGGCGCTGTGCGACCGGGCTCAGGAACCGTCGGTCAGGATGCCCTTGTGCTTTGCATAGGTGGCTTCGATTTCCGCACGCGCCTCATCGAGGTTCATGTACATGATGGGGATGTTTGCCCCGTCCGTGACCTTCTTGAAGTCGGCATCGTCCGCGGCGGCGGAAAGCGCGTCAGAGATCCTCTCCAGCACCTCGCGCGGCGTCCCCTTGGGCAGGAACAGCGTGGTGCGCGTGTCCATGCCGATGGGATAACCGTCCTCCTCGATCGAGGCGACATCGGGTGCCGAAGGATGGCGGAAGGTCGTCGTGGCCGAAATCGTCTTGAGCTCATCAGGATAGCGGTAGTGGATCCCGCCGGAGAAGGCCGCGATCACCTGCTTGCCCAGCAAGGCGGTGATCATCTCGCCACCGCTTTGCACCGGGACGGCATTCGGTTCCAGCCCGTTGGCTTCGGCCAGGGTGTCCATGTACATCCGCGCTTCGGGGCTGAGCGCCGCATAGGCGAAGTGCGGGTTTTCCCTGGCCCAGGCGATGAAGCCTTTCAGATCGTCGAAGGGCGCGTCGACATGGGCGACCAGCCCGGTCTGATAGGCGGTGATCATGCCGGCATATTCAAAGTCATCCGGTGTGAAATTCACCTGATCCATGATGAAGGGCGCGGAGTTGACGACGGAGTTGGAATGGAACAGGATTGTGTAACCATCGGGAGCCGCCTGCGTCAGTTCGCGCGCGGCGACAGCGCCGCCGGCACCGGGTTTGTTCACCACGTTGACGGGCTGGCCAAGCTGTTCCGCAAGGACCCGCGCCGCCCCGCGTGCAACAAGGTCCGTCTGGCCGCCCGCACCGTATCCCACCAGCATGGTGACAGGTTTCGTCGGATAATCCTGCGCTGCGGCCAGGTCGGGCAGCAGGCCCGCCGAGGCGATGGCCAGGCTCGCGGCAAGACCGAGTATCGCGCGTCTTTCAAAGCATTTCATGGTTGGTTTCCTCCCTTTCAGTTTCAGTGTTCCTGGGTTGTTGGTGGCATTTGCACCCGGCGCGTGACCGAGGAGCGGCCGGACATGACGACAAAGACAAGCGCCGCAAACAGAAAGACCAGCGCGATTGGGTGGCCCAGCAGGTTCGACGCGTCATGTTTCAGCAGTTGCAGGGACTGCCGAAAGCTGAGCTCCAGCTTGGGTCCGATGACAAAGCCGATCAGGAATGTGACGAAGGAAAAGTCGAGCTTGCGCGCCACGAAGCCGATCAGGGCAAAGCCGAGCATGATGAAAATCGAGAAGATGCTGCCGGTTTCCATGTAGGATCCGACACAGCAGAACAGCAGGACACCGGGGATCACCAGCCGCAGCGGGACATGCACGATCAACGAGAACAGCCGCTGGCCCAGCAAGCCGATCACCAGAAGGATGGCGCTGGCGCAGAGCATGGAGACATAAAGCCCCGCAACCATCCGGGGCTGTTGCTGGAACATCAGGGGGCCCGGGGTCAGCCCGTGCAGGATGAAGGCGGCGATCAGGATTGCGGCAATGACGCTGCCGGGAATGCCCAGGGCAAAGAGCGGGATCAGGCTGGAGGGGACCACGGCATTGTCCGCGCTTTCGGCGGCGGCGACCCCTTCGATCATGCCGGTGCCGTATTTTTCCGGCGTGGCAGAGACGCGGCGGGTTTCGCCGTAGGACAGGAAGGAGCCGACGCTGGCACCAAGGCCCGGCAGGATGCCGATCGCGGCACCGATGAAGGTGCCGCGCGCGATGACCGGCGCACAGCGGCGCCATTCCTCGCGGGTCACTCTGCGGTCGCGGGGATCGCTGCTGTCGCGCAACTCAGCCGTTTCGCGGTCCAGCGTGTCGAGGTTTCCGGCCTGTACGATCATTTCGGCAACCGCCAGCATGCCGATGGCCATGGGCACCAGGGAAATGCCGTCTTCTAGTTCGAGGTAGCCGAAGGTCAGGCGCGGAACAAAGGTTTCGGTTTCCAGCCCCACGGTGGCAAAGAAGATGCCGAAACAGGCAGCAATCAGACCCTTGGTGAGCGAATTGCCGGAGAGGCCGCCGATGAAGACCAGGGAGAACACGAGGATGGCGCAAAGCTCCACCGGGCCGATCAGCAAGGCATAGCGGGCGAGGGGGGCCGCCAGCAGGATCAGGATGATGGTGGAGACGAAATCACCGATGACCGAGGCGAAAAGGCCCATCTTCAGCGCCTTCTGCGCCTTGCCCTGCCGGGCAAGCGGATAGCCGTCAAAGGCCGTTGGTGCGGAGGAAGGCTCGCCCGGCGTGTTGAGCAGGATGGCGGAGACTGCACTGCCTGCGGCGCTGCCCTTGGCGATGCCGATCAGCAGGCCCAATGCGCTGACCGGTTCGAGGTAGAAGGTCAGCGGGATCGAAACCGCCACGCCGATGGCCTTGCCCAGCCCCGGAATGGCACCCAGCACATAGCCGAGGGTCACACCGACAGCGACCCAAAGCAGCGTGGTGCCGCCGAACACATCCCCGATGCCCAGGATCAGATATTCCATTGCACCCTCACAGGATCGCCGTGCCGAGGACCTTGTAGAACAAGGCCCAGAGTCCGGTCAGCAGCACCACGGTCAGCGCCAGGATCACCAGCGGGCGGCGTTCGCCCAATGCAAGAAGCCCTAAGATCACGAGGGAAGAGGCGCCGATCAGCGCGCCGAAGAATTCATAGAGTACAATCGCTATGGCAAAGACTGCCGAGATCCGCAAAAGCGCCAGCAACTCCTTGCGCGAGAAGGGCGGCGGATGGTCATCCTCGCCCCCGCGCAGGTTGCCCAGCACCATCAGAAGGGAGAGCCCAAATATGCCGATCATCGTCATCTGCGGCACCAGCCGGGGTGACATCATGCCGGATGGCCCGGTGCTGATCTGGCCCGGAATGACAAAAGCCAGCATGACAAGCGAGAACACGCACAGAATGATGCCCGATATGGCGTTTGCGCGTTTCATGGCCCCTCCCAGAGTTCACATTCCGCGAATGTTCGCAAAGGCTATCCACTTGCCGATGAAAGAAGTACTCTAAACTTTCTTGGAATATGATAACTTTTACTGATGGCTCATTCACCCCTTCATTACGAAAGACTGCGCCTGCGGCATCTGAGGCTGTTGCAGCTGATTGATGAACACGGTTCGCTGCGGTCGGCGGCGGCGGAACTGAACCTGACGCAGCCCGCAGTCTCGCAGATGTTGAAGGATCTCGAATTTGCCATGGGCGTGCCGCTGGTCGAACGTTCCGTGCGGGGGGTGGTGCTGACCGATACCGGGCTGCTGGCGCTGCGGCGGTCGCGGTCGGGGCTGGCGACATTGGACCAGCTTGTGCGCGAGTTGGACGCGGGGCAGACGCTTTCGCTACGGATCGGCACGAATTCGGCACTGATGTACAACATCATCCCCGAAGCGCTACGCCGGTTGAACGTGGGCCAGAGCGAAACCCGGTTCCAGCTCAAGACCGGCCTGGTCGGCGATATGGTCGAGGCGCTGAGCGAGGGCAATCTGGATTGCTATGTCGGGCGGCTGGACTGGGATCAGGTGCCGACCCGCATCGCGCGGCTGCTGACCTATGATCCCTTGCTGGAAACGGACCTGATCCTGATCTGTCCGACCGGCCATCCGGTTGCCCGGCTGGACACGCCCAGGGCGCGGGATCTGGTTGGCTGGCCCTGGGCCATGCCCTCGCGGGAGTCGAACAACCGGATCGTGCTGGAATCGGCGATGCGCAGCACAGGTGCCCCGGATCTGACGGCGGCGGTGGAGGTGTCGGCGGACCCGAACGGGTTGATCAACCTGGCGCTGGCCCTGGGGATGTTGACCTGCGTGCCGCGGGTGGCGCTGAACGAACATGCCAATGCGCGGGATTTCAAGGTGCTGGAGGTGGCAGACCTCGCGCTGCCGTCGATCCACATCGGCTTTGCGACCACGGCGGAGCTGCGGCAAATGCCCGAAGTCGCCGACCTGCGCGAGGCGATGCTGGATGCGGCAAAGGCATGGATCGCGGGCAGCGAAGGGTAGCAACGCCCGGCGAAACGCGCCGCCACAAATGTCAGGCGGAGGGGAGGGCCGGCAGGGGGCCGACCCCAACCCCTTATTGCGTCAGTTTCGCGGTGATCTGCGCAAAAAGCTCTGCGTTTTCCACATCATTGCCAATCGGCGCTTCGGTATAGCTTGTCTTGACGATGACAATCTTGTTGCTCGGATCGACACGGATGAATTGATGGAACAGGCCCATCGCCATGTAGACGTCGCTGTCGGCTTCCGTCCACCACTGGTACTGATAACCAAGTGGCGATCCTTCCTCGATTGGCGAATATCCGGCGTCAGGCACGGTCGCCTCGGTCACCCAGGCTTCGGGAAGAACACGGGTGCCATTGGCCATGCCACCCTGCAGGAACATCTGGCCGAAACGCGCATGATCCCTTGCCGTGACAGCAAGGCCAGCCCCATAGAATTCACGCCCGATGTCATCAGGGCCATCCATGATCCAATAGGCGTCAGACTCCGCCCCCATCGGCTGCCAGAGTTTTTCGGCCATGTATTCGGCGCCCGTCCGCCCGGTGACACGCTCGACGATGCAGCCCAGGACGCTGGTATCAAGCGTGGCATAGTTGAAGCGTTCGTCAGGCGCTGTCGCGCCCTTGACGGATTCATTCGCCGCGTAATCACACCAGCGGTAGTTGTAGGCGACAAGCGCATTGTCGTGCACCTTGGTCAGCTGGGTATCGCTGCCGAACTCGTAACGCTCTTCCCAGTCGACACCGGACCGCATCCGCAACAGATCGCGCACACTTGGGCCGTCATAGCCGGTGCCTGCCATTTCCGGCAGATACTTGGTGACCGGATCGTCAAGATTTTCGATCAGCCCATCCTGCAAGGCCAGGCCGATCAGCGTCGACGTATAGGACTTGGCGACAGAGAAGGTCAGGAAGCGCGTCGTCGGGCCGCTGCCGTTGCGATAGCGTTCATAGACCAGCTCGCCATCCTTCAGCACGACCAAAGCATTGGTCCGGGTCTGTTCAAGCGCGCCTTCAAGGTCATAGGTCTCGCCAAGGATGGTGTAGCTGCCTTCCAGCGAGATCGGGTTTTCGGACAGCTCCCAGGTTTCGGACCCTGCCGGAACCGTGCGGGTCGCGAACATCTGGTCCATGTGCTGAAAGGTCAGATAGTTCAGCGTGGGCGTGAACATGCTGGCACGGGCATTGATCATCGTGGGCGAAAGCCAGCGCGCCGGATCGGCTGCATCCTGGGCCCAGGATGCAAAGCCAAGGCAGGCACAGGCCGTTGTGACAGACAGCGTTGCTGCCAGGCGGGGAAGTTTGGACATGGTGTTCATTCCTTTTGACATGGGGTTCATTTCTTTCGCCTCTGCGGGAAGGCGGGGGCCAACGATGGCCCTGCCGCCACAAGCTTTTTGGGCAGGCTCAGTTTGGATGCCTCGGCAAAGGCGGCAGCGGTTGCCAGTTGCGCATCCGGCACGGACGAGGTGCCATCGGGACAAGAGAATTAAGCGCGATGCGTGCAAGCGCGGTCACGGCACAGGCTTCCGAAAGGGGCTGCGTTTCGATCATCGCGGTTTCCGTCCGTTCAAATTAAGGTGGGCCAATTGGTATTGACAATAATATTTTAGTCAATAAAATTTTTTACCACATGAAGGACTTTATGCCATGGGTCAAACGACAAGCATTGAGGCAGCGCAGGGCGCGCCAGGCCTGCGGGACCGCAAGAAGGCCCGGCGCCGCGAGGAAATTCTCGAAGCGGCACAAGGGCTGTTTGCAAGCCAGGGTGTCGATGCAACGACAATGGCCGACATCGCCGAGGCCGTTGGTGTGTCTCAGCCCACCGTCTTCAATTATTTCGGCAACAAGGGTGGCATCCTGATTGCCTTGATCCACGAGGGCGCGGCCCGCGAACGTCAGCACAGCAAGATCTTGGTGCCGCGCACGGATCTGGACTTTGCCACGCTGCTCGTCACCATCTTTTCCGAGTTCGCGGAGGGTACATTGCGCATCGCCAGCAAACGCATCTGGCGCTATGCCGAGGCTGACACGATCCGCTATCCGACAACGGAGCTGGCGCAATCCTACCAGATCGTGAACACCGAGTTGATGTCCGCGTTGCGGCAGGTGCTCTCCTCTTACGACCTTACGCTGCACGACGGAAATCCGGCGGATGTCGATCATCTAGTGCAGATCCTCTACGACATCTGGGGCGGGGCCTTCTTCGACCTGATCAAATCAGAAGACATGACAATCGCGGATCACCGCATCGCGCTGACACAGCGGCTGGAGCCGTTGTGCAGAATGATATTTGCACCTGATTTTCTCGCGGAGCCAACTTTGAAAACAACAATCGGCGACCCCACATGACCCAGGCAGATATTGTCATCAGGAACGCGCAGATCCTGACCATGGACGAGCGCGCGCCGACCGCGCAATCAATGGCCCTACTGGGCAACAAGATCGCGGCAGTGGGGCGCCATGAAGACACGGCTGATCTGATCGGGCCAAAGACCCGCGTGATCGATGCTGACGGCGCGACGGTATTGCCCGGCTTTGTGGAATCGCACCTGCATCTTTTCAGCGCGGCCTATGGCAGGCGGTTCCTGCAAATGTCTGAAATCGACGATCTTGAAGCCGCGAAAACCGCCTTGCGCCAGTTTGCTGCCGACAATCCCGACGAAGGATTGCTCGTCGCGCAGGGCACGACCTACGAGCTTCTTGCCGGTCACGGCAAGGATCCCCGGCAATTGATCGACGAGATGGTTCGCGACCGCCCGGTTCTTGTCTTGTCCTTTGACTTTCACACCGGCTGGGCCAACAGCGCCGCGCTGGAGCAGGCAGGACTCTCCCGGGGCCGCGATGTCGGGGCGGGCAGCGAAGTGGTGGTGGGCCCTGACGGCATGGCCACCGGAGAGCTGCGCGAAAAGAATGCCATCGGACCGGTGCGTGCCCTGCGGACCAGCGGCGGGCGCGAGATGCTGGGCAACTACGGGCTGGAGCCGGAAACGCCGCCAACGCCCGAAGAACGCGCGCAGGACATTGCGGTGCTGAAGGAAGGTCTGGCCTTTTGTGCGGCGCAAGGGATTACGTCGATCCATAACATGGACGGAAACCGATATCTTCTTGAGCTGTTGAAAGAGATCGAGGATGCCGGGGAACTGACGGTCCGTGTTGAAGTGCCCTTTCACCTCACGCGTGAGAAACCTTTGTCCTCGCTCGACGAGGCGAGCCGCCTTGCAGCCGATTTCAACAGCGACAAGCTGAAATCCGGCCGGGTGAAGATTTTCTGCGACGGTGTACTGGAAAGCGGCACCGGGGTGCTTGTGGATGAGTATGCGAACCAGCCCGGTCACCGTGGTGAGCCGATCTTTGAAGCGGCGCATTTCAACAAGGCTGCCATCGACATTGATGCGCGCGGCCTGCAGATCAGCGTACATGCCATCGGGGATGGCGCTGTGCGGATCGTTCTTGACGGTGTCCAGGCCGCACAGGAAGCCAACGGCAAGCGCGACGCGCGCCACAGGATCGAACACCTCGAAGTGGTCCATCCCGAGGATTTGCCCCGGTTTCGCGAACTTGGCGTCATAGCCTCCATGCAGCCGTTGCACGTGCCGGGGGTGATGGGTCTGCCCCTTGAACCGGCTGTTTCCGTTATCGGCGAGGCCCGCTTGCCCTTTGCCTATGCCTGGCGCGACGTTATCGAAACGGGTGCCGATTATGCCTTTTCCTCGGACTGGCCCGTGGTGCGCGTGGAACCGCTGGTCGGGATTTCGGCAGCGCTCACGCGCGAACCCTTCCACCCCGGCGTTCCGGATCAGCGCGTACCGCTCATGCAAGTGCTCGAAGGTTTTACCTGGCGCGGTGCATTTGCAGGTCACATGGATGACCGCACCGGGCGGATCTGCACCGGGATGCTCGCCGATCTGGTGATACTTGGCGGCGATATCGCGGCAACAGACCCGAAAGAGATACCTGGGCTCGGGCCGGTGATGACCATCTGCGATGGCCAGATCACCTTTGAGGCGACGCAGGGGCCAGGGGCGTAACTGGCTGAATGCCGCGCCTCATCCCGAGGCTGGAGCGTCCCGCCTTTAACCTGATACACTCAGTATCGCCTATGTCCCGAGAGCGCGAAGCGCGGTAGGGTATCGGCGATTCAAGTTTAAGGCGGGGCGCTTTAGGCTGGTTCGTCAGGGCAGATCAGGTCAACGACAGCGCCGTCGATATGCAGCGGCGCACCGGTGACGGCCTGCAGCTCTTCCAGGGTCACGGCGGGCACTTTCTCCCGCAGGACAAAGCGCCCGTCGACCACATCCACCACCGCAAGAGAGGTGTAAATCCGCGTCACGCAGGCAACGCCGGTCAGGGGAAGGGTGCATTCAGACACCAGCTTGGGCAAACCGTCCTTGGTCACATGGTCGGTCAGCACCGCAACGCGCTTTGCGCTTTGTACCAGATCCATGGCACCGCCAACGGCCGGAATGCCGCCCCTGCCGGTGGACCAGTTCGCCAGGTCGCCGTTCTGCGCAACCTCGTAAGCACCAAGGATTGCAACATCCAGATGCCCGCCCCGCACCATCGCGAAACTGTCGGCATGGTGAAAGAAGGCGGTCCCCGGCTTCAGTGTGACGGCCTTTTTTCCCGCATTGATCAGGTCCCAGTCTTCCTCACCGCGGGCCGGGGCGGCACCAAAGTCAAGGATGCCATTCTCGGTATGAAAGATGGCCTGCCGTCCGGGAGGCTGGAACTGCGCGACCATTTCGGGAAATCCGATCCCGAGATTGACATAGGCACCGTCCTCGATGTCCTGCGCGGCGCGCCATGCGATCTGGGCATTGCTCAGCTTTGCGTGGGAAACTTCGGTCATGGATAGACGGCCTCCGCCCGGTTAAGCTCTTCTTCCTGTGCGGGCGCGGATACCTCGACAAGTCGGCGAACGAAGATGCCCGGCGTGACGACATGTTCCGGGTCGATCCCGCCCGGCGGCACGATCCGCGATACCTGAGCAATGGTGGTTGTGGCTGCCGTCGCCATGATCGGATTGAAGTTCCGCGCCGCCATCCGGTAGGTCATATTGCCATGCTGGTCACCCAGCTCGCCCTTGATCAGGGCAAAATCCGCCTTGAGCCAGCGCTCACGCACATAGGACCGGCCTTCAAAAACCTCTGTCGGCTTGCCTTCCGCCACCTGGGTGCCAAAGGCCGTGGGCGTGTAGAATGCGGGTATGCCCGCACCACCTGCCCTGATCCGCTCTGCCAGGGTGCCCTGCGGCACAATCTCAAGCTCGATCCGCCCCGCCTTGTAGGCTTCGGCAAAGACGGTGGGGTCAGCCGAGCGCGGAAAGGAACAGATCAATTTGTCGACACGGCCCTGTTCGATCAGTGCCGCAAGGCCGACATGGCCGTTACCCGCATTGTTGTTGATTACCGTCAGATGCCGCGCGCCCTGGTCGATCAACGCGTGGATCAACTCGATTGGCGCGCCTGAGCCGCCAAAACCGCCGATCATCACGGTCGCCCCGTCCGGGATGACCGACACAGCATCTGCAAGCGATGGGAAAGTCTTGTCCATTGATGTCTCCTCGGCTTTTGATACGCGCTGAACCGGAACCGGCACCAGATTCAATGTTCACATGTTGACATTTGTTCACATGCTGCCATCACTTGTTCGCATGGTGCACAGAACCGATTTCATCGCCTCCTTTGCCAAGGGGCTGCGCGTGCTTGAATGCTTCCGGGCCGAGACGCCGCGCCAATCCGTTTCTGAAATAGCCGCCGTGACAGGGCTTGACCGGGCGACTGCCCGCCGCTGTTTGCTGACGCTCACCGAACTTGGATACGCGGAATACGATGGCAAATATTTCCAGCTCACGCCGCGTGTTCTGCGGCTGGGGATGGGGGCGCTGGCAGCCCTGCCGCTGCCGCAAATCGTGCAACCCTGGCTAGATCAGCTTTCCGCGCGCACCGGGCAATCCTCTTCGGTGTCGATCCTGGATGAGACCGAAATCGTCTACATCGCCCGTTCGGCGGCCACCCGGATCATGTCCATCGGGCTGATGCCGGGGTCGCGCCTGCCTGCGCATTGTACCTCCATGGGTCGGGTGCTGCTCAGCGCTTTGCCCGAGGAGGAAGCACGCAAATGGATCGACCTTTCCGACCTCGCACCGCGCACGATGCGCAGCCGCACCGATCCTGATGCGATCATGGCGGAACTGGCTGTCGTGCGCGCGCAGGGCTATTCGGTGATCGACCAGGAGGTTGAAGTCGGCCTGCGGTCAATCGCCGTGCCGCTTTACGACATTCGCGGCCGCGTCGTCGCGGCGCTGAACCTTGGCATCGCGGCCTCAGATGCGCCCGCGTCGGAATTGGCCGAACGCTTTATCGCCCCGCTGCGGGAAGCCCAGTCAGGGCTGCGGCGGGTCTTGCAATAGGCCAGCCGCCTGGCACCCGGTCAGTTGAAGGTCAGGAATTCATCCGCCTGCGACAGAGGCGGGGCGGCGCGCAGGGCGGCAAAGTCGGGGGCAGGCACGGCCAGATCGGTGCCTGCTATGATCGCCTCCAGCTCAGCCGCGACGGCCAGCACACCCAGATCGTCGTGACGACGCCCGACGATTTGCAGACCAAAGGGCATGCCGTTCGCGTCCATCCCGCAGGGAATGGTGATCGACGGATGCCCCGGAATGGTGGAGGCATAGGCCATCGCCAGCCAGTGATAATAGCTTTTGGTGGGCGTTCCGTCGATTTCGGTCGGGTAGAGCTCGCGCCACGGGCGCGGGCTGATGGTGACGGCGGGCGAGATGATGAAATCATGCGTCTCGAAAAAGGCCTGCCAGTCGCGGTGATAGCGCCCTTGGGCAAAGATCGCCTGTGCCACGTCCTCGGCGGAATAGCTGCGGCCTTCGCGGACGTTGTCGGCGACGTTGGGGCCGACCTGATTGGGGGTTTCGTCGTAAAGCTTTGCATGGACACCAAGGAACTGCACCCCGCGCAGCACCGAAAAGATGCGGTCGGCGTCGGTGCAATCGGGGGTGGCTTCGATGATGTCACCCATGAAGGGTGCCAGCTTGGGCAGGATCGCGCGGAAGTGGTTGCGGATCATGCGTTCGGTGGGGGCAAAGCCGTAATCTTCGGTGACCGCGATGCGCAGGGATGTCAGATCACGGCGCGGCAGGCTGGCAAAGCCAGCGGCATCCCAAGGGGTGCGTCCGTCGATCACGGTGGTGAACGGATCGTTGCGGTCGGGGCGTGCCAGCACGGACAGCATCAGCCCGGCATCGGCCACGCTGCGCGCCATCGGGCCGGAAGTGGGCATGGGGATCAGCCCCGCCGCACGGTTGTTGCCCGGCACCACACCGGGGCTGGGCCGGTAGCCGACAACCCCGCAATAGGCCGCCGGGTTGCGCAGGCTACCGCCGGTGTCCGATCCTGTGGCCAGAGGGGCGTATTCGCAGGCCAGCGCCACCGCCGAGCCGCCCGATGATCCGGCACAGGTGCGCGTCAGGTCGTAGGGGTTCGCGGTCACCCCGTTGACGCGGTTGCGGGTGTTGGCACCGGCACTCCATTCCGGCGTGTTGGTCTTGCCCATCGGCAAGCCACCCGCTGCGCGCATCGCTGCAACGATGGCGTCGTCACCGGTGGCGATGTTGTCGGCAAAGGCTTCGGACCCGAAGGTGGTGGGCAGGCCCGCCACGTCGATCATGTCCTTCACCGCAAAGGGCAGCCCGTGCAGCGCCCCGAGCGGCGCACCCGACATCACGGCGGTTTCCGCCTTTTTCGCCCCGCCCAGCATCCCGTCAAAGTCGCGTGCGATCAGGGCGTTCACCGCATGGTCCAGCGTCTCGACCCGCGCGATGCAGGCCTCGGCCAGCTCGACCGGCGACAATTGTTTGCGCGCGATCAGTTGGCGGGCTTCGATGGCGCCAAGGCTGGCGGGGTTGGTCATGGGGTGATCTCCTGTGGCAGGTCATAGGCGGCAGGCAAAGCGGCAGCAGCCTCCAGAAAGGCGCGGTGGGCAGCGTCGGGTACGAACAGGCCTCCGGTGGCCCAGACGACGTGGGTGATGTTTTCGGGCGCGACATGGGCCATGTGCTGCGCGCGGAACGCCTTGCCCGCAGCGCTGTTCATCAGATGGTACGGCCCGGCAAAACCGGCGGTGGCCGAGGGTTCGAATTGCAGCCCCTGGGCATGGCCCGCTGCGACCCAGCGCAGCATGTCCGCGTCGCCCACGGTGCAGACACCCGCCAGGCGGTTGTGCATCCGGTCGCGCACCAGCGGCGACAGGGTGGCCACGGCCATGCCGTCGGCCTCGGTCCGGTTGCTGAGGCCCAGATCGTGGACCGATGGCGCGTCGAATGCCATCTGGCACAGGGCCGAGGCGGATTGCTGCGGCTCGACGAAAAAGCTGTGGGCATGGGGGCCGAACACCGCCCGCGCGCCATAGGCGATGCCACCCGGCGCGCCGCCGATGCCGCAGGGCAGGTAGAGGCACAGCGGGCGGTCGGGGCTGATTGTGATGCCCATCGCATCCAGTTGCGCGGCCAGTTCCGCCGCCGCCGCGCTGTAACCGCGAAACAGCAGTTCCGAGGATTCGTCATCGACAAAATAGCTGTCGGGATCGTCCGCAGTGGCATCGCGCGCGGCGGCAACGGCGGTGGAGTAATCCGCCCTGTGCAGCACCACCTCGACCCCCAGCTTGCGCAGGCGGTCGACCTTCCACGGTTTCGCGTCGCTCGACATATGCACGACACAGGCATACCCCAGCGCGCGGGCGGCGATGCCGACACTGAGACCCAGATTGCCGGTGGAACCCACCGCGATCGTGCGTGCCGCAAAGAAATCGCGCATGTCGGCCAGACGGGTCACGGGATCGTCAGGGCCAAGTATTCCAGCCGCGCGGGCCTGTGTGACGGCGCAGATGAACACCTCAAACAGACCGCCGCGTGCCTTGATGGACCCGGCCACCGGCAGGGCATGGTCGCCCTTGATCAGCAGGGTGCCTGCATGATCGCCAAAGGCTCCGGCAGGGGCCGCGATCAGGTCCGAGGCGATGCGCCCGCCCGAGACTTCCAATTCAGGGAACAGGCGCGCCAACAGCGGGGCCAGCATGGCCCAGTCATCGCAGGCCTGGTCCAGATCGGCGCGCGCCATGGGATCGGGGGCGGGCACATAGGCGGGATTGACCCACAGGGCCGACTGCCCCGCACGCAGGGTGTCGCGCAGGGCGATCATGTCCTGAGGGGCAACGGGCACCGGATCAATCCTTTGGCAGGCCTTGTTCGGCCAGATCGGCGAACAACCCGGTCATTGCCACCAACGCCTGATGCGACAGGGATTTCAGGATATGTTCGTTGGGCGCGTGCTGCGAGCAACCCGCATAGGAATGCGGCACCCAGATCGTCGGCAGGCCCAGCACCTCGGCAAAGCAATCGTTGGGCAGCGAGCCGCCAAGGTTGGGCAGGATGTCCGGCGCTGTGCCCACGCTTTTTTCAATCGACGCACTGGCAAAGCGGACCATCGGGTGATCTGGGTCCAGCCGTGTCGCGGGGAAATTGTTGCGGCTGTGCGCGACGATCTTGACCTTGTCGAACCCTTCGCGGTCCAGATGGCGGCGCAGGGCGGGCAGGATGTCGTCAACCTCGGTGCCGACCACGAACCGCAGCTGGCAAGTGGCGCGGGCGGATCCGGCGATGGCGTTGACGGGTGCGGCGGGCACGCCTGCGGTCATGGCCAGAATGGCAAAGCTGTTCCAGCCGAACACGCGTTCGGCGGGGGTCAGGTCCGCTTCACCCCAATCGGCGTCAAGGACGATGCCGGTGTCATGGGCGGGCAGGGCGGCCAGCACCTCGCGGATGCGGGGGGTCAGGCTGGTCGGGCGCCACTCCGGCACGCGGATCTGGCCGCGCGCGTCGGTGATGCTGGCCAAGGCGTGCGACAGGATCATCGCGGGGTCGGCCAGCAGACCGCCGAAGTTGCCCGAGTGGTTGGCCCCCTCGCGCAGGTTGACCTCAAGGTCAAAGCTGGCACCGCCGCGCGATCCGGTAAAGATCGTTGGGGCGGCAGGGCGCAGGCGCGGGCCGTCGGACGCGATGAACACATCCGCCTTCAGCAGGTCGGCGTTGGCGGTGCAGAATTCCTTCAGGCCCGGCGATCCGGCCTCTTCGCCCATTTCGATGATGATCTTGGCGTTAAAGCCCAGATGGCCCTGCGCCTTCAGCACAGCCTGCATCGCGCGCAGGTTGATCAGGTGCTGGACCTTGTTGTCGGCGGCACCCCGCCCGTACAGGCGGTCGCCCTCCTCGATCAGCTCGAACGGCGTCAGCCCCTCGCGCCACTGGCCCTCTTGCGCGCGCACCACGTCGCCGTGGCCATAGGTCAGGACCGTGGGCAGGCTTGCATCCTCGATCCGCTCGGCGGTCAGGATGGGCGGGCCGTCGGGCACGGGGTTGTCATGGAACTGGCAGGTGAATCCCATGGCTTCCAGCATCGGGGCCATGTCGTCGTGCAGATAGGCGTGCAGGTGCGGCTTGCCGCGCGGATCCTGGCTTTCGGTCGGGCGGGACACCAGCGTGGCCAGCTCGCGTTGGAAATCACCATCGTCGAAATAGGTTTCGATATTGGCGCGGGCAGAGTCTTGCAGGGTCATTCAAGGGGCCTTTTTGGTTTCAGGTTCAGCCACGCCATCGCCCCAGGGGGACATGGTTTCCGTGGTGCCGGAGTTGCTGGTGCCCTCGCGCATCACCCCTGCGGGGCAGGCAAAGGCAAAGGGGAAGGGCAGCCGTTGCGCCAGCGCCAGCGGGAAGTTGTCCGCCAGCGCGTCGGCCACGGGACCGGCAAGGCGTTCGTCTGCCACAACCTGCGCACCGCCCGAGGCGTCGATGCGCGGCGCTTCGATGGCGTCCTGCATCGACATGCCCTGTTCCATCAGGTGGCCGCTGATCTGCGCCACGGCGGGCATGATCTTGCGGCCGCCCGAGGCCCCCAGCGCAAAGCGGCGGGTGGGGGTTTCGCCGACGACGGGGCAGACGTTCATCAGACAGGCTTTGTCGGGACCCAGAGAGTTGGGCTTGCCCGGCTCGGGGTCGAACCACATGATGCCGTTGTTCAGGCTCAGGCCGGTCGAGGGCGACACCACCTTGGAGCCGAAGATCGACAGCAGCGTTTGTGTCATCGCCACCATGTTGCCCGCGCTGTCCACGATGGAAAAATGCGTGGTGCAACCGGGGGCCTTGGCGCTTTCGTGGTCGCCCATATTGGTCAGCCGTTCGGCATAGGCTGCACGCAGCCCGTTGGCGCGGGCGACATAGGCGGCGGGGCTGTCGGCGTCGGCGGCCTCATAGCCATCCTGCCAGCGGGTCAGGGCGTCCGCTAGCGTGGGGCCGGCGGTCAGGCCCGGCATGGCGTGGATGGTGCCATCGCGGAAGGGGATCGCCAGCGGATCGGACCATCTGGCGTTGTAGTCGCGCATGTCGTCCATCGACAGGAAGCCGCCCTTGTCGGTCACGTCACGCACAAGCGCCGCAGCGATGTCGCCGCGATAGAAGGCCGCTTCGCCTTCGCGGGCAAGCTGTTCCAGCGTTTCGGCCATCTTGCTTTGGTCCAGCCGCTGATCGGCCAGCGCGGTCCAGCCGGAGCCTTTGGGCCATTGGCCATCGTCCAGATACAGCGCCGCCGCGTCCGGGTCCAACGCCAGATCGCGGGCGCTGGAGGCGATGATGAGGGCCGCGTACCAATCCACGTGCAAGCCGCGTTTGGCCAGATCGACTGCGGGGGCCAGCAGCGTGTCCCACGGCATCCGGCCAAAGCGGCCGTGTGCGGCGGAAATGCCCGCCATCGTGCCGGGCACGGCGACCGAGGTGGCACCGGTGACGTTGCGGTCCTCGACCACGGCTTCCCATGGGAACAGGTCCGATGCCTTGCCGGCACCCGACAGCGGATAGTGTGACACGTCCAGCGTGGCGGAGGACCGCATGCCATAGTTCAGCGCATGGGCGCGACCTTCGTCTTCGCGCCACAGCATCATGGCACCGCCGCCCATGGGGCCGGACATCCACGGTTCGACCACGCCAATGGCAAAGCTTACGGCGACGGCGGCGTCGACCGCGTCACCGCCTGCGGCGAGGACTTCGGCCCCGACTTCGGCGGCGACCACATGCTGGGCTGCGACGACACCGCCCGAGGTGGCGGTGACACCCGGCTTGCGGGTCTGCTGGCTGCGCGAAAATGATCCGCTCATGCGATAGCCGGGGGCAGGGTTGCGATGTCGGGCACATCCCAATGTTTGCCCGGCTGCGCATCCAGCAGCATCCTGGTGTAGGGGTGCGATGGCGCGCCAAAGACCTCTTCCACGGTGCCGCGTTCCACCACATCGCCCTGCTGCATGACGATCAGCGTGTCACAAACCTGTGCCGCGACGCGCAGGTCGTGGGTGATGAACAGGACCGTCAGCCCCATCCGGTCGCGGATTTCGTTCAGCAGTTTCAGCACCTCTTTTTGCACTGAAACGTCCAGCGCCGACACCGCTTCATCCGCGATCAGGATTTTCGGTTCGACCATCAGGGCGCGGGCGATACAAATCCGCTGGCGTTGGCCGCCCGAGAACTGGTTGGGATAGCGGTTCAGCACCTCGGGATCGAGCCGCACGATCTTCATCAGCTCGCGGGCGCGTTCCATGGCCTTCGCGCGGTTCTCGCCAAAGTTCACCGGCCCCTCGACCAGTTGATCGCCAATGGTCCGGCGCGGGTTGAGTGAGCCGTAGGGGTCCTGAAACACGATCTGGATGTGCTTGCGATAGGGGTGCAGGTCGTGGCGCGACATCAGCGCGATATCCTTGCCTTCAACCGAGACCACACCGCTTTCGGGGTCTTCCAGACGGATAAGGCATTTGACCAGCGTCGACTTGCCCGAGCCGCTTTCGCCCACGATGCCCAGGGTTTCGCCCTGATGGACGGTAAAGTTCACGTCCTTGCAGGCATGAACGGTACGCGCGGCCCGGAACATGCCGCCGGCGACGTGATAGGTCTTGTTCAGGTTCGACACCTTCAGCACTTCGTGGCTGGTGATCGGTGCGGGCACATCGCGGGTGCGGCGCGGCACCGCGTCGATCAGCAGGCGGGTGTAGGGGTGTTGCGGGCGGTTCAGGACCTCTTCGGCGGTGCCCTGTTCGACGATACGCCCATGCTGCATCACCACGACGCGGTCGGCAATCTCGGCCACCACGTCAAAGTCGTGGGTGACGAACATGATCCCCGCGTCATGCTTTTCGCGCAGCTCCTTGAACAGATGCAGGATCTGCTGCTGCGTCGACAGGTCCAGCGCGGTTGTCGGTTCGTCCGCGATCAGCAGCGCAGGGTCCAGGGCCAGAGCCATGGCGATCACGATGCGCTGGCGCTGGCCGCCCGACAGCTGATGCGGGTAAGAGTTGTAAATGCGCGGCGGGTCGGGCAGGTGCACCTCTTCCAGCAGCCTGATCGTGCGCGCCTTGCGTTCGGCGGCACCCAGATCGGTGTGCTGCTGGAACATCTCTTCGATCTGGTCGCCCACGGAATAGCAGGGGTTCAGGGCCGACATGGGCTCCTGAAAAATCATTGCCATGCGACGGCCCCGCAGGTCGCTGTGCGCGCGCTTGGACAGTTTCAGCAGGTCGTGCCCGTCAAAGCGGATCTCGCCCTGCGAGGGCGACAGCGCCTTCGGAAGCAGGCCCATGGTGGTGAAGGCGGTGATCGACTTGCCCGAGCCGCTTTCGCCCACGATACAGACAATTTCCTTGGGCATGACCTGCAAGGACAGGTTTTCGACGGCATGGGCGCGGTCG
Organism: Sulfitobacter sp. PR48; assembly: GCF_028807335.1. NCBI lineage: Bacteria > Pseudomonadati > Pseudomonadota > Alphaproteobacteria > Rhodobacterales > Roseobacteraceae > Sulfitobacter > Sulfitobacter sp. PR48. The sequence continues at coordinate 104,511 of NZ_JARAMM010000005.1, read as the reverse complement.
GCGGCCTTGGGCAGGTCAACGGTCAGGTTCTGGATGGACAGGATAGGATCGGTCATCAGTTGCGCCCCTCCGGTGCGGTGACATCGCGCAGGCCATCGCCCAGCATGTTGATGGCAAGAACAAGAAAGAACAGGGCCACGCCGGGAATGGTGATCAGCCAGGGTTCGAACAGCAGCATGTCCTTGCCTTCGGAAATCATCAGGCCCCAGGAGGGGGTGGGCGGTTGCACGCCAAGCCCGAGGAAGGACAGCGCCGCCTCAAGGATGATGGCATGGGCCATTTCCAGCGTGAAGATCACGATCAGGTGGTTCATGACATTGGGCAGGATGTCCTTGAACAGGATGCGCGGCAAGGATGCACCCAGCACTTCGGCGGCGGCGACATATTCCTGTTCGCGCACCTGCATCGTGGCCGAGCGCAGCACCACGGCAAAGCGGTCCCACAGCAGCAGACCCAGAACCGAGACGACGACAACCAGCGAGCCGCCGAACAGTGCCACGACGGCCAGCGCCACCAGCACGACGGGCATGGCCAGCCGCACGTTGATCAGGAAGGTCACGACCATGTCGACCTTGCCGCCGAAATAGCCGGCCAGAATGCCCAGAGTCGAGCCGATGATGCCCGAGATGACAGCGGCCAGAATGCCGATCATCAGCGAGATACGCGCGCCATAGGCCAGCCGTGCCCAGAAATCGCGGCCCAGCCCGTCGGTGCCCAGCCAGTGTTCGGATGTGCCACCCAGAAAGACCGGAGGTTTCATTCGCGCCAGCAGGCTTTGCTGGTAAGGGTCATATTGGGTCAGCAGCGGGGCAAAGATTGCTACGCACAGGACAATCAGCATGACAACGGCACCGAACATCAGGCCCTTGTGGCGCAGGGCGCGTCGGCGCATCGCCTGTCCGGGTGTCAGTGGCTTGTTGCGGGGGGCCTGCAGGGGCTGGTCGGTGGGTGTGGTTGTATCGGTCATGTCTATCCTCAGCCCACGCGCAGCCGTGGATCCAGCCATGCGTTCAGAACGTCAGCCAGGAAGGTGAACAGAATATAGAAGGTGGAAAAAATCAGGATCAGCGCCTGCATGGTCGGCAGGTCGTTGCGGGCGATGGATTCCCAGGCCAGATAGCCGGCCCCATGCAGGGCAAAGACGGTTTCGACCACGATCGAGCCGCCCAGCATGAATCCCATCTGGACCGCCGCCAGGCTGACCACGGGAATGATCGCATTGCGCAGGGCGTGTTTGAACATCACCTTGCGGGTGCGCAGCCCCTTGGCCCGCGCGGTGCGGATATAGTCGGAGGACAGCACTTCCATCATCCCCGCCCGCGTCAGACGCATGATGGCAGGGGTGGCGTAATAGCCCAGCACGACGGTGGGCAGGACAAAATGCTGCCAGGTCTCATTGCCCGAAGCAGGCAGGAGGCGCATCTTGATCGAGAAGATGACAATCAGGATCAGGCCGAACCAGAAGGACGGGATGGCCTGACCGACCACGGACAGAAACAGCGCAAAGCGGTCGATTATCGAATTCGGATTGGCCGCCGCCGCCACGCCCAGCGGGATCGCCACCGCCAGCGCAAGCGTGATGGCAAAGAGGCCCAGCTTCATGGTGACGGTCAGGCGGTCGGCGATCAGCTCGGTCACTGACATGTCGAAATACCACGAACGTCCCAGGTCACCTGTCACGGCCGAGCCCAGCCAGTCGCCGTATTGCACGATCATCGGCCGGTCAAAGCCGTAACGTGCGTTGACCAGCGCGATATCTTCCGAAGTGGCGTTCTCGCCCGCAATGGCAACAGCCGGATCGCCTGCCATGAACAACAGGCTGAAACTGATGAATGAAACGGTCAGGGCCACCAAGAGGGCAAGACCGAAACGTTTGAGTATGTAGACGGCCATCGTGCGTCACCTTCCGGGCAAAGAAACAGGCACGGGCCGCGCAAAAGATGCCGCGCGGCCCGTCAAAGGTTATTTCCAGGCGAAATCCGCGAAACGGATGACTTCGTCGTCTGTGGGTGTGTAGTCCAGCTCTTTGCTGAGCACATAGTTCACGTTGTAGGTCCACAGCGGCACCCAATAGGCCTCTTCGGCGATCTTGGCATGTGCCTTGCTGTAGAGCTCTTCACGCCTGGCACGGTCGGTGATGGAACCTGCTTCTTTCACCCATTCGATGATTTCCGGGTCATGCGCATCGTCCAGCTCGCCGCCGGTAAAGAATTCACCGGTGATCGCCGAGACGTCGGGCAGCGAATAGGAACCCCATGTCTGGAAGGAAATCGGCACCTCGTCCTTTGTGCGTTTCTCGCGCAGGGCGGCGTATTGCAGGTAGTTGAAGTTGGTCTTGATCCCGACCGCATTCAGAAAGCCCATGAGCGCTTCGGCATAGGGCCGGTCGCGGTAGGCGTAGAAGTCGATCTCGAAACCATCGGGATAACCTGCTTCGGCCAGCAGCGCCTTGGCCTTCTCCGGGTCATAGTCATAGGACTTGACGGTAAGGTCGCAACCGAACTGGATCGGTGCGCAGCCTGCATTCACGATTTCGGAGGAACCTTTGACCAGCGCATCGACAATCGCCTGACGGTCGATGGCGTGATAGATCGCCTGACGGACCGCTTTCTTGGTCATCGGGCCATCTGGGTCGACAGCGCCCTGGGCGTCCATCGTGATATAGCCGATGCGCATCGCCTGCGCGTTGACCACGTCAAAACGGTCATCCATCTCGGCCAGTTTCTCTGCCTGATCGGCGGGGACGTTCCACAGGAAATCCAGACCGCCGTTGAACAGCTCCGCCACTTGGGTGTTCATGTCGGGGATCGTCTTGACCTCGATCTTGCCGATCTTGCCCTTGCCTTTGGGGCTGTCGTGATAGTTTTCGTTCAGGCTCAGCTCATAGAGTTTGCCTGCTTCGACCTTGTCGACCTTGTAGGGGCCGGTGCCCACGGGATTGGTGTTCATGCCGGTCGGGCCAACTTCGGCGTAATATTCGTCGGGATACATGACCACAACGCTTGCCAGATATTCTTCGGCCGGCGGGAAGGGCGCATTCAGAATGATGCGGACGGTATTATCGTCAACCTTCTCCGCGCTCTTCATCCAGCTGACGTTGGTCATCACCTTGACGCCGTTTTCCGGGTTGGTGACAAAATTGACTGTGTGGACCACATCGTCGGCGTTGAAGACCTCGCCGTTGTGAAAGGTCACGCCCTCACGCAGTTTGAATTCGACGGTGACATCGTCAATCCAGGTCCATTCGGTCGCAAGGTTGCCCGAGATTTCGCCCGAGATCGGATCACGGAACAACAGGGCGTCCCAGACGCCACGGGTGAACAGAATCCCTTCGCGCGCAGAATTGTAATAGGTGTCGACCGATTCCAGTTCCTTGGTGAAGGCCACACGCAGCGTGTCATCGGCCTTGTCCGCAAATGCGGGTGCGGCGGCCAACAGGCTCAGCGCAGTGCCGGTCATCAGGTTTTTCGATGTCATGGTAGTCCTCGCTGTTACGTTGTTCGGGATGATGTATTTTTATTCTTGTTTTTGTATACAACATCGGCTGATTGTAATTGGTCAAGCAAATACTGCATTTTCATGTGACACATCCCCGGCAACAACCCGCCTGATGCTTATTTGGGCTTTGTCGGCAGGGTATCGCTGGTACACCCGTTGCCCGGGGGCAATGGTAAGGATGTCGCCACTCCTTTCAGACAGGCAGTTCTTGCAGGCCGGAATGAAATTCTCGTGACAGGTCGCTAAGATGCAGCCGCTTTCAGGCCCGCCATCAGGCTTTGAAACCGCTCGCCCTGAACGTTCACATGGTCGCGCAGCGCATTGGCGGCGGCGTTGGAATCGCCTGCCGTCAGCGCCTCCACAATCGCCTCATGTTCGGTCAGCGATTGCGGCATCCGCCCGCGAAGGCGCAGTTGCTGGCGGCGAAAGGGGCGCAGGCGTTTTTGCAGTTTCAGGCTTTCCTGCTCAAGAAAACTGTTGCCCGATTCGCGGTAGATCGTGGCGTGGAACTTTTCGTTTTCCATATAATACAGGTCGGTGTCCTGCGCATCCGAAGCCGCCTGGCAGCGCGTATTGGCCAATCGCAGCTCGTCCAGTGCATCATCGGACATGCGTCGTGCGGCCAGTCTGGCGCAGACCGCTTCCAGTTCGGCCATCACCTCGAACATCTCCAGCAGTTCAAGGGGCCCGGGCTGACGCACGAAAGCACCACGTCGCGGGATCAGGGTGACCAGCCCTGAACTTTCCAGACGTTGCAGCGCTTCGCGCAGCGGCGTGCGTGACACACCGAATTGTTCGGCCAGCCGCACCTCGTCCAGACGATCGCCGTCGGCAAAGGTGCCGTCGAAAATCATTTGCTCCAAAGAATTTGCGATGTTCACCGCACTGCGTTGTTCCATGTAGAAAAGCTAGCTTGGTGCTAGGAAGCACGCAATAACTAATATCTTGTATACAAAATAATTGACCTGAAAAACATGATGCGTCTATGATCCACCCATCACCTCCGGCGGTTTACCCCGTCAGGCACAGAAAATGCGACTAAAATACAGGCACTTCTCACGCCGCCCCTGACGCGCGGCACCTCATCGCTTGCGGCACTCCGCCATAAGGACTTGCACCATGACGATACTTGCTGACTTGCTGTCGACCATGTTCGAAAGGCGCTACCGCCCCTTTGGTCAGGATCGCCCGTCAACCCGCCCGATTGCGGCCCTCACCGCCGATCTGCTTGGCAGTGCCGGCGAAACGACGGAACAGGCGCTTGCCCAGGACATTCTGGGAAAATTCGCAAGTCTTGATGATGCAGGCAAACTGGCCTTCCTGCAGCACCTGGCGCGTGACATGAACATCGACCCCGAAATCGTGCGGTCCGCGCTGGATGCCTATGAACAGGCGCCGTCAAAAGCGACCTACCGGGCCTTCCTGAACGCGGCCGAGCCACAGCGGCAGGAGCTGATCCGGCGCCTGAACCGCGCGCCGGGCGCCACCGGCGCACTGGTCAGGATGCGGGCCGACCTGCTGTCGCTGGCCGGTGATGACCCGGAACTGGCGGCACTTGATCTGGATTTCCGGCACCTTTTCGCATCCTGGTTCAACCGCGGTTTTCTGGTGCTGCGCCCGATCAGCTGGGAGAGCCCCGCCCATATCCTGGAAAAGATCATCGCCTATGAGGCGGTCCATGCCATTCACAGCTGGGACGACCTGCGCCGCCGGTTGCAACCCAAAGACCGCCGCTGCTTTGCCTTCTTCCATCCCGCCATGCCGGATGAGCCGTTGATCTTTGTCGAGGTGGCGCTGACCAAGGGGATTCCCGGTTCCATACAGGCGCTGCTGGCCGAAGACCGCGCAGCGCTGAACCCCGAGGCCTGCGACACGGCAGTGTTCTATTCGATCTCGAACTGCCAGGCCGGGCTGGCCAGCATTTCCTTCGGCAATTCGCTGATCAAGCAGGTGGCGGCGGACCTTGCCGCGGAACAGGCAGGGCTGAAGACCTTTGTCACCCTCTCGCCGATCCCGCTTTTGACCAAATGGGCGGCCCTGAACAACATCAAGATGCCCGAGACGCCCGCAATGCGGCGCGCGCTGGCGGCGCATTACCTGCTGGATGCAAAGGGCAGGGGGGATGCGCCCTATGATCCGGTGGCGCGCTTTCATCTGGGCAATGGCGCGCTTGTCCATGCGGTACATGCCGATGCCGATTCCTCGGCCAACGGGGTGGCCAATTCAGGCGGTGTGATGGTCAATTACCTCTATGACCTGTCAGCCGTCTCACAGAACCTCGAAAACTTTGCCACCAAGGGCAAGATCGTTGCCAGCGCGGAAGTCACCGCCTTGGCGAAGACATTTGTCAACGCGACGACCTCGGAAAGATAACGCCATGCCAAACCCGCTTTACGATACTTTGTTCGGTGCTCATCTGGGGCGCGACGCAGCTTTTCTGCACCTGATCGACGGTACAACGCTGAGCTATTCGGACTTTCTGAAACAGACCGCGCAGATCGCCCATGTGCTGACCGGACTGGGATTGCAGCCGGGGGCCCGCGTGGCGGCACAGGTGCATAAATCACCCCAGGCACTGGCGCTGTTTGCGGCCTGCGCCCAGGCCGGGCTGGTGTTCCTGCCGTTGAACACCGCCTACACCACATCTGAACTGACCTATTTCATCAAGGACAGCGGCGCGGCGCTGGTGGTCTGTGACCCGAGCGCGGTTTCGGCGCTCACGCCCGTCGCAGATGAACTGGGCGCGCTGGTCGAGACGCTGGATGCCGAAGGTGCCGGGTCGCTTGTCACAAAGGCGGAAAGTGCGCCGGATCGCTTTGACACCGTTGAGCGCAGCGCAGATGACCTGGCCGCGTTTCTTTACACTTCCGGCACCACGGGAAGATCGAAAGGGGCGATGCTGACGCAGACCAACCTGCTGTCGAATGCCGCGACCCTGGCAAAGGAATGGCGGTTCACCGCGCAGGACGTGCTGCTGCATGCCCTGCCGATCTTTCACACCCACGGTCTGTTCGTTGCCACCAATGTGACCCTGATCGCCGGTGGCAGCATGATATTCATGCCCCGCTTCGATGTGGATCAGGTGCTGTCCCTGATGCCCCGCGCCACAACGATGATGGGTGTGCCCACGTTCTACACACGTCTTCTGGACGATGCCCGCTTCACCCGGCAGTCCGCTGATCATATGCGGGTTTTCATATCGGGGTCTGCGCCCCTGCTGGCCGAGACACATGTGCAGTTCGAGGCCCGCACCGGCCAGCGGATTCTTGAACGATACGGCATGACAGAGACGAATATGAACACTTCCAACCCTTATGTGGGTGAACGCCGCGCCGGCACTGTCGGCTTTCCGCTGCCGGGGGTCGAGTTGAAGGTCTGCGATCCAGCCAGCGGCGAAGCCCTGCCGCAAGGTGAGGTCGGCGTCATCGAGGTGAGGGGCGCCAATGTGTTCAAAGGCTACTGGAACATGCCCGAAAAAACCGCCGAGGAACTTCGGAACAACGGCTTTTTCATCACCGGTGATCTGGGGATGATCGACGCCGACGGTTATGTCAGCATCGTAGGCCGGGGCAAGGACCTGATCATCTCGGGCGGCTACAACATCTATCCCAAGGAAATCGAGCTGGTGCTGGATGAGCAGGACGGCGTTCTGGAAAGCGCAGTCATCGGCGTGCCACATCCGGACTTTGGCGAAACGGTGGTTGGTGTACTGGTCCCAAAGCAGGACAAGACGCCCGATACGGATGCGATCATGGAGGCGGTCAAGGGTCCGCTGGCGCGCTTCAAGCACCCGCGCCGGCTGGTTGTGGTCGACAGCCTGCCGCGCAATACCATGGGCAAGGTCCAGAAAAACCTGCTGCGGGACACCTACAAGGACATGTTCGTCTCCGGCTGAGGGGGTGACGTGGGCGGCAAGAGCCGCCCACATCGGGCATTCGCTGCCGGTTCAGCCGTCTTTGTAGTAATAGCTGTAGCCGTTCAGGGCCGGTGCGCCGCCAAGGTGGGCATAGAGCACCCGCGATCCTTCGGGAAAGAACCCCTTGCGCGTCAGGTCGATCATGCCTTGCATGGATTTCCCTTCGTAAACCGGGTCGGTCATCATCGCCTCGGTCTGTGCTGCAAGCCGGATTGCGTCATTGGTTTCATCCGACGGGACACCATATGCGGGATAGGCGTAATCGGGGTTGATCACGATATCATCCTCGGTGATTTCCTGGCCAAGTCCAACCAGTTCGGCGGTCTTGCGGGAAATCTCCGTGACCTGGGCGCGGGTCTGTTCCACGGTGGCCGAGGCGTCGATCCCGATCACGCGGTCGGCGCGGCCCTGGTTCTTGAAGCCCACGATCATGCCGGCCTGTGTCGAGCCGGTGACGACGCAGACCACGATGTAATCGAACTTGAAGCCCAGCTCTTCTTCCTGCTCCGCCACTTCCTCGGCAAAGCCGATATAGCCCAACGCGCCGAATTTATGCACGGAGGCGCCCGCCGGAATGCCATAGGGCTTGCCCCCGGCATCGCGGACCGACTGCATCGCGTTTTCCCAGCTTTCGCGGATGCCGATGTCAAAACCATCGTCGACAAGTCGCGAATCCGCGCCCATCAGACGGGTCATCAGGATGTTGCCGACGCGGTCATAAACGGCGTCGAAATGGGGCACCCATTTTTCCTGCACCACAACACATTTCATGCCGATCTTGGCCGCGGTTGCCGCCACCATCCGGGTGTGGTTCGACTGAACGCCACCGATGGACACAAGCGTGTCAGCACCCGATGCGATGGCATCCGGCACGATATATTCCAGCTTGCGCAGCTTGTTGCCGCCCATGGCCAGACCGGAATTGCAGTCATCGCGCTTGGCATAGATTTCGACCTTGCCACCCAGAGCGGCGGTCAGCCGGGGCAGGTGGTCAATCGGGGTCTTGCCGTAGGTCAGCGGATACCGTTCGAATTTCTCAAGTAGTGACATGGCTATCTCCAGTTTGGGTCGCCCCGTGATAGCAACGGATTTGTGAAATGTCCTTTCAAAGTATATGGTTCATTTCTATATTTTCGTGCCTGAAGCCATCAAAGCCTCCTAAAATCTTCAAAAATCTCGAACATTCTGAAAGAATACGTCATCCAGTGATTCCAGCGAATCATCGCCTGCGGCGGCACCCCTGTGCGTTCCGCCGAGTTTCAGAGGTAACATGTTGAAAGATAACCCATCCCGCGCGCTCGACCGGACTGAACTGGCGCTTTTGCAACTGCTGCAGGCGGACGGGCGGCTGACCAATGCAGAACTGGCGCAACGAACCAATGTCAGCCCCGCAACCTGCCATCGCCGGACCCAGCGCCTGTTCGATGAGGGATACATCACCGGCGTGCGGGCCATGGTTGACCCACATAAGGTCGGCCTGGGGGCCCTGGTGATGGTCGGCATCGTCCTGGACCGTTCCACCCCCGAAAGCTTTGCCGCCTTCGAGGCTGCGATCACCAAGGAGGCGTCGATCCTGGATTGTGATCTGGTGGCCGGGGATTTCGATTACCTGTTGCGGATCAGGGTGTCTGACATCGCGGATTTCAACCGGTTCCACACCCAAAAGCTGATCTCGCTTCCCGGTGTCCGGCAAGCCCGGACCTTTTTTGTGATCAAGGAAGTAAAGGCGAATGCGCCGATGGATTTTTGAAATGTCAGCGGCGGGCAGGCCCAAAGCCGACACCCTTGATCATCGGCCTTGATCCTTGCCTGGATCATGCTGCCGCCCCTGTGCCGTAGCGCCCTCTGCCGATCTGATGGATGCAGCGATCGTTTCGCGGGCCCATTTCAGCATTTCTGAATGAAGGTTTACCGCGGTCCATATCAGCAGCAGATTGCAGGCCTTGCCGGACCTGACGACCAAGCCTTGACAGGCACGGTCTGGCGCTTTGCCGGTGACAGGCTTTCTGCGGTGGAAACAGTATACAACGCCAAAACCCATATGCAGGCGCGCAAGCGTCTGGCCGGAGCGCCGATTGACCGCGCGTCACTGGTCGCGGCGGGGATGGATATAAACGCTGTGCAGCGGAATTAAATTTACATAATTCTGCTTATCAGCCTTACAGAATCCAACTATACTTCGTGACCGACGCGGCGGAGGTCCGGACGGCGCCCTTTCCACCTTTCCCAAGCGCGGAACCAAGGCCGCAGGCCGCCGCGCTATCCGGTTCAGGCAAGGTCGATATCAATACCCGCCTCACCCCATACCGCCATCTTGCGGTCGATGGTCTTGCGCGACACCCCCAGCCGCCGTGCGGCCTCTGCCCGGTTTCCTTTGCACAGATCCAGAACATGTAACACGTGCCGCTGTATCACCAGGTCCAGATCTTCGATTGCCCGCGTCCCGGCGACGGAACCATGGCCCGAAAAACCCTCGGGGAAAGCGCCGAGGATGACCGACCGTTCGATCAGATTGCGCAGTTCGCGCACATTTCCGGGCCAGTCATAGCGCCGCAGTTTCAGCAGGGTTTCCGCATCAAGCCGCAGCGCGGGCATGCCCAGGACCGTCGAAAACTGTTCCATGAACAATGCCGCCAGTTCGACGATGTCTTCGGACCGGTCTTTTAGCGGCGGCATCTCGATCTCGACCACATTGATCCGGTGATAGAGATCGGCGCGGAAACGGCCCTCTGCCACCGCTTTTTCCAGGTTGGCGTTGGTGGCAAACAGGAACCGCAGGTCCAGCGGTATCTCCCGCTCGCCCCCCTGCGGGCGGATGGTCTGGTCTTCCAGCACCCGCAAGAGCGCCGCCTGCAATGCCTCCGGCATCTGCGCCACCTCGTCCAGAAACAACGTGCCGCCGTCCGCCAGCAGTAACAGCCCCGGCTTTAACGTCTCATTGCCCTCCACCGACCCGAACAGCTCCGGTACGATCCGGTCCGGAGAAATGGCGGCGCAGTTCACGGCGACAAAGGGCTTGTCGCTGCGGTCTGACATCTGGTGCAACTGGCGCGCTGCCAGTTCCTTGCCGGTGCCGCTGGCCCCGGTGAACAGAACCGGTGTCGGCAGCGGCGCCAGACGGGTCAACATGCGGCGCACCGCCCCCAGGGCCTGCGATTTGCCCAGCATCTGCACCGCTGTTCCCGCATGCAGCTCGCGGCGCAGCAATGTGTTGTCCCGGCGCAGGTTCTTGCGGTCCAGCGTGCGCGACACCGCGCCCAGAATCTGATTGGTCCGAAACGGTTTGAGCACAAAGTCACTGACGCCCGCCCGCAGCGCGGCGATCGCGGTTTCCAGATCCGCATAGGCGGTGATCAGGATCGTGTCAGCATAGAACCCCTTGCGGCGCTGTTCGTTGACCCACTCAAGCCCGGTCTTGCCCGGCATGACGTTGTCCAGCACCACCACGTCAAAATGCGCCGCATCCAGCAGCTTCGTCGCCTCGGCCGGCGAGGCCGCCTGCGCCACCCGTTTCACCCGCGGTTCCAGAATCTTGGTCAGGAAATGCCGCATGCCCGGCTCATCGTCGATAATCAGAACCGACGCGCCCTCAAGCGTGCCGCCGTATTCGTCCCGTACCGCCATGGCGCAATTTATCCCCGCAGGTCAGTCCAATCTGACATTACCACTGGAATAAACGTCCTGAGAGGAAAAGCCCATCTCGTGCAGGCCGAAATAGGCCACGACACCGATCACCATGATCCCGGCAAAGCCTGCAAACATCACTTTCATCGCCTGTTTCCTTTTGCGTAGGTCCCGGGGGCAATCATTCCGCAGGGCTCCGATGCTCGGTCTCTCTGACCTTTTCCAGCCAGATCGAATGGTGCTGCTCCGCCCAGTTCACGTCAACCTCGCCAGACCCCATCGCGTCATAGGCGCCTTCCATGCCCAGCGTCCCGATATAGATGTGGCCAAAAATGATCGCCATCATGACGAAACCGATGATGGCATGCCACAGCTGGGCATATTGCATCTCTTCCTGCGGGGCCAGATTGACGGGCAATGTGCCAAACCCCAGGGCCTGCGGCAGGCCGGTGTCGTTCAGCACCGCAAAGGTATGTCCGAACAGCGGCATGTCGAAGGGGAACAGCATCGACAGGCCCGATACAGAGACCGATGCGCCCAGCAGGATCACCGACCAGAAAATCAGCTTCTGCCCGGCGTTGAACTTCTTGGCGGGCGGGTGTTTCTTGCCGATGATGCCGCCGCCATAGCGGACCCAGGTCAGGTCAGTGCGGTCGGGCAGATTGTGCCAGACCCACATCACGAACACCATCACCAGCGCAATCATGAACGCCCATGAGACGTTGTCGTGGATGTATTTTGTCCCCGTCAGCAGGGCCGAGTTGAAGCCGTGGCCAAAGGCCGGAATCAACACCTTGCGGCCGAACAGGGACAGCAGCCCGGTAACCGCCAGCAGGATGAAGGACCCTGCGAGCATCCAGTGGGCAAAGCGTTCAATCGCCTTGAACCGGGTGACAGTGCGCCCCGACATGCCGTCCTCGACCCGCACACGGCCGCGCAGCATGAAAAACACAGCCAGAATGGCCAACGTGCCCAGCAGCAGCCAGCCGCCATAGGTCGGCAAGGCACCACGTCGGATATCCAGCCACCACATGCCCCCATCCTGCACCAGTACTTTGCCGGTGGTGTTCAGGGTGGTCACGCGCACATCCGCCTCGTTATAGCGCAGCGCGCGCCATTGTTCGGCGTCCGAGGTGCCACCCAGCGGCCCCAGCCCGGGTGCGGTGCCTGCATCGCCACCGATGTTGTTGCGGCGGAAGCTGTCGTCAACCGCAAGGCCCTGCTGACGGCGCAGCACGTCCTGAAGCGTTTGCGCCCCGCCGGTCGAGGCGCGGGGCGCATCGACGTTGACCGCGTTGTCGGGGGGTCGCACATCCTGTGCAGAGGCGACGCCGGGCAAGGCCAGCAGTACAAGTACAAACAATGCCATCAGATGGCGCAGCATGGGAAATCCCCCGCATGAAAAACGGTGAAGCGACGGCCCGCAACAACGCGGGCCACCAGATCTGTCATCGGCAAGGGCACCTGGCCCTTGCCTCCCGGGTTACTGACCCTTCTGTTCGTAGGCCGTGCCCCAGCCCCAGGCACCAGAGCCAAAGCCCCGCGCCACCACACGTTCGCGGTAGATGTCAGAGACCACATTGCCATCGCCCGCCAGCAGTGCCTTGGTTGAACACATCTCGGCGCAGATCGGCAATTTGCCTTCCGCAATCCGGTTGCGCCCGTACTTCTGGAACTCCGCCTGGGAATTGTTTTCCTCCGGACCACCGGCGCAGAAGGTGCATTTGTCCATCTTGCCGCGCGAGCCGAAGTTGCCCGCCTGCGGATATTGCGGCGCGCCGAAGGGGCAGGCATAGAAGCAATAACCGCAACCAATGCACAGATCCTTGGAGTGCAGCACCACACCTTCGTCGGTCTGGTAAAAGCAATCCACCGGACAGACCGCCATACAGGGCGCATCCGAACAATGCATGCAGGCGACCGAGATCGAGCGTTCGCCCGGCTTGCCGTCCTGAATGGTCACCACCCGACGGCGGTTGATGCCCCAAGGCACCTCGTGCTCGTTCTTGCAGGCCGTGACACAGGCGTTACATTCGATGCAGCGTTCGGCATCGCAGAGAAATTTTGCTCTGGCCATTGTCTATCTCCTTACGCTGGCATGATTTTGCAAAGAGTCGCTTTGGTCTCTTGCATCTGGGTGACTGAATCGTAGCCATAGGTCTGTACCGTGTTGGTGGATTCCCCCAGCACGATCGGATCGGCCCCATCGGGATATTTGTCCCGCAGGCTGACCCCCTCCATGTGACCGCCAAAGTGGAAGGGCATGAATGCTACCCCCTCGCCCACCCGTTCGGTGACCATGGCCATGACCTTGATCCGCCCGCCTTCCGGGCCTTCGACCCAGACGTCGGCACCGTCGCGGACGCCCAGATTATTGGCATCACGGGTGTTGACCTCGATGTACATGTTCTGTTGCAGCTCGGCCAGCCAGGGGTTCGACCGCGTTTCATCCCCGCCGCCCTCGTATTCGACCAAGCGGCCGGAGGTGAGGATGATCGGGAAGTCCTGCGAAAAGTCATTCTTCTGGATGGAGGCATAGAGCGTCGGCACCCGCCAGAATGTCTTGTCGTCATAGGTCGGATAATCCGCCACCAGGTCGCGGCGGTTGCTGTAAAGCGGTTCACGGTGCAGCGGCACGGGATCGGGGAAGGTCCAGACCACGCAGCGCGCCTTGGCGTTGCCGAAGGGGGCACAACCATGAGCAATCGCGACGCGCTGGATGCCGCCCGACAGGTCGGTCTTCCAGTTCACACCGCCAACCGCCTCCACATAGTCCGATGGCATTTCACCCTGTTGCGAGGTTTCCCCCACCTCTTCGGTGCCTTCTCCGGCGTCCTCCGGTCGCTGGTAGCCCGCGACCATTTCGATGGACTTGCGTTCCTCCGGTGTCAGATCACCATCCCAGCCGAGGTCGATCAGCATCTGCATGGTGAATTCAGGGTATCCATCCTGAATTTCGGAACCTTTGGAATAGACGCCTTCGGCCAGCAGGTTGTCCCCGTCGCGTTCCACCCCGAACCGGGCGCGGAAGGTCAAACCGCCTTCGGCCACCGGCAGCGACATGTCATAGAGGTTCGCCGTGCCGGGGTGGTTCATCTCGGGCGTGCCCCAGCTTGGCCAGGGCAAGCCATAGAAATCACCATCCGCCGGGCCGCCATTGGCCCGCAGCGTGGTCTTGTCGAAGGTGTGCTGGTTTGCCATGTGCATTTTCAGCCGTTCCGGGCTTTGACCGGTATAGCCGATGGTCCACATGCCACGGTTGAACTCGCGGGTCAGATCCTCGACCAGCGGTTCCTCCCCGTTCACCTCGATGTTGCGGAACATGCGGTCCGCAAAGCCGAACTTGGCGGCGAACTTGTACAGGATCGTCTGGTCCGGCAGCGATTCAAACAGCGGTTCGACCACCTTTTCGCGCCATTGCAGCGACCGGTTGGATGCGGTGACAGAGCCCGACGTTTCGAATTGCGTCGAGGCAGGCAGCAGATAGGTGCCATCGGTACGGTCGTGCAGAACGGCGGAGACAGTTGGATAGGGGTCCACCACGACCAGCAGGTCGAGCTTTTCCATCGCCGTTTTCATTTCCTTCTGGCGGGTCTGCGAGTTGGGCGCATGACCCCAAAGCACCATCGCCTTGGTATTGTCGGGCTGTTCCAGATTTTCGCGCGCTTCCAGCACGCCGTCGATCCAGCGCGACACCGGAATGCCCGTCAGCCCCATCATCGGCACGTCTTTGCCGTCAGCGCCTTTCATCGTGGCAAACCGGCCCTTGAGCCAATCCAGGTCTTCTTCCCAGACCCGCGCCCAATGCGCCCATGAACCATCGGACAATCCGTAGTAGCCCGGCAGCGTATCGGCCAGAACACCCAGATCGGTTGCCCCCTGCACGTTGTCATGGCCGCGGAAGATGTTGGTGCCGCCCCCGGCCACACCCATGTTCCCCAGCGCAAGCTGCAGGATGCAATAGGCGCGGGTGTTGTTGTTGCCATTGGTGTGCTGCGTGCCGCCCATGCACCAGATCACGGTGCCGGGACGGTTGTTGGCCAGCGTGCGGGCCACGCGTTTCAGCTGCGCCTCGGGCACGCCTGTGACACGCTCGACCTCGTCGGGTGTCCAGTTGGCCACCTCCTTGCGGATCTCGTCCATGCCCCAGACACGGGTGCGGATGAATTCCTGATCCTCCCAGCCGTTGTCGAAGATGTGGTAGAGAATGCCCCAGACCAGCGCCACGTCCGAACCGGGCCGGAAGCGCACGAATTCATCCGCATGGGCCGCCGTGCGGGTAAAGCGCGGGTCGCAGACGATCAGCGGCGCGTTGTTCTGTTCCTTGGCCTTCAGCAGGTGCTGAAGCGAGACCGGATGCGCCTCGGCGGGATTGCCACCGATGATGAAGATCGCCTTGGAATTGTGGATGTCGTTATAGCTGTTGGTCATGGCGCCGTAGCCCCATGTGTTCGCAACACCCGCCACGGTCGTCGAATGGCAGATACGCGCCTGGTGATCCACGTTGTTGGTGCCCCAATAGGCGGCAAACTTGCGGAACAGATAGGCCTGTTCGTTGGAGTGTTTCGCCGAGCCCAGCCAATAGACGCTGTCGGGGCCGGATGTGTCACGAATCGACATCATCTTGTCGCCGATCTCGTTGATCGCCTGTTCCCAGGAAATGCGCTGCCATTCGCTCCCGACTTTCTTCATCGGGTATTTCAGGCGACGTTCGCCGTGCGCGTGTTCGCGCACCGACGCGCCCTTGGCGCAATGGGCGCCAAGGTTGAAGGGGCTGTCCCATCCCGGCTCCTGCCCGACCCAGACACCGCCCGAGACTTCGGCAATCACCGTACAGCCGACCGAACAATGGGTGCAGACGGATTTCTTGATCTCGATCGCGCCGGTTCCCGCAGCCGAAGCCGCCGTTGCCGGTTTGACGCTGCCTGCTGTGGCGGCAATCGCCGTCAGCCCGCCAATCGCCAGCCCCGACCCGCGCAGAAACGCACGGCGGTCGATCCTGGAACGGGCCACATCCGACAGGATGCTCCCCCGTTGGGCGCTACGTGCAACACCGTTGGTCTTTTTCCTCAACATATTTTCACTCCCTGAACGCGGGATCAGACCCGCATCTGGTGGCTAATGGATGGCAGGGCGCGGGTGCTGCGCGTGCCGGTGTCCATGGCCCGGTGCCGGGCCATCGATGGGTAGCGCCGTCAGAAACGGGCGCTGGCGTAATAGGCCCGGGTGTGTTCGGTGTCCTGCATCCTGTCCGATGACAGATCCGGAACACTTGCGGCCCCGGCCTCGGTCCCGCCGGTGGCGACGGCAACGGCGGCCAATGGCGCGGCGGTGCCCGCAAATTTCAAAAAGTCGCGCCTGTCCTTGCGGACCGCCTTTTCGGGCTTCGCGTCAGGTTTGCGTGTCATCAATGCCTCCTCTTTTACGTCTCGGTTTCGCGCTGGTACGTTGCCAGCCGTCAGTTGATACTCAGTCGAAATGCCTCGGCCTCGATCTCCATAAAGGCCCTCCCGATCTTGCCCACGGGCGCGAAAAAGACCGAATTCTTGGCCCCCTCAAGATCGGCAAAGAAATGTCCCGCCCAGGGCGCAATATGTTTGCCAAAGAAGGTCTTTTGCTGGGTCAGCGTCGCCGCCACACCGAACCGCCCGACAATCATCGCGCCCATCATCTCCATCAGGGATGCGATATTGTCTTCCGGCTCGAACACATTGTCCGCCCGCGCCAACCCGCGCGCGGCCATGTCCTGCCGCAGCAGCGCCAAGGGCTTCTCGTTCAGGAATCCGGTCAGATAATAGCTGGCATAGGGCAGCAATTCGCCACGCCCCAGCCCGATGAACAACCGGTTGAATTCGCTTTCCACGGCGGCGGGCTTGCTCAGCCGTGCCACCTTGGACAGGGCGACAAACCCCTGCCCCAGCTCGGTGCCATCCCCCTGCAATTCACTGCATTGGCCCAGCAGCATCTGGTCCGGCGGGCCAGAGAGGATCAAACCGATGAAATTATACAGATCCGCGCGCAGGCGGTCTTCTTCAGGCAGGGGGGAGGATGTCATCTGGTTCATACGCCTGTGCTTTCCGCATCCGCTGCAAAACTGAACCGCATCCGCCGCAGGACCGGCGCAGGGCTGTCTACCATGTCGTCAGGTTCATCCTGATCGCCCAATGCCTGCACCTCTGTCGCGACCGGCGATGTGGCGGCGGGTGGCACCACATCCGGCACCGACAGCGTGTCGACCGGCGCGGCGAATGCCGCCTCACCTTCTGGCTCTTCATCAAGTGCGATGCCGTCCAGCACCTCGGTCAGCGGCGCGGCAAATCCCTTGCCCACCTGATAGAGCGTATTGACGGCCTTCCCAGCCGTCGCGGCGGCGGTGTAATCATCATCGTAGTCGTTCAACCCGTCCAGACAGGCCAGAACCGGATTGCTGCGCCAGAACGCGCGCAAGGCCCGCCGCTTCAGCCGCTGTGGCAATTGCGCCCGCAGAAACGCCCGCAATTGTTCGCCGTCGACCAGATCCTCCGGTGCCGGCAGCTCAAGTTCCGCCAGCAATTCGTCGTCATCGCGCGCGGCAAGGCTGGCTTCCTGCGCCTGTGCCGCCTGTTCCTGCGCGGCCGCAACTTCGGCCTGCGCCTCGGCGGCAACGGCGGCGCGGCGACGATCCCAGAAACCGCTCATAGGACACGCCCCCGTTTCAGCCCCGGCGAGGCATAGACATCCGCACCCGTATGGATACGCGGATCGCCAATACCATCCTGCCGGGTGCCTTCGGTCTGCTTGTTCCGCCGCCGCTTCACAAAGGCCTCTTCTTCGTGGAACAGGTCCACAAATTCGCGGACCCATGCCTCCAGCCCCTCGGGCATGGCAACCTTTTCAACCACCTCTTCAGCGCTGTCGCAGTAATCCTGCGCCTCATAGGGCGATGCGGTGACCAGCAGGATCTGAAAGGGGTGATCCTGCGCGCCCGCAATCGGGCGCATCACCACATAGACGCAAGGCACCTCTGCCCCCAGCCCATGCACATAGGCTTCGGTCTCCGCGCCATGCAGGTCCAGCGGCACCGTGGCCGCGTGATATTCCGTGGTCCCGTCACTCTCGCGCAGCACACGCCAGGATGCATCCGGCGCGCCCGGCAGGACAGCCGTCGCCTTCCAGCTCCACCTGGCCCAACGGGTCACACCGGGCGCGCGCCGCAGCACGATACCCAGTGGTATTGTCCGGTACATGGCTGGATTGTGAATCAAGTCGCGCCTCCCTTTCACCATCCTTCGCCAGCCGCCCGCCCCCTGTGAAGGTCAAACAGGGGTATCGCCGGAAAAACCTGTGCTGCCAGACAGTTTGGCCCGCCAACCTGGCCCATGCTGTGCCTCTTGGACGAATTGTCCAACCTGACTGTTTTTATAGGAAAATAATGCTGCACCCGAAAACGAATCACCCCGATGCGATGCTGCTGCGCGGCATTTCCTCATGCACCGCAGCTGCGGACGCGGGCTTGGAAAATTGCGGTTGTGGCGGTGGCCGAAAGCCGTCTAGCCTAGGGCCTGATCAGCGGCAGCGGCGCCCCTGAAATCGCAGACCCAACAAGGGAAAATCCATGGCCAAGGCATTGATAACATGTGATTGCGGAGGCTCTCAGACCATCGATTCCCCCGCACTTGCCAAAGCCACCGGTCTGGTGGTCCCCGCTGCCTGTTCCGCCCTGTGTACCCGCCAGATTGATGTCGCGGCCAAGGCCCTGAAGGAGGGGGATGCAATTTTATGCTGCACCCAGGAAGCACGGGTATTTGCCGAACTGGCAGAGGAGCTGGGCCTGCCCCCTGCCCCCCTGCTGGACCTGCGCGACCGGGCCGGATGGTCCGATGACCCCGCGTCGAAACTGCCCAAAATGTCCGCCCTCGCCGCCGAGGCCTTGCTGGCCGCCCCGGTGGAAAAATCGCTCGATGTCGCCTCACCGGGATTGTGCCTGATCCTTGGGCAGGGTGAGGTGGCCCTTGCGGCGGCAGAACAGCTCAAGGATTTTCTGGGCGTTACCCTGCTGCTTGAGGATGGGGCAGAGATGCCGGACACCCGCGATTTTGACGTCATCACCGGCAGGCTGCGCCGGGCCAAAGGCGCTTTGGGGCAATTCGAAGTGGTGATCGACGCGTTGCAACAGGTTGATCCCTCCGGCCGCGGACCCCTGCGGCTGAGCGCGCCCCGGGACGGGGCTGTCAGCCAATGTGATCTGATCCTCGATCTGCGCGGCGGCCAGCCGCTGTTTCCCGCCCCCGAGAAACGCGAAGGCTACCTGCGCGCCGATCCTGCGCATCCTCCGGCAGTGGCCGCCGCGACACTCGCCGCGTCACATATGGTCGGCACCTTTGAAAAGCCGCTTTATGTGCGCACCGAGCCCCTGCTTTGCGCTCACAGCCGCGCCGGGCAGACCGCCTGCACCAATTGTCTGGACCTCTGCCCGACAGGGGCGATCACGCCTGACGGCGATCATGTGAGCATCGATCCGATGATCTGCGCAGGCTGCGGCGCCTGTTCCGCCGCCTGCCCCTCTGGTGCCATCAGCTATGACGCGCCACCGGTCGATTTCACCATGCTGCGGGTACAGACACTGGCCCGCGCCTATCTGGAGGCGGGCGGCACATCCCCGCGCTTGATGGTCCATGACGACAGCCACGGGGCCGAGATGATCCGCCTGTCGGCCCGCCACGGGCGAGGCTTGCCTGCCGATGTGATCCCCATGGCCCTGCCCGCGCTGGCGGCTTTTGGTCATGCCGAGGCGCTGGCGGCGCTGGCCGCCGGTTTTGCCGAGGTCAGCCTGCTGCTGGGTCCAAAATCCGACCGCGACGCGATTGAAACGCAAATCGCACTGGCCCGCGCCATTGCGGGTGACACCCGCGTGTTGCTGATCGACACGCCCGACCCGGACACCATGTCCGACACCCTGTGCGACAGCGCGGCCCCTGCCCCGGTCGCCACACCGGTCCGACCCATGGGCACCCGCCGCCAGATCACCCGCCAGGCCGCCCGTGCCCTGCACCCGGAGGCCGAGGTGCTGCCCCTGCCCGCAGGCGCACCATACGGTGCCGTCGTGGTAGACCGCGAGGCCTGCACCCTGTGCCTGTCCTGCGTCTCGCTTTGCCCCTCCGGCGCGCTGGGGGACAACCCGGACCTGCCGCAACTGCGCTTTCAGGAAGACGCCTGTCTGCAATGCGGCCTCTGTGCCAACATCTGCCCCGAAGATGCGATCACCCTGGCCCCGCAGCTGAACCTGACAGGTGCTGCGCTGGAACAGCGCGTGCTGCACGAGGAGGAGCCCTTTCCCTGCGTCGAATGCGGCACGCTTTTTGGCGTCAAATCCACCATCGACCGGATTACCGACAAGCTGCGCAACCATTCGATGTTTGCTGACGAAGGCAAATTGCGCATGATCCAGATGTGTGATGATTGCCGCATCAACGCGCAGTATCATGCCACCGACAACCCGCTGGCGGGTGGTGAGCGCCCCCGGCCCCGCACCACCGATGATTACCTTTCCAAACGGCGCGATCACTGATCCGCCCCTCCCCCAGAACCAAAGGAGCCCCCATGAGCGATGATTTCAACATGTCGATGCGCAAGTTTCTCAAACAGGTCGGCGTGACCTCTCAGCAGGCCATCGAAAAAGCCATGCGCGAGGGGGCCGTTGCGGGACAGTCCGTGCCGGTCAAGGCGGTGATCACCATCCCCGAGCTGGGCCTGACCCATGAGGTCAGCGGCACCATCACCGCGCCAGAAGCAGAGCAGGAATAAAAAGTGCCAGCCAGCAGGGAGGCGGTTCTGGCCGCGCTCAAGACCGTCAATGATCCGGCGACCGACACCGACATCGTCGCCAGCGGCGTGATGCGCGCGCTGAACGTGGATGCCACGGGCGCGGTGCGCTTTGTCATGGAGATCCCGCCCGCCCAGGCCGCCGCCTATACGCAGGCCAAGGCACAGGCCGAGGCCGCGCTGGCGCAGGTCGATGGCATCGGCAAAGTGTCCATCGTGCTGACCGGCCACAGCGAAAAGGCCCCGCCGCCCGACCTGAAACCGCAGCGTGCAGCAGAGCCGAAAGGCCCGCAGAAAATCCCCGGCATCGACCGGATCATCGCCATCGCCTCGGGCAAGGGCGGGGTGGGCAAATCCACCGTCTCCGCCAACCTGGCCTGCGCCTTGGCGCAACAGGGTCGGCGCGTGGGGCTGCTGGATGCCGATGTCTACGGCCCTAGCCAGCCACGGATGCTGGGCGTCTCCGGCCGGCCCGCCTCGCCCGATGGCAAGACGATCCTGCCGATGCGCAACCACGGTGTGACGATGATGTCGATCGGGTTGATGACCAACGAGGATCAGGCCGTGGTCTGGCGCGGCCCGATGCTGATGGGCGCGTTGCAGCAGATGATGACGCAGGTGCAATGGGGCGCGCTGGACGTGCTGATCGTCGATTTGCCCCCCGGCACCGGCGACGTGCAGATGACACTGGCGCAAAAGGCGCAGGTGGACGGGGCGATCATTGTTTCTACCCCGCAGGATGTCGCCCTGCTGGACGCCCGCAAGGGCATTGACATGTTCAACCAGCTCAAGGTGCCGATCATTGGCATGATCGAGAATATGTCCACGCACATCTGCACCAACTGCGGCCACGAGGAACATGTGTTCGGCCATGGCGGCGTGGCGGCTGAGGCGGCCAAGATGGGCGTGCCCCTGCTGGCCGAGGTGCCGCTGGACCTGCAGATCCGCCTTGCCTCGGACGGTGGCGCGCCGATCACCGTCAGCCAGCCCGACAGCGCACAGGCGGCCAGCTTTCAGGCCATCGCAAAGCAGCTGATCGAAAGCGGCGCCGCATGAGCGAGGCGCTGCGCTTCCCCCCGCTGATGTGGGGTGAACCCGTGGCGGCGGAAGCCCTTGCCCACGCCGCCAGACGTGCGGCGGCGGGTTGTGACGCGGGGCTGGTTGTCTATGCGCTGGCCGGTCACACGGTCGAGGCGGCGCTGGTCTTTGCTCCCGAGGTGCCGTTGCGCGACGCGATGGCGATGCTGCCGCTCTGCGGCATCGGCTTTCAGAACGCATTGGGCGCATTGGCCCCGCCGGAAATCGCGGTGCATCTGGACTGGGACGGCGGCATTCGCATCAACAACGCTTCCTGCGGGCGGTTCCGCTGCATCGCCTCCACCACCGACCCCGACGCGGTGCCCGACTGGCTGGTGGTGGGCTTCACCTTGCCGCTGTATCCGCCGGGCGATCCCGACCTTGCCGAAACCGGCCTGCGCCCGGATCAGACCGCGCTTTATGCCGAAGGCTGCTCCAAAGTGTCCCCGCCCGCATTGGTCGAGGCTTGGGCGCGCCACTGCCTGCACTGGATCAGCCGCTGGGACGGCGAAGGCGTGGCCCCGCTGCACAGCACATGGCGCGGGCTGGCCTGTGGCATCGGGGAGGAAACAACCCAGGGCGGCAAGACCGGCACCTACCTTGGCGTTGATGAGCACTTTGGCCTGCTCCTGCGCGACGCCGACACCACCCATCTGATCCCGCTGACCGCCATATTGGAGCCCAGCCCGTGACACATCCCGACCTGCGCAAACTTGCCCGCGCGATTCATTTCGATGAAAGCGACATGAACGTGTTTTCCAGCCCCGCGCGGACCGGGGAATGGTGCGTGTCCGGCGGCTTCGAATTCTCCGACTGGACCGAGGGCGACCTGACCGGCAAGGCGCGGCAGGCCTTTGCCAACGGCTGGCTGGGGCTGGAGACCTTCGGCCGCGTGACCTTTGTTGCCGTGACCCAGGTGGAGCCCGCCGAGGTTGCCACGCTGACCGAGATGCTGGCACAGCATTTCGTCACCTACTATGGCGCACCGGACGTGGAGGCCGCCCGCCCCGTCGCCGCCGAGGAACTGGCGCAGATGATGGATATGTGCGCCGACCACGACGCCAACACCCTGCTGACCGTGGCGCGCGAGCTGACCGATGCGGGCGTGCGCGAAAGCTTTCGCGTGATCCAGCCGCAGGATGCCGGGCTGGAACAGTTCGCCATTCACGGCGACCTGCCGGAATAGCATCGCGCCCCCTCACAGGAGCGCGATCTGTCTCTGATACGGGTTTATTCCGCGGCTTTGGCGTTGAACACAAACAGGGTTTCGCCGTTGATCTTGTAGTCATTGATCAACTCTGCCGCGCGTTCCGATGTCAGCCAGGTTTCCAGCTTGCCCGCCAGTTCGGTTTTCACATGGGCGTGCTTTTCAGGGTTCACGGGCAGATAGGCGTATTGGTTGAACAGCACCGGATCGCCCGAATACAGCAGCGCAAGATCGCCCTTGTTGCCGAAATTCAGCCAGCTTGCGCGGTCCGACATGATATAGGCCGGAATGCCCGACGCGGTGTTCAGCGCAGCCCCCATGCCGGCCCCCACGGCCTTGTACCATTCGCCAAAGCCCGCAGGGTCCAGATCCGCAGCTTTCCACAGCGACAGCTCTTTCTTGTGCGTGCCGCTGTCATCGCCACGGCTGACAAAGGGGGCCTCGGCCCCGGCAATTTCCGTCAACGCCGTTGCCGCAGAATCTGCATCCTTGATGCCAGCGGGATCTTCGGCGGGGCCAATGAACACAAAGTCATTATACATGATCTCGGTGCGGTGGGTGCCATAGCCACCCTCGACAAAGGCCTCTTCGGCCTTGCGCGAATGGACCAGAATGGCGTCCACATCGCCCGCCTCGCCCAGCTTGATCGCCTGACCGGTACCCACGACCAGCAATTGCACCTCAAGGTCCAGATCCTTCATGATTTCGGGCAGCAGAACATCCGCCAGCCCGGAGTTGTTGAACGAGGTCGTCACCGCCATTTTCATCACATCCGCCGCCTGAGCGGCGGTGCCGATGGCCAGCGCGGCCAGCGTCACTGCAAAGTGTTTCATCATTCGACTATGTCTCCTCTTAGAAAAGCCCGCGCCTGTGGCGTTTCGGGCCGGTTGAAAAATGTCTCTGCCGGGCCGCTTTCATGGATGCGCCCGCCCAGCAGGAACAGTACATCATCTGCCAGCCGCCGCGCCTGCCCCATGTCATGGGTGGACAGGATCAGCCGCGTGCCGTTGGATTTCGCAGCTGTCAGGATCTCTTCGATCTCGCGGGTGGCGCGACCGTCCAGCGCGGCACAGGGTTCGTCAAGAAACAGCACTTTAGGCTCTGATATCAGCGCCCGCGCCAGCGCCAGCTTTTGCTGCTCTCCCCCTGACAGAACCGGCGCGGGACGTTCCAGCATCCCCGCCAGCCCCACCCGCGCGGCCCAGTCGCGGGCGCGCGCGCGGGCCTCACCCGCCGGGACCTTGCGCAGACGCAGCGGAAAGGCCAGATTTTCCATCACCGTGCGGCGCAGCATCACCGGCCGCTGAAAGACAAAGCCCTGATGATGGCGCGCTTCCTCGGTCGAGCAGGCCCAGTCGATGTGTCCCGCCGACAACCGCGCGGTGCCGTGCAACAGGCGCAACAGGGTCGTCTTGCCGGAACCATTCGGCCCGATCACCACACAGGCCCCCTGCCCCTCAAGCCTCAGATCAACCGGCCCGACAAGGACCTGCCCGTGCCTGCGGCTTTCAATTCCTCTGGCCTGCATCGGGAACAATTCCATCACCATGCCCCCTCACGTTCGGTCCGGCCCAGCCAGTGGATCGCCAGATTGACCGCCACCGCCAGCCCGATCAGCACAAAGCCAAGGGCCAGCGCCAGCGCGAATTCGCCCTTGCCGGTCTCCAGCGCAATCGCCGTGGTCAGCACCCGTGTCGCATGGTCGATGTTGCCGCCGACGATCATGATCGCGCCGACCTCGCCGATCGCGCGGCCAAATCCGGCCAGCGCAGCGGTCAGCAGGGCGCGGCGGCAATCCCACAGCAGCGTGCGGATCTTCTGCCCCTGGGTGACATTCATCGAGATCAGCAGGTCATGGTATTCCTGCCAAAGGTCGCGGATCGACTGATGGGCAATCGAGGCGATCAGCGGCACAATGATGATGGTCTGGGCGATGATCATCGCCGTGGGTGTGAACAGCAGCCCCATCACCCCCAGCGGACCGGACCGCGACAGGAACACATAGACAATCAGCCCCACCACCACCGGCGGCAGCCCCATCAGCGCGTTCAGGATCGCAATCACGAACCGCCGCGCGCGGAACCGTTTTACGGCAACAAAGGCCGCCAGCGGCAGCGCGATCACACAGGCCACGGCCAGCGCGCTCAGCGTCACCCGCAGCGACCGCAGCGCGATCTCGACCAATTCGCCATCCAGCGTCACGACCAGCCAGAAGGCTTGCGCCAGACCGCTCCATAAATCGACCATATGGTGATGGCCCCCCCGACTTCTTCGCGCAACCTTGTCAGGTCATGTCACCCGTTTCCACCCCCGCGCGAGGGGAAAAAAGCCCGCAGGACAGAGTGACCACAGGAAATTCGATCCCGCCCGCATGGGTAGACAAAATGGCCGGGATCACGCATTTGAAACAAGACCACCGCAAGAAACCGTGCCGCCCTTCCCTTTTCGGGCCTATACTGGTCTCTGACAAAGGGGTTTCAGGCTCTGCCACCTGCCGCGCGGCGGGTCACGCCCTTGCAAAACCTTGCGCAAGATCATGATGTGGTGATCTTTGTTGCCTGACAGTGATGCCGGGACAGGCGGGAACCCTATGGAAAGATAGATGACATCCGTTCGCCTCCGCCTTCTCATTCTTGCCCTGACGCCGCTGATCGTGCTGATGCCGCTCCTGCTGCTGCTCGGCATGACCCGCTGGACTGCCGATTACGACAAGGTCTTGAACGCCAATGTCGGAAGCGACCTGAAAATCGCCAGCCAATACCTCGCACGGCTGCTGGCCAAAACCGGAGACGAGCTGGATGCCGTGGTCGCCTCGGTTGAGTTCAACAGCTTGATGAACAGTTCGGCAGCAGACCGGGAAAGCTATTTTGACCAGACCCGGGTCCGGCTGGGCCTCGATTTTCTGTATTACCTACCCGATGACCGGATCGCAGAGCAGGAAGAAGCCTGGCCAGTCATCGCCCAGGCCGCCGCCGGGCAAAGCGCGACGCAGATTGATGTCTTTGCCCAGGACACCCTGACCCGATTGTCGCCCGACTTGGCAAAACGCGCGGTTGTCCCGCTGATCGAAACCCCCGCCGCGGTGCCGACCACCCGCGCGGTCGAGAACCGGGGCATGGTAGTTCATGCCGCCAGCCCCGTGACCATTCCGGGCCATCGCGGCATTCTTGTCGGCGGCACCCTGCTGAACCGGAACCTCGATTTCATAGATACCATAAACGATCTGGTCTATCTCAACGCCACAACAGGCGGGGACCGGCAGGGCACGGCCACGTTGTTTCTCGACGATGTGCGCATCTCGACCAACGTGCGCCTGTTCGAGGACGTGCGCGCCCTTGGCACAAGGGTCTCTGCCGAGGTCCGCGCCGGGGTGCTGACCGAAGGGCGCACCTGGCTGGGCCGCGCCTTTGTCGTGAACGACTGGTATATTTCCGGCTACCTGCCGATCACCGACAGTTTCGGTGACCGCGTCGGCATGCTCTATGTCGGCTTTCTCGAAGCGCCTTTTGAACTGGCCAAGCGGGAGGCCTTTCTGTGGATGATGGCCGCCTTTGTGGCGGTGCTGGCGCTGTCCGTGCCGGTCTTCCTGTGGATGGCGCGCGGGATCTTTTCGCCGCTGGAACGCATGACCCAGATCATGAGCCGGGTCGGCAAAGGCGAGCTTTCCGCCCGCATCGGCCCCGTTGGCGCAAAGGGCGAGATCGGCGAAGTGGCGCATCACCTCGACAGCCTGCTGGAACAGGTACAGGACCGCGACCGCCGGTTGCGCAGCTGGAACGAGGAGCTGAACCAGCGGGTCGATCAACGCACCGCCGAACTGCGCGAGGCGAATGAAAAACTGGAACAGACTTTCCGCCAACTGGTGATGAGCGAAAAACTGGCCTCCATCGGTGAAATCACTGCCGGCGTGGCCCATGAGATCAACAATCCCGTGGCGGTGATCCTGGGGAATGTGGACGTGATCCGGCAGACGCTGGGGGATGCGGCAGAACCCGTGCAGGCCGAACTGGCGCTGATCGACAAACAGGTGTCGCGGATCGAAGTGATTGTGGGCAAGCTGTTGAAATTCGCCGCCCCTTCGGATTTTTCGGATTATCACGAAGGGATAGACCTGCGGCCAATCGTTCAAGATTGCCTTGTTCTGGTCGACCATCAGATTTCGCGCGGCGACATCGAGGTGATCTGTGAGTTCGAGGACATCCCGCTGGTCCGCGCGGATTCAGGCGAGGTGCAGCAGGTGATCGTCAATCTGGTGGTCAATGCCACCCAGGCCATGGGCCAGCAGGGGCAGATTACCCTGCATCTCTACCCGGAAACCCGCGATGGCGTGGCAGGCGCTGCCCTGGCCGTACGGGACACCGGTTCCGGCGTGCCGGAGGATCTGTTGGCATCGGTCTTTGATCCGTTCTTTACGACCAAACGCGGCGAAGGCACCGGGCTGGGCCTGTCGATCTCGCAGACATTGGTGCAGCGCGCAGGGGGGATCATCACCGTGCGCAATCTTGAGCCGAAGGGCGCGGAATTTGTGGTCTGGCTCACTGCCGCCTGATCCGGTCTGATCTTTCAATCCCTAACGCAGAGGGCCTGCAACCACCGCTTCCCTGCAGCGCGCGATCGTTCGTGCCGTTCCCTCAGCCAGCGAAACACTCTTCCAACTGCCAAGCAACCGGCGCAGCGGGTTGTTGTCCAACCCGTCGGGCGCGGCTCTCAAGGAGGGCGCTGCGCGCACATCTGCCTCCGGCACGCAGGCGCAGATCGCGGCAAGCACATCGTCGATGGAATGCACTTTTGTTGTCAGGTCACTGACAACAGCGGTATCATTTTGCGCCGCAAGGCACCGTTTGAAGATCTCGATCACCTCATCGACGTGCTGAAAGCACATGCGCCCGGTAAAGGGGATTTCGAAACGCTCGCCTCTCGCCGCCGCGCGCATGGCTAGGCTGATGGCCGCCGTTTCACCTTCGACGCGGCCGGGGCCGTAAACCACGTTGGGCCGCAACCCGACGGAGGGCAGGCCGTGGTCCATCAGGTAGACCTTCGAGATATCCTCGCAGGCCGCCTTGTAGACACCATAGAGGTTGGCCGGGCTGTCCAGCGGCCCGCGCGGCCGCGCGGCAAGTGAACTGGTATAGACCAGCCGCCTGATCCCGGCGCGGCGGGCAGCTTCCAGCAGGTTGATATGGCCCAGAACATTGACTTCGGCACCCAGCATCGGGTCCTTCCGGCAGGCTGGAATGACCAGGGCGGCAAGATGGACGATGGCGGCAATGCCCTGCGCCTCGACCAGCGACATCACCGCCGCGCCGTCGCGCACGTCGTTCTGGACATAGGTCGCTCCCGTCACGCGCTGCGCTTCGTCCGGCAGTCGCAAATCGCTGACAACAACCCGATGCCCCTCGGCCACAAGCGCCTGTGTCAGGGCGCGGCCAAGAAATCCGGCGCCGCCCGTCACCAGGATCGGACCAATCGTCAGGGGCAACCGGAATGCTGTCGCACAACTCACGACGACATCCCCTGCCCGCCGTTCACATCCATCAACTGCCCGGTGATAAACCCGGCCTCGTCCGCTGCGAAAAATGCAACGGCGGCGGCCACATCCTCCACCCGGCCCGCGCGGCGCACCGGGATGGTGTCCAGCACCGCCTGCTGTTCC
Organism: Sulfitobacter sp. PR48; assembly: GCF_028807335.1. NCBI lineage: Bacteria > Pseudomonadati > Pseudomonadota > Alphaproteobacteria > Rhodobacterales > Roseobacteraceae > Sulfitobacter > Sulfitobacter sp. PR48. Next base: position 75,735 of record NZ_JARAMM010000005.1, on the reverse strand, counting down.
TCATCCGTCATCCGCTCCTTCAGCAGGCCGATGACGCGGGGGGTGTGGATGGCGCCTGGGCAGACCGCGTTGCAGGTGATCCCATAGGGTCCGAATTCCTGCGCCAGTTGCAGCGTCATGGACTGGATGGCACCCTTTGCCGCCACATAATTGGCCCCGGTGAACAGGCTGCCATAGCGCCCGGCCTTGGACCCCAGGTTGACGATCCGCCCGTAACCGCGCCGTTTCATGCCCGGCAAGATCAACCGCAGGGTGCGCACGGCAGCGGTGACATTCAGGCCCATCACCTGATCCCAATGGGCATCGGTCTCCTCAAAGAAGTCGCGCGGCGTGTGCAGGGACCCGCCTGCATTGTTCACCAGAACATCCACGTCAAAGCCGGCGCTTTCGATCTCTGCCAGTGTTGCGGCAAGGGCATCGCCATCCATCATGTCGACCTGGCGGAAGGTGACATCCGCCATATCCGGTTCAGCCGAAGCGCGTTTGATTGCCGCTGCGTCCCGGTCGATCACGACCACCCGCGCGCCCTCCTCCGACAAGCGCGCGGCGACAGCCTTGCCCAGCCCCTCCGCCGCGCCGGTGATCAGTGCGGTACGTCCCGACATACGTTTCATGCGATCTTTCTCACTCCCCACAGCCGCTCAAATTGGCTCTTGCATATTTCATTATATCTTACATAATCCCGTTATACAAAACATTCAACCGCAGTAAAGAGGAGAAGGCTGCGGTGAAATGGAAAATGGACGAGTCTGGGAGGGCCGTATGAAACGCAATGCAATTAGAACTCTGGCAGGGGTCGCATCGGCCATCGCCGTGACAATGGCCGCGACCGGCGTATCGGCGCAGTCAAATCGCCCGGTCACCGTTGTCGTGCCCTTCGCCGCAGGTGGCGGGACCGACATCACCACCCGCGCCATGCAATCCGGCCTGACCGACGCGCTGGACGCCAATATCGTCGTCAAGAACACCGCCGGGGCCGGCGGCACTTTGGGTGTCGGCGAAGTCGCCCGCGCCCGCGCGGATGGACGCACGCTCGGCATGGCGCCGGTCGGCCCGCTGACCACGCAGCCGCATCTGCGCGCCCTCCCCTACAACATCGACAGTTTCGATTACATCTGCCTCGCCTATTCCGCCCCGACCGTCATCGCCGTGGCCAAGGATGCACCCTTCTCCACGCTTGAGGAGATGGTGAGTCACGCCAAGGCAAACCCCGGCGAGGTGACCTTCGCGGTACAGGCCATCGGCTCCGTGCCGCATATCGCGGGGCTGGCCCTGGCGGAAGCGGCGGGCATCGAAATGACCTATCTGCCGGTGAACGGCGACGGCCCCGCCCTCAAGGCGCTGCTGGACGGCACCGCCGACGTCTTCATCCCGCATGTGTCCTTCTTCAGCAGCAACGCCGAACAGCTGAAGTCGCTGGCGATGCTGCAATCCGAACGACTGAAGGAACAACCCGATCTCGCCACGGCGGCCGAACAGGGATATGATCTCGACTTCCCGATCTGGGGCGGTATCGTCGCGCCCAAGGGCCTGCCGGAAGGGGACGTGACCCGCCTGGAAGGGGCCTGTGAAGCTGCGGTAAATTCCGCACCGTTCCAGGAACGCATGGAAGCGGTCAAACAGCCCTCGGCCTATATGGGTTCAGTGGAGTTCACCGCTTTCGTGCGGGAGAAATACGAGACAAACCGCGTCCTGCTTGAGAAGGCCGGTCTGCTCTCGAAGTGAACCGGGGGCGCTGCCAGGATCGAGCGGCAGCGCCTTGGGCAGGAGGACCCGACCTGATGGAAAAGACGTCTCGCCCGCCCTTCCGGTCCACGATCATCGCGGACCGGGTCGTGGCACTCTGCATCGTGGCGGTCACTGCGGTCTTCCTCATGCTCACCTTCGGCGAGGTCAGCGCCTTTGCCCGCAACAGCGCCGGACGCGGCCCCTACTTTTTCCCGCGCCTTGTGCTGATCTTCCTGCTGATCGCGGAATCTTTCCTGCTGGCAAATGTCTTTTCTCCGCGCGGTGCCGTGCAAAACAGCCCGCGCCCGACCTGGCGGGTGGCGTGGCTGGTGCTGGCCACCGCCGCCTATTGCGCCCTGATCCAGCTCGCGGGGTTCCTCATCGCCAGCATCCTATTCGGGATCGCCGTGCCGCTGCTGCTGGGCCGGCGCACCTGGATCACGATCATGGCCGTCGCGCTGGTCTACAGCATCGCCGTCTGGCTCCTGTTCGAGCGGGTGTTCCTGATCATCCTTCCTGCCAGCCCCTTCGACATCGGCTTCTGAGCAGCCGGAGATAGGATCACGATGGAGCTTCTGATAACCGCCGCGGCCCAGATCGCCACCCCGCTGACCATGGTCTGCATCATCTGCGGCACCATCGTCGGGGTCGTCGTGGGCGTCCTGCCGGGGCTTGGTTCCGTCATCGGGCTGACCATGGCCCTGCCCTTTACCTTCTCCCTGCCGCAGATCCCCTCCATCGCGCTGATGCTGGGGGTCTATTGCGGCTCGGTCTATGGCGGCTCCATCACCGCAATCATCCTCAACACGCCGGGCACGCCCCAGGCGGCGGCCACCGCGCTCGAAGGATTCCCGATGGCGCGGCGCGGTGATGCCGATCTCGCGCTCGGCTGGGTCACCGTGGCCTCGACCCTGGGTGGTTTGTTCTCCGTCGCGATCTTCATCATCGCGGGCCCGTCGCTCGCGGCCCTGTCCCTGCAATTCACCCCGATCGAATACTTCGCCCTCGGCCTTTTTGCGATGACCTGCATCGCCGGTGTCTCCTCCGGGCAGATGGCCAAGGGGTTGGTCTCGGGCGGCATCGGGCTGATGCTGGCCGCCATCGGCGTCGACCCTGTGACGGGCGACATGCGCTATACCTTCGGCAGCTTCCAACTCAGCGCCGGGATTGCGCTGATCCCTGTCATCGTCGGTATCTTCGCCTATTCAGAGATGTTCCTGAGAGTCCTCAACCTTGACGGCGACAAGCCCGATCCCGCCGAGATGCGCGTCGGCTTCCGCGTGCCGCCCTGGCGGGAATGGCGCATCCGGCTGGGGATGCTGTTGCGCGGCTCGATGATCGGCTCTTTCGTTGGTGCGCTGCCCGGCACCGGGGCCGCCACCGCCGCCTTCATCGCCTATTCCGAAGCGCGGCGCACCTCGAAACGGCAGGAGAATTTCGGCAAGGGCGAGCCCGACGGGCTGGTCGCCTGCGAATCCGCAAACAACGCGGTGACCGGCAGCGCACTGGTGCCGACCCTCGCCCTCGGCATTCCGGGCGACCCTGTCACCGCTGTGATGCTGGGGGCGCTGGTGGTGCAGGGCATCGCCCCCGGCCCGCAGCTTTTCGCCAACCACCTCGATCTGATCTATGCGATCTTCCTCTGCCTGATCCTGGTCAACCTGGTGATGTTCGCCACCGGTGCCCTGGGCGCATCGCTGTTCACCCGCATCCTGCGAATCCCGGAACCGATCCTGATCGGCCTGATCCTGATCATCTCGACGGTCGGTGCCTATGGGGTGAATGGCAGCACCTTCGACATCTGGGTGGCCTTTGCCGCCGGGGTCGGCGGTGCCCTCCTGCGCTACCTCTGCTACCCCTTGGCCCCCATCGTGATCGGCATGGTCCTGGGACCAACCATCGAGATGTCACTGCGGCAGGGGTTGATCCTGACGGACGGTAATGTCCTGGCCTTCCTGGAGCGTCCCATCGCACTGGCGCTCCTTGCGGTGACAGCGGCAATCCTGCTCTGGCCGCTGCTTCGGTCCCGCTTCAGGCGGTCCGGCTGACCCGCCTCAATGCACCCGACCGCCCAGGGTGGAAATCGCCTGTGCCGCGCTCAGCAATTGCGGCAGATGCTGTGCGCGCAGGGTTTCCGGCGGCAGCAGCGCGGCATTGCCACCAACGCTGATGGTATAGATGTCACCGGTCAAAGGCTCGCGCACCGGCACCGCGATGGCGTTGTGCTGGGCGTTCCAGTCGCCAAAACTGTCGGCATAGCCCTGCGTCACAAAACGGTCGAGCGCGGCCTGCAAATCCGGGCGCACCCGCTCCTCCCAGCTGTCGCCATAAAGCTTTGCCAGATCGGCAAAAGCGCGTTCACGCTCCTGCCCCTCCGCAAAGGCCAGATAGGCACGCCCCGGTGCAGACAGCGCCAGCGGAATACGTGACCCCACATTCAGGTTCAGCGCCACCGCCGTCGGCTTGCGGATCAGCTCGACAAACATCATGTCGCGCTCGTCCCGAACGCTCAGCGCCACGGCGCAATCGCCACCGCTGGCGATCTTCTCCATATGGCCCCGCACCATCTCGGCGAAACCGAACCGCCCGATGGCTGCAAAACCCAGAGTCAGAACCTGGTTTGAAACGGCGTATTTGCCATATTCCGGCAGATACCGCAGGTATCCCAGCTTGGTCAGCGTTCCCAGCAACCGCGACACGGTTGTCTTGTGAAGCCCCGTCCGTTCCGCGATGACCTGGGTGCCAAGCACCATGTCCTCGGCCTGAAAGGCCCGCAGAATCGACAGGCCCCGCGCCAGCGAGGTGACAAAGGGCCGGTCGTCGTTCAGGGCCGCGGCACCCATGTCTTGCCGCGGTCTGCCCCGCCGGTTGGCGGTGAGTTTGGGTTTCTTTGCATCTGTCATGGGGCCTGCATTACCCCATATGAATTCGCGTGTCTTGTGCGAAGGTGTGCGTCATCCCCAGCCAAAGCTCACTTCAGCGTCGCCGGATCCATCAGATCGCCATAGTCCGAACAATCGCGGTGGCTGGCTGCCGGGTCGACCTTGACGTCGATCACGACCGGCCCGGACCGGCCATGCGCCTCGCGCAGGGCATCGCCCATCTGGTCGGCTTCCGTCACCGTCAGCCCCGAACCGCCCAGCCCTTCGGCGACCTTGGCAAAATCATGATCCATGAAATCGACACCGATCCGCTGGTTGCCCAGATTGTCGCGCACCATCCCGAGCCCGGCGTTGTTCGCAACAACATAGACCACGTCGATCCCCTGTTCTGCCGCCGTGGCGACGGCATCCATCGTCATCACAAAACCGCCGTCCCCGATCAGCCCGGTCACCCGCTTTTCCGGGCAGGTGATCTTGGCCCCGGTTGCAGCGGGCGTGCTCCACCCCATGCCGCCGATCCCACCGGGCGCGACCAGCTGATGCGGATGGCGCAGCGGCAGGCGCGAGGTCGCCCAGATCCGGTTTGTCCCGGCGTCCAGCGTCAGCAGGTCCTGCGCCTCCAGGAATCCTCCCAGACCGCGCATGATGTCGGCATAATGCACCGTCCCCGGCGCGGTCTTGTACTCCGGCAGCACGCCATAATCGTTCTGTTCCCGGATCGCCGCAATCCGGCGAAGACGCCCGTCAAAAACGCCCGCCTTTGGCCCCTCGGCCCCCAGCAGGAAATCCAGCACATCGGCCACATCCGCCGTCACCGCCATATCCACCGGCACGACCCAGCCCGCGTTATGCGGATCTGTGTCTACCTGAATGATCGTCTGATCTCCGGGCCGCATCATCTGCGCATCGCGGAACCGCGTATATTCCGGCCCCAGGCTGCACCCCAGAACAAGGATCACATCCGCCGCCTGTACCATCCGGTTGGCAGAGGCAGAGGCCCAGTTGCCCATCATCCCGACCGCAATCGGACAGGTCTCGTCGATCACACCCTTGCCATGATAGCTCGACGCGACGGCAACACCCTGCGCTTCCGCAAAGCGCTGCAGCTTCTCGCCCGAACGGCTCATATAGACCCCGTTGCCCGCGATGATCACCGGCGCCTTCGCCCCTGCCAGCGCCTCGGCAATGGCCTGCAACGCCTCGCGGTCCGGCACCATCGGCGTGCGCCGCAGGTAGCCTTCGGTCGGATAAAGCCGTGCACGGGCGTCTTCCGGCACCTCCGCGCGGATGATGTTGGTCCGCATGATCATCGCCGCCGGTCCCTGCCGGGGCGTCATCGCATGTTTGATCGCAAGCTGGGTGCCATAGACCGCCTCGGTCGGCGTGGTCGCGTAAGTGGCGTATTTCGTCATGGTCTTGAGCACGGCAAAGGCATCACCGGCGCCGTAATCACCCGTCATGGTCTGATAAACACCATGCTGTGCGAAGCCGTCGTAGCAGGAGGTATCCGTGATCACGACCATCGGCGAGGATGAGAAATACCCCTCCAGTATCCCGAAGGCCCCCGTGCTGGTGGCAAAGGGCCCCTGCGCCATCAGCACCCCCGGCTTTCCCGTCAGCTTGCCCGCCACCTGGGCCATGACCGAGGCACTTTGCTCCGAGCGCGCAAGCACAAGCTCGAACTCCTCCTGGCGGTCGTAAAAGGCCGGCAGCGACCAGGTGATGCCAAGGCCGGGCAGCGTGAATCCGCGTGTAATCCCGGCCTCGATGAATGTGTTGATAACGCCTTCGTTGGTTTTCATGGGGTCTCCTCTCCCCCCGCACCCTAGTCGTGTCAATTAATTCCGGCAAGCGCAATTATTAACCGCATAGTGGTTTTTATACGGTGAATGCCAAAGCCGACCGCCGACAGGCCATAGGCTGCGGTCAGGCGGGTCTTCCCTGCTGCCGCCGGTAATCCGGCACCGGCAACCCACCGATCCCCCAGTCATCCAGCGCGACCTCGTCGATCACGACAAATGTCGTCGCGGGGTCCTTGCCAAGGACCTCCTGCAACAGATCGGTGACACCCTTGATGAGGCGGCTTTTCTCCTCAGCCGAAGGGCCGGTTCCTTCAGGACCGCCTTCGCGGGTGATCTTGATGTTGACATAGGGCATGGGTCAGTCCTCTCGCGGCAGGTAAGTGAAGGCCTTGGTCACGATGCACCATGCACCGTCATGCGGAACAAGTGTCAGGTAGTCGAGATAGCTGCGCCCCATCATACTCATGCGCGCGGTAACGCGGGCCAGGCGGGGGCTGCCAAAGGCAATCTCGAGGATCGCCTCGTCGCGCGGATCACCGCGCCGGGCGGGCGGCTCGCGCCCGTCGATGCGGGTCATGTAGGTTTCAAGGTCGAGATACAGCTCGTCGCCCTCGGTGGCGCAGACATAGGCCAGTTGCGGATGAAAGACCCGGCGCAACATTCTGCTGTCCGCCTGATGCAGACCTTCGAAATAGACCTCCATCAGCTCTGCAATGCGGTGGTGTTCTGCGGGATTCACTGGATCAATCCTTCGGCTATCATCGCCTTTTGGGCGGAAGGCCGGGCAGCCACGCGATCGACCAACGCGGCAAGGTTCGGCCAGTTCGACAGTTCAATCCCGGTGAAGTTTGCCCAGTTCGCCACAGCAAAGAGGTAGGCGTCAGCGACCGAGAATTGGTTGGCCACGAGCCAGATGCGGCCATCCGAGAGCTGGGCCTCTACCCGATCGAATTTCGTTCCGACCGCGATGCGAGCGGCGGCCTGTTCGTCCTCGGTAGTGCCTGCGCGGAACAACGGGCCAAAGGCCTTGTGCAGTTCGGCGGAAATCCAGTTCAGCGCCTCGTGCAGACGGGCGCGGTCGAAACTCCCCGGCGCCGGTGCCAGCCCGGCCTCCGGATGGCGATCAGCAATCAGCTGCAGAACTGCAGCACCTTCGGTCAGAACGGCACCGTCAGGAAGCCGGAGGGCCGGCACGTAACCATTGGGGTTGATTGCCCGAAAATCCGCGCCGGATTCCGTGCGACCGGTATCGGTATCGACCGCCTCGATTTCAAAGGCCGCACCGGTCTCGTAAAGCGCGATGTGGCTGGCAAGGGGGCAGGCGCCGGGTTTGTAGTAGAGTTTCATCATGGGGTCTCCTGGTCTGGGAATACCCTGTCTCTAGCGCGCATAATGATTTATAGATAATATCGAGTTTTCACATAAATAACCAATATACCTAATCATCATGAAACATCATCAACTGCTCGCCCTGGACGCCGTCGTCGCCACCGGCACCTTTCGCGGGGCCGCAGAACGGCTGAACAAATCGCAAAGCGCCATCAGCCACACGATCCGCCAGCTTGAAGACGAACTGGAGCTGAAGCTTCTGTCGCGCGACACCTATCGCCCGACCCTGACTGCCGAGGGGCGGGTGTTCTACCGCGAAGCCATTCGCGTCCTGACCGAGATGCGGGAACTGAATGCGACCGCCGCCCGGCTCCGCGCACATGAAGAGCCGGAGCTGCGCCTCGCCGTCAGCGCAACCTTGCCGCTGGACCTGCTTTTGCCGGTGCTGGCCGACCTCGGCAAAAGCTTCCCGGCGACGCATCTGCGGCTGTCCACGGAAATGATGGGCGGCCCGCTTGCGCGCCTGATGGAAGGCCGGGCCGATGTCGCGATAGCGACCCTGGACGGTGTGCCGCTGGAGGAGGTCGAGACACGCCCCTTGGCCGTGGTCCAGATCCGGCCCGTGGCCTGCCGCGCGCTGGCCGAACGGCTCGGGCCGGGCACCCTGCCTTTGTCGGTGTTGCAGGCGATCCCGCAGATCGTTGTCTCGGGCACCGCGGGACCCGACGACAGCCAGAGCCGCGACCTTCTGCCCGGTGCCCGCCGATGGACGGTTTCGGACTTTGCCGCCAAGAAACAGGTCATCCTCTCCGGGCTCGGCTGGGGCGGCATGCCGGATCACCTGATCCGTCAGGAAATCGCAGATGGCTCATTACGTCCAATAGCGGTCGATGGTTTCTCTCCGCGGCGTTCTGAAATCTTTGCCATGCGCCGCCGGGAGTCTTCTCCGGGTCCGGTCGCAAATGCCCTTTGGAAATGGGTCTCGGACCGTAACGCGACCCTTTGAATGCGCGGCGCGCCGGCCCGCGCCGGCTTACCTCTGCCGCGGCCCTGGGGGATGAGGTTTTGGCCTGCCGGTCACGGACCAACTCGCAGGACACCAACAGCCCCTCGTGTTAGGCTTTCGCATGAACGATATGGCCACCGTTGCCCATGATCGGCTCGACCATGATCGCCGCAACGCCGCCGTTGAGACCCTTGGTGATCGCCTCCTCCATCAAATAGAGGCAAAGCGCCACCTCATGCGCCGCCGAAAGGGTGAGGCGCGGAGGGTATTCATCGGGGTGGAACACCGGCGAAATGGCGTGAAACGGATTCTTCGGATGCGGCCAGCTTGCGGCCATCGTGGCGATCGACCACCCGCCGTTGCGCTTCCTGTCAGATGTGGGTCACCCTGGGGTCAAAAACCGGCATCGGCCCGCCGAAAACCTGTTCGACGCAGCGGGCGGCCGCCAGCAGGTCCGCCTCGCCCCTCGGCTTGCCGATCAATTGCAGCCCGACCGGCACGCCCTGCGCGTTGAGCCCGACCGGCACCGACATGGCGGGCAAGCCAACAGCTGTCGCGAGAAAGCCGCAATCCAGCCAGTCCATGTAGAAATCCAGATCCCGGCCACCGACCCGGCGCACCCATTCCTCTTCGACCGGATGGGGCATGCAGCCGACGACAGGTGCCGCGAGCACGTCGACCTGCGCAAAGACCGCCCGGGTTTCGTCATAGAGGCGCGAGCGGATGAGTTGCGAGTCGATGATATCATCCATCTGCAGGTTCAGGCCGAACTGCAGGTTGTCCTCCAGCGTCTGCTTGAACCCGCTGCGGATCGCCGGGTCGATGTCGCGCATCAGACTGGCCCAGAGCAGGCCGCGCTGTATGGAATAGGCCCGCCGCATACCTGACAGATCCGGCGCAACCTCCTCGACCGAAGCGCCCGCCTGCGCCATCTTCTGCATCGCCGCGTCGATATGGCTGCGCATGTCGGTGTCGACCGCGCTTTCACCGGACAGGTCCGGCAGGTAGCCGATGCGCAATTTGGTGACCTCGGCCCGGTCTGTCGCCGCAAGATAAGGTGCGGACGCGCGGGGGTAGGACAGCGGGTAGCGCGCATCGAACCCGGTCATCGTGTCGAGGAAGAGCGCGCAATCCGCGACGGAGCGCGCCATCGGCCCCTGCACACCTTCGGTGAGATAACCCGCCTGTGCCGGTCCGCCCGCGACAAGCCCGGGACTGGGCCGCAGGCCCACCACTCCGCAATAGGCCGCCGGGGTTCGCAGGCTGCCACCATGATCCGAGCCCTGGCTGAGCCATGCCTGCCCGACAGCCAGTTGTGCCGCTGCCCCGCCCGAGGACCCGGCGGGGTTCAGGCGGGTGTCCCAGGGGTTCCGCGTGGCGCCGAAGATGGCATTGAACGTATTTGCCCCGGCCCCGAATTCAGGCGTGTTCGTCTTGCCCAGCACCACGCCGCCCCGCGCCTCGATCAGGTCAACCAGCGGATCGGAGGCTTCGGGCACGTAATCGGCCAGACCCGGCGTGCCGAAAGTGGTCCGCACCCCGGCCACCGCAGTCAGATCCTTGATCCCGACAGGCAGGCCATACAAAGCGCCCCGGTCCTCGCCGGGTGTTTGAAGCGCCCCAGCCGCCGCCCGCGCCCGGTCGAAACAGGGTGTCGGCATGGCGTTGATCGCCGGATCTGTCTGGGCGTGCCGGGTCTGGGCCGCCTCGATCAGCTCAAGGGCCGACACGTCGCCCCGGCGCAGAAGATCGACCGCTTCGACCGCGCTGAGCGCGCAGAGCTCGGGACCAGTATAGATGGGGGTTTCGCAGGTCATAGGGTATCTCTTTGTGACGGTTGGGGTGGTCTGGCGCTGGTTCAAAACCGGATCACCCTGAACAACCCGCCGCCGATCCCATGGGCACCATCAGGAACCCGATCAGCGGCGGGAAGATCGCCCGGAGCTTCAAAGGATGAAGTTCTGCCGTGCCTGCAGGAAGCCCGTGTCATAGAAGCGCTTGTACTGCGTCGCCTGACCGACATAGGCATAATAGGCGTCGACGAAACGGCGGTGGAAATCACTCGTCTCCTTCACCTCTTCGATCACCTCGCGGGAGGCGTCCTGGATCGCGGTCCAGACCTCATCGGGGAATGTATCGATGGTCAGGTCCGGCATGGCGCTCAGCTTTTCATAGGCCTGCAAATGTGCATGCAGCGTATCGGCGGAGGACCGGTTGGCCTCGGCCTCGGTCACCGCTTCGACCATGACGCGCTGGCCGTCGGTCAGCGCATTCCAGGCGTCCATGCCGATGCCGAACTCGATGCCGCCGTAAATCTCGACCGGCGAGGGCGCATACATGTACTTTGCGACGTTCTGCAGGCCGAAGGCCAGGTCGTTCGACGGGCCGACCCATTCGGCGCCGTCCAGCGCGCCGGATTGAAGCGCGGCAAAGATGTCGCCCGGTGGAATCGAGGTCGGATTGACGCCGAGCTTGCGCAGCACTTCGCCATAAAGACCGGCAGCGCGGAAGTTCAGCCCCTGCAGGTCGTCGAGCGAGGTGATCGGTTTCTTGAACCAGCCGGCGGTCTGCAGGCCGGAGCCGCCACCGATGAACACTTTGAGATTTCGCGGATTGGTGAATTCGTCCAGCAGTTCCTGGCCGCCGCCGTAATACATCCAGGCATGCATCTCATCGAAGGTCAGCCCGTAAGGTGCGGCCGTGAAGAAGGCATGCGCGATGTCCCGGCCGGAAAACCATGTGCCGGAGCCGTGGTAAACCTCGGCGGTCCCGCTTTCGACGGCTTCCTGGGTGGCAAAGGGTGCCACCAGCTCGCCGGCGCCGAACACTTGCACGTTGATCGCGCCCTCGGTGATCGCGGTGACACGCTCGGCCCAGCGAAGGGCCGAGACGCCGGGCCCGGGCAGGCCGCGCGGCACGGAGGTGACGAGTTTCCAGTTATGCTGCGCCTGGGCGCTGGCGATCCGGGGGGCCGCGAGGGTCACCGAGGCGACGGATGCGGCGGTGATGAAGGCTCTTCTTTTCATTTCTTTATCATCCCTGTTGGTTGGGCCGCTCATTTGTAGATCGTGTCGGGGAGCCAGGTCGCCAGGTCCGGGACCAGGAAGACGATGGCCAGCGCGACGATCTGCAAGAGGATGAACGGCAGGATCCCCTTGTAGATGTCCAGGGTCTTCACGCTCTCGGGTGCGACGCGGCGGAAGTAGAACAGCGCATAGCCGAAGGGAGGCGTGAGGAAGCTGATTTGAAGGTTCATGCTGATCAGGATGGCGAACCAGACCGGATCGACACCCGCCGCCATCAGCGGCGGCCCGGCAATCGGCACGACGATAAAGATGATCTCGACATATTCGATGACAAAGCCGAGCACGAAGATGATCGCCATCACGACCAGCACCGCCGTCATCTCTCCACCCGGCAGGCCGTGCAGGAAGCTCTCGACCATTTGCTCGCCGTGCAGGCCACGGAAGACCAGCGACAGCATCGTCGCCCCCAGCACGATCAGCGTCAGCATGGCGACCATGCTGGCGGTGTCGACAGCGGCGTCCCACATGCCACCGCGCCGCAATTCCTGCAGCAGGGCACTGAGGGTGCCAAGGCACATCACGACCAGCGCCACCAGCCCGATGCCCCCCGCCAGCGGCGAGGCCTGCGCACCGCCGGACAGTTTGACGGCAACCAGCGCGAAGGCGGCGGGCAGTACCGCCATCAACAACAGCATGCGCCAGAGCGGCACGCCGTCGCGGTTCATCGCTGTCATCACCAGCGCCCCCGCCGCGCCAAGCGCCGCGCTTTCTGTCGCCGTGGCCACGCCACCAAGGATCGAACCGAGCACGATCACGATCAGCAGCAAAGGCATGAGCAGGGAATAGGTGACCTCGCGCAGGTCCGGCCGGGTCCGGTTGCCCGCGGCATCACGTGTCACCACCGGCGGGCAGCTGGCCGGGGTCCGGATCGAAGTGAACAGAATGTAAAGGATATAGAGGACCACCAGCAGGAGGCCGGGAATGAACGCCCCGGCAAAGAGATCCCCGACGGAGACAGGTTCGACCGCCCATTCCCCGGCTGAGCGCCGCCCGGCCTGATAGGCTGCCGAGATCTGGTCGGTCAGCAGGATCAGCAGGATGGAGGGCGGGATGATCTGACCCAGCGACCCGGCCGCACAGATGACCCCCGACGCCAGGGATTTCGAATAGCCCGCCTCAAGCATCGCCGGCATCGCGATCATGCCCAGCATGAAGATCGTCGCCCCGATCACCCCGGTGGACGCCGCCAGAAGCGCCCCGACGATGACCACCGCATAGGCCATGCCGCCTTCGCGGTTCCCGAAAAGCGCGCCCGCCGTCAGCATCATCCGCTTGGCGATGCTCGACCGTTCCAGAAGGCCGCCCATCAGGACAAAGAGCGGCACCGACAGAAACACGTCGTTGGTCAGGATGCCAAAGGCCCGCGACGGGAAGGCGGCGAGAAAGCCCAGATCGAACACGCCCAGCACCGCGCCGAGGAAGGCGACCACCGTCGGCACCCCGATCAGCACAAAGGACACCGGCGCACCGGAAAGGATACCGCACAAAAGCGTGACCCCGAGAAGGACAAGCAGGGCACCGCTCATGTCGCATCGCTTTCTTCGCTCGGATTGCGCCGGTAGAGGCGGGGCCGGAGCCCGAGGATCAGGGCGACAACGGCAAGCGTGACAAAAAGCAGCGCCGTGATCGTCTTGAGGATGAAAAAGCCCGGCAGGCCGCCCAGGGTCGGAGAGCTTTCCAGAACCCGCCAGGAGGTCTGTACCATCGGCACCGATTTCCACGCCGCCCAGGCCATAGCCGGGAACAGCAGCCCCAGAAGGGCGAAGCGGTCTATCCAGTCGCGCAGGGCGGGCGGGAAGCGCTGGTTCATCACGTCCACGCGCACGCTTTCATTGCGCAAGAGCACCCCGGCAAGCGGCAGCGAAACGATGAAGAAAAAGAGGTAGGTCAGCAGATCGGTGGCCCATGGCGCGCCGATCGAGAAGACATAGCGCAGGGCCACGACGACGATCTGCAACATCAGCAGCGAGATCACGGCGACAGCCGCCAGACCGCGCAGCGCGCCCGCAAAACTGAAACGGGGTCGGGTCCGGGAACTGCGTGGCGTCGGACCGTTCATCCTACACCCCCAGGGCCATGCCGTCTTTGCGCGGGTCGCTGCCGCCGGTCAGAAGGCCACCGGCCACATCGCGGCGGATCGCCTGCGCCCCGCCCATGCCGACCGGCGGGCGTTGCACCTTGTACCCCATCTCTGCAAGGCGGGCCGCAACACTGTCGTCAAAGCCCTGTTCCAGATCAAGCATGCCGGAGGTGATGTCGAGGAAGCTGCGCGGCGCGTCGATGGCAGCCTGGATGTCCATGCCATAATCAACAAGGTTGGAGACAAAATGGCCGTGGCCCGTCGCCTGATAGGCCCCGCCCATCACCCCGAAGGGCATGGCATATTCGCCGGGTTTTTCCAGCAGACCGGGGATCAGCGTGTGCAGCGGACGCTTGCCGCCGCGCAGCTCGTTCACATGGCCCTCTTCCAGCGTGAAGCCCGCGCCCCGGTTCTGCAGCCCGATCCCGAAACGTTCCGACGCGAAACCGGAGCCATAGGGCCAGAAGATCGAATAGATCAGCGACACGCAAAGCCCGTCGCCATCCACCACGGTGATATAGACCGTATCCTTGTGCAAAGCCTCTGTTCGCGGCTGGATCAGGGTGCCGGCCCGTTTCGGATCGATCTCGGCGGCCAGCGCATCGATTGCCGCCTCGGACAACATGCCGTCGAGGGAAAGCGTCGCGTTGCCCGGATCGCCGACAAAAAGGTTGCGGGCACCGTAAGCCAGGCGTGTGGCCTCGGCTTCCAGGTGAACCCGCTCTGCCCCATTGGGGTCAAGTGCGCCGATATCGAACTTTTCAAGCAATGCCGCGATCAGTAGGGCGGTGGCCCCCTGCCCGTTCGGCGGCAATTCAACCAGATCATGCCCGCGATAGGCGCGCCGGATTGGGGTCACCGCATCGGCGCGGGTCTTGGCAAAATCTTCCGCCGTGTGCAGACCGCCCGCCGCGCGCAGGCTCGACAGGATGTCCTCCATGATCGGGCCTTCATAGAATGCGCCCGCACCGTCCTTTGCGATCAGCCTGAGTGCTTCGGCCTGGCCGGGTGCCACAAAGATATCGCCCTCGCGGTAGGGTTTGCCGTGGTTCAGGAAGTGCTGCCGCCCCGCCCCCTGAAGCCGGTGGCTGAAATGGTCGGCGTCGATGGCGGTGCGGCGATGCACCGGCACCCCGGTTTCGGCATAGCGGATCGCCGGGGCCAGCACCGTGGCCAGGTCCAGCCGGCCCTCTTCCGCGATCAACCGCCCAAAGGCATCGACGGCCCCGGGCACGGTGACGGAATGAACCGAATCGAGCCCGATGGCCTGCATCCCCTGCGCCCGCAGATCCGCCGCGTCCAGCGCCGCAGGCGCACGGCCAGACCCGTTCAGGCCGCGGCTTTCACCGGTCCTGGCATCGTGGATCAACGCAAAGACATCGCCACCCAGCCCGGTCATCGCAGGTTCGCAAAACCCCAGAACGACCGCCCCGGCCACCGCCGCATCCACCGCATTGCCGCCCTGCCCCAGAACCTCGATTGCCGCGCGGGCGCCGAAGGGGTGCGACGTGGCGCACATCGCGCCGGTGGCGAACATCTGCGCGCGGCCGGGGCCGAGATATGCATGGCTCATCAGGTTCTGCCTTTTGCCTTGGGCGCATCCGGCTGCGCCGCCGTCTCTTCAAAGAACTGCTGGAGGGCGATCAGGGCCTGGGCGATATGTTCGCGCATCAGCGCCCCGGCGCGATCCCCATCACCGACCAGCACCGCCTCGGCGATTTCGGCGTGCTGATTATGCGGACGCCCCAAATCGGCATCGTAGCTTTCCATGGTGAACAGCGCGGCGCTGTAAGGGGTGATCTTCAGCCGGGTCTCTTCGGCCACGGTCTTGAGCATCCAGTTGCGCGCGCCGTCATGCAGCAATCCGTGAAATTCGAAATCCATCTCCAGCGCAGCGGAGCGATCCTTGCGCGCGGTGATATCCTCGGACGTGGCGATCAGGGCACGCAGGCGCAACCGTTCGGATTCGTTGAACCGCACGGCGGCGCGGGCGGCACAAAGCGCCTCGATCTCTCCCATGGCCTCGAAAGCCTCGCTCAGCTCGGTCCGATCAAAGCTGCGCACGACCGCCGACCGGCGGGGCCGGATTTCGATCAGGCCGGAGGCGCCAAGCTGTCGGATCGCCTCGCGGATGGGCGTGCGTGACACGCCGAAACGCTCGGCAAGCTTGTGTTCATCAAGGCGGTCTCCGGGTTTCAGTTCCCCGAGAAGAACGAGGTCGGCGAGTTGTTGTCGAAGCGTATGGGGCATGGGTTCTCCTGTCCTCTCTACGCTAGGTCCTGTTTCTGCATTCTGTAAAGCTAAATTGCATACAAAAATGATATTTCGCATACTTATAGAGTTATATTATTGTTTTTATTAAGAATTTTGGAAATCTCTGCCCGGCATCAAAGGCATTTCACCGGTGACAACAGGGAAAAGGGGCGCCCACCGCCCCTGCGCGCGGTCTCCGGGCCAGAATCCGGTGCCCTGCGATGGCAGGGCTTCACTACAGACTTCGACCATGAGCTGATCTGCTTTGAACCGCCTTGCGAGCCAGATCAGGGCGCACTTCGAGATGAATATGCGACTTCGAACCTCTTCACGGCGGAAACACCCGTGAGCCGTCGCCCGATCAAGATGCGTCAATTGGAATTTTCCGCAGGTCGCGGATTGCAAGTCGGTTACAAAAGCCGCCGAAGCGATTCATACCGCGCACCCAAACGTATCGCGGATCATTCGCGGGTTGGAGCAATTGGTCGGAATCCGGCTGTTCAAGCGCAGCAGCGCAGGCGTGAGCCAGACCCCCGCTGGGCAGGCCCTGCCGACCTATGTGCGACCGGGCATGACCCAGATCGAACAGGCGCTCAACCTGTTCGACCTCACAACTCGGTTTCTGGTGTCGAAAGCCGTGAACTTCCCATTCAAACCGGTCTTGCGCAACAAAGCGCATCGCCGGGCTGTGGAGCGGCGATGCGGGACTTTGCTGCCGTCGATCACTGGCACCCAGGCCCGGAACACGCCGTATGCGCCAGGGTACAGGCGTTCTCCTTCCGACCCTCCGCTTGGGCCAACGCCTGACAACTTTTCGGTGCCTTACAGACCTTTCGGATGCGTCAGGAATTCCTCGATCACTTCCGGCGGAGCCTTCACGTAATCTCCGGTGCGGCTGACGGATTGGCCCGTCAATTGTTTCAGACTGACGGCCATCTCCGCCATCTTGATCGCTATGGGGATGCCATTGATGACCGGCGCACCGCCGACATTGTGGTTCTGGAACTGCGCAAAAAGGACCATCGGAATGCCGCCACCCGGGATCACCACGTCGATGCCCTGTTCCACCAGGGGCGCCGCCTGTTTGTCGAAGAGATCCTTGACCTCAAGCGCCTTGTCCGCGTCGCCATAGGCCCCAAGGATCTGACCCGGCTCAAACTTCAGGGAATGAACGCCCGTAACCCGGTCACGCAGGCCGTATTTGCCGATCTGCTGGTGGAACCAGGGGATGAACCGGGGGTTGATCGTCACGATGCCAAGGCGCTGCCCCAGCTGGCAGCACCAGAGCATCGTCGCCTCGCCCAGGCCGATCACGGGGATGTCGACAACGCTGCGCGCTTCGTACAATCCCGCATCCTGAAAATGCCCGACCACAACGGCATCGTAACCTTCGCGTTCTGCCCGGATCACATTGGCAATCATCTCGCGGGCGCAGCGGAACTCGACCAGCGGATGGGCATAGCTGTCGTAAGGTGTGATGCCGTGAATATCCACGGTTGTCCCCGGAGACATGGCCGCGTTCAGGTTCTCGCGCAGGTGCTCCCAGTAGGTGGCACCGTTTTCGTAATCAACATAGCTCTGATACCAAATCTTCATTTTTCTCTCCGTTTCTTACAACCTTGTTGGCGGTCTTTTGGATGTCGCTCAGGATGACATCGCGCTGTTCCGGATTGCATTCAATCACATCGCATCGGCCTGTGCCGCGGTCGCCGCGCTGACAGTCATAAAGCGGTCCATACCATCGGGGTCGAAGGGGCCACTTCGATCCGCGTCACCTTTTCAATCTCACTCGAAACGATGCGTAGTTCATAGCTTATGGATGGCCCGACGATGCCCTGTTCCGCTCTATGTATATGCATAGTTTTATGTATGAAATAAAATACCGTCAAGGGATTGTTTACCGTCGAAGTGTCGCCAACAGCTTTGACACGCACGCTCAGGTCACCTGGCCGGAACTGTCAAGAAACTGGCCGCAAGTGCCGTTCCCGGCTGTCCCGCGACCCGGTAACAATCAGTCACGTTTTGCCGCGGCTCCGCAGGTGGCCGGGTATTAAGACCATCGCGTCTTGCTGCCCGGGCAAGGGCCCGCGGCCTGCCCTGCAGGCGGGCGAACGGCACGAAAGACCAGGAGGAAGAAGCCATGAGTGTTTCCACCAAGATCGATTTCATCTACCTGTCCGAACCGGACATGGTCCGCGCGGGTGTGACCGATATGCCCGCCTGCGTGGATGCAATGGAAGAGATGTTCGCACTCCTGTCCAGGGGCGATTACCGCATGGCAGGCACGAACAACAGCTCGCACGGATCGCTGATCCTCTTTCCCGAAGACTCGCCATTTCCCAACATGCCAAAGCCCACGGTGGACCGGCGGTTCATGGCCATGCCCGCCTATCTGGGCGGCAACTTCGGCACCGCCGGTGTGAAATGGTACGGCTCGAACATCGAAAACCGCGAACGTGGCCTGCCGCGGTCAATCCTGATGTTCATCCTGACAGACACCGACACCGGCGCGCCCCTTGCGCTGATGTCGGCGAACCTGCTTTCGGCCTACCGGACAGGCGCCATTCCGGGCGTCGGCGCGCGCCATCTTGCACGGCAAGATTCACGGGTGGCAGGCATTCTCGGTCCTGGCGTCATGGGCAAGACCTCTCTCAGCGCCTTCATTGCGGCCTGCCCCGGGATCGACACGGTGAAGGTGAAAGGGCGCGGCCGCAAGAACCTGAAAAACTTCCTCGAATGGGTCAGGGAGACCTATCCCCAGGTCACGACGATCCGCGAAGTTGAAACCAATGAAGAACTGGTGCGGGGCTCCGATGTCGTGGCCTATTGTTCTTCCGGCGCGACAGGCGATCCGTCGGCCTATCCGCATGTTGAACGGGACTGGATCAGCCCCGGCACGTTTCTGGCCATGCCCGCACTGGGGAATTTCGACAAGGGCGTCGAAGGGCCGGAGGTGCGCAAGGTGCTGGATTATACCGGCCTGTACGAGGCCTGGTTTGATGAGGTGCCCAAACCGACCCACAATTCGATCCCCGTTGTCGGTATGCGTTTCATGGACCTTGTCGACGAAGGACGTCTGACAATGGACGATCTGGAGGATCTGAGCGACATCGTCGCAGGCATCGCACCCGGGCGCAGGAACGATGAAGAGATCATCATGCTTTCCGTCGGCGGCATGCCGGTCGAGGATGTGGCATGGGGGACGGTCCTTTATCGCAATGCGATCGAGAAGGGGATCGGCGTGAAGCTCAATCTCTGGGATACGCCGGTTCTGCGCTGATGCGTCGGACCGGGACCCGACACGCAGATATTGCCCGATGGAGTCCCGAGACGGGCCTGTCCGATGCCTGTTGCGGGCGGTCCTTGAAAAACCGGCCTTCAGAACGGCCCGTTCTGCCCCCAAACACCAAAAACTAACGTTTTTTCTGCGCTGACCAATAGGCATGGCTCTCTGCGCGGATGGCCTCGTAAGAAGCGATTCGCTGTCGCGCCGCATCGCCCCTGGCCGCCACCAGCTGGGTGATGAGCGCCTCGATAAGAGCCATGGCGCCGGCATAACAGCTGAAGTAATGCGGCGACAGGACAGAGGCGATCATGGTTTCGTCGGCACTGAAGTCCGGTGCGACGATCTCGCTGTCTGAAATCATGATAAGTTTCACACCCTTGCGCCGCGCCAGCTTGCAGGCCTCGATGGTCTCGCGGGAATAGGGGGTAAAGGTCAGGGCGATCATGACGTCCCCCGGCTGCGCGTCGTGCAGCTCGTCGACCGGGCTGTTCATATGTCGCGGGATCAGTTGCAGCGAGGGCAGCGCCATCCGGCCGACATAATGCAGGTAATAGGCCAGCGCATAGGTCGCCCGCACCGCGGTAAGGTAGACCGTCGGTGCCGCCATCAGCATGGTCACCACCCGCTCCATCTGCGCGGCGTCCTGCTGCTCAAGCGTGCGCTGCACGATGCTCATGCTGTTGAGCGCGGCCTCCGCCTGGATGCGCCCCACCTCATCCGCTTCGCGCAGCCGGTCGATCCACGCGGGCTTTTCCATCACACCCGCCGCCGAAACCAGCGCCTGACGGAAGGGTTCGCGCATCTCGTCGTAGCCGCCAAAGCCGAGACGTTCGGCAAGCCGGACAAGGGTATATGTGCTCACGCCCGCCTTCTTCGCCGTCTGCCGGATCGGATCCAGCCCGAAGTCGGACGGGTGATCGACGACATATTTGGCCACGGTGCGCAGCCCTTTCGGCAGATCCGGGATCTGGTCCTTGAGGGTCGCGAGGATGCGGCTGCGCAACGTGGGATCCATGTAAAACGGCTCCTCCGGACATAACATTCGTTATTTTGTGATGATATTGACGGAATTCGTTTTCGCCGCAAGGGTGAAGACAGACACAGCAACCCCGAACCGCCGCAAGACAAGGCAGGAACAGATGGCCGACACGCTCCCCCCGCACGCTTCCGTTGTCGTCAACGGCGGCAGCGCGGGAACGAACCGCGCCCATGACCCGACAGCAACCGCAGGAGGGTCTGAGCCATGACACGCCCCTTCATCATGGTCGCCCCGAACGGGGCCCGGCGCAGCAGGGCGGATCACCCCGCCCTGCCCGTCACCACCGATCAGATCGCCGCCACTGCCCTGGCCTGTGCCAACGCCGGGGCCGATGCCTTGCACCTGCATGTGCGGGACGACGACGGGCGGCATTCGCTCGACGCCGGACGCTACCGCGAGGCGCTGGCCGAAATCGCGGCTCGGGCGCCTGCCCTGCGGCTTCAGATCACGACAGAGGCGGGCGATATCTTTGACGTGGCCGACCAGCTTGCCTGCCTGAAGGCGGTGAAACCTGGCTGGGCCTCGATCTCGGTGCGCGAAATCGCCCGCGACCCGGCGCTGGCGGCACAGGTCTATGGCACCTGCGCCGACCTGGGGACCGAGGTTCAACACATCCTTTATGACACCGACGACATCGCGCTGCTGAACCGCTGGCAGGCCGAGGGCAAGGTGCAGCCGGATCAAACCGAAGTGATCTTCGTGCTGGGCCGCTACACGCCGGGCCAGGCGTCTTCCCCCGACGATCTGCAACCTTTCCGTGATGCCATGCCAAAGGCTGCGGGATGGATGGTCTGCGCCTTTGGCAGCCAGGAACACGCCTGCCTGCTGGCCGCAGCCCGCGCAGGTGGCGCGCTGCGCGTGGGGTTCGAAAACAGCCTGACCGATCACTGCAACCACCCCCACCCTGACAACGCCGCCTCCGTCGCGGCGCTGCGTTCCTTATTGGAGAACCATCTGTCATGACCCAGAGCCACGTCTTCCCCCGCCATTGCCACGCCACCCTGCCGACCGCCATCGGCGGTGAAGGCTGCTATCTGATCGACGCCGACGGCAAGCGTTACTTCGACGGCTCCGGCGGTGCTGCGGTCTCCTGCCTCGGTCATTCCAACGCGCGGGTGCGCGAAGCGATCAAGGCGCAGGTCAACCAGCTGGCCTTTGCCCATACCGGCTTTTTCACCTCCGACCCCGCCGAGAAACTTGCCGATCTGCTGATTGCCAATGCGCCGGGTGACATTGACCGGGTCTATTTCGTCTCCGGCGGTTCCGAGGCCGTTGAAAGCGCCATCAAACTGGCCCGCCAGTACCATGTCGAAAACGGCGAACCGCAGCGCCGCCATCTGATCGCCCGCCGCCAAAGCTATCACGGCAACACCATCGGCGCGCTTTCGGCGGGCGGCAACGCCTGGCGCCGCCAGCAATTCGGCCCTCTGCTGGTCGAGATGAGCCATATCGCCCCCTGCTACGAATACGCCGACCGCCCGGAAGACGAGACCCCGGAGGCTTACGGTCAGCGCGTCGCCAATGAACTTGAGGCCGAGATCCTGCGCCTGGGCGAGGACAGCGTCATGGCCTTCATCGCCGAACCGGTGGTCGGCGCAACGCTGGGCGCCGTGCCCGCCGTGCCGGGATACTTCAAGCGCCTGCGCGAGATCTGCGACCGCTACGGCGTGTTGCTGATCCTCGACGAGGTGATGTGCGGCATGGGCCGGACGGGCCACCTCTTTGCCTGCGACGGTGACGGCATCGCGCCCGACATCCTGTGCATCGCCAAGGGCCTTGGCGCGGGGTATCAGCCTATCGGGGCCATGCTCTGCTCGGCCCGGATCTACGACACCATCGCGGCGGGCACCGGGTTCTTCCAGCACGGGCACACCTATATCGGCCACCCGGTCGCGGCCGCCGCCGGGCTCGCCGTTGTCTCCGAACTGCTGGAAAGGGACCTGCCCGCGCAGGTCCGCACGCGGGGGCAGCACCTGCAGGCGGCGCTGGAACAGCGCTTCGGCCAGCACGCCCATGTCGGGGACATCCGCGGTCGCGGACTTTTCCGGGGGATCGAATTCGTGGCTGACCGCAGCACGAAAGCACCGCTCGACCCCGCACTGGGCATTGCCGGCAAGGTAAAGAAAGCCGCCTTTGCCGAGGGGCTGATCTGCTACCCGATGCCCGGCACCCGCGATGGACGCCACGGCGACCATGTGCTGCTGGCCCCGCCCTTCATCGCCACCGAAGCCGAACTTGACGAGATGGTCGACCGCCTGTCGCGTGCCGTCGATACCGTGATCCTGGGTCTCTGACCCGTCACACCATCTGCATCGGCGCAGCATGGCTGCACCGGTTTATCCGGTCATGACGCCGCAGTCAGGAACGACAACCGCTCGTCCGTACGTGCCGGGGCGACTTCCTGAATCTCGGGGATGGCGATACCTTCCTGTACAAAGGGGTCATCCGCAATGCGCTGCTCCAGCGCCGCCCGATCACTGCCTGCGGCAAGAATGGCGCCGCCTCCCTGGGGTTTCAGGCTGCCCACAAGAAGAAAGGCACCCTCATCAAAACCACGGGCGATCCAGGCATTATGGGCCGCCATGAACTCCGATGCCCTTGATTTCTGTGCCGTGAGGGAAAGCGTGACGATATACATGATCTGTCCTCGTATCAGTGGTGGTTGTTGTGCTGATCTGCCACGGCATCAAGCCACGCCAGCATCTGCGCGACTTCCCTCTCCAGGAAATCCTCGTCCGGATAGGCATTGGCCAAGGTCGCCACACCCTGGCTGCGGGCCAGAATATGCAGGGCAAGCGCATCGGCCTCTTTTCCGCAGCCCATGTCCTGAAAGCGGTGGCGCAGCCACACGCGGAACAGGTCGAACAGGCCGCGCGCACCGGTTTCCCCGGGATGGTCAAGCCTGGCCAGTTCCGAAAACAATGTGCCGACAGGGCAGCCGAAGGACCGGATTTTCCTGTTGTTCTTCAGCAGGATACCGATGAAATTCGCGATACAGTCCCGGGGCGGCTGGCCGTCATCGACCCAACCGCAAAGCATCTCGTGCCGGTCCCTGATACGGCGTTCGATCACCGCATCCAGAATCTGATCCTTGGTTTTGAAGTGATAATAGAAGTTACCGCGCGAAATGCCGACCAGTTCCGCGACATCCGCAAAAGACGTGGCTTCGAACCCCCGTTCGTAAAACAGCCTGTCCGCCGCCGTTACGATTTTCTCCCGCGTCGCTGTTGGTTTCGCTGTCATGCTTGCGCCCCGGATAATGCCTAGGTCAAACGTCCTAGGCATTATCATTAGGTCGCTTGTCCTAACCTGTCAATGGTGTGTTCACTGGCAGGCAAAGCAGCCGCGATCAGCCCGGGAAGAACCCCAGGATGGCCTTGGTCTCCAGACATTCCTCCATGCCAAAGACACCGTATTCGCGGCCATTGCCCGATTGCTTGTAGCCGCCAAAGGCCGCATGGGCATCCCAGGCCGGATGGTTGATATGGACCTGACCGGAGCGGATCTGGCGCGCGACGCGCCGCGCGCTTTCCAGATCGGCAGATTGCACGTGGCCGCCCAGACCAAAGACCGTATCATTGGCGATGGCCACGGCCTCCTCCTCGCTCTCATAGGGCAGGATGCACAGCACCGGGCCAAAGATTTCTTCCTGCGCGATGCGCATGGCGGTCTGCACACCCGAAAAGACCGTCGGCCGCGCATAAAGCCCCTGGGTGATTCCTTCGGCCCGGCCCGGCCCGCCGCAGATCAGCCGCGCGCCTTCCTCAATCCCGACGCGGATCATCTGCTGCACGCGGTCATATTGCGCCCGGTTGGCCACCGGTCCCATGGTTGTCTCCGGGTTCTTCGGGTCGCCGACAACCAGGGTGGCGACATGTTCCCGCGCCAGCGCCTCGACCTCCTCCAGACGATCGGCCGGCACGATCATCCGTGTCGGCGCACTGCAGGACTGGCCCACATTGCGCATGCCCGAAGCGATACCAAGCGGCACGACGCGGGCAAAATCGGCATCAGGCAAGAGGATATTGGGCGATTTGCCCCCCAGCTCCTGCACCACCCGCTTGACCGTCACCGCAGCCGCCTGCGCCACCTGCACACCGGCGCGCACCGAGCCGGTGATCGAAACCATATCCACACCCGGATGCGAGGCGATGGCGGCACCCACCTCCGGCCCGGTGCCGGTCACCATGTTGAACACACCCGCAGGCGTGCCCGCATCATGCATGACCTGCGCAAAAAGGATCGCACTCAGCGGTGACAGCTCACTGGGTTTCAGAACCACCGTGCAACCGGCGGCGATGGCGGGCCCGACCTTGGCGGTGATCTGATACAACGGCCAGTTCCACGGGGTGATCAACCCGCAAACGCCGATCGGCTCGCGCAGGATGGCGGTTGTGCCCTGCCGGACAAGAAAGTCGTAATCTCCCAGCACTTCGATGGCGGCACGGATATGGGCAATCCCGAAGGGCACCTGGGTGCTGCGGGAAAAGCTGATGGCCGCGCCCATTTCCCGGGTCATCGCCTGCGCAAGGTCTTCGGCCCGCGCCTCCAGCTGCGCCTGAATACGCCCCAGCAGGGCGCGGCGCTCTGCCACCGTGGTCAGCGAAAAACTGTCGAACGCCCGGCGCGCGGCGATGACGGCGCGGTCCACATCCGCAGCGGTGCCTGCCGCAATACTGCCTGTCTGCTGCTCCGTCGCGGGATCGGCAAAGGCGATACCGGCATCGGACGATGCATCGACCCATGCGCCGTCAATGTAGAATTGCCTGGTTCTGGTCATATCCATCGGGCTCACCTCTTTCATCATCAGTGCAGGTAATCCTGCAATTTGTAATAGGCCCCCACGAAGGGCAGGAACCATGTCGGGCCAAAATGCCCCGGGATCGCGGGCCAGTCGAAATCGCCCCAGGGATTGGCAGTGGTATTGCCGTCCATCACCTCTGCCATGATCTGACCCATGTAGGTCGCCATCTGCGTCCCGTGCCCGGAATAGCCCATGGAATAGAACAGCCCCTCGCGTTCACCCGCACGCGGCAGCCGGTCGGCGGTCATATCGACCATCCCGCCCCAGCAATAATCGATCCTGGTATTGGCAAGGTCCGGGAAGATCTCGACCATGGAGCGCCGCAGGATGGCGCCGCTTTTGACATCCGACCTGGCGTTGGATCCGGCAAACCGGGCGCGCCCCCCGAACAGCAGGCGGTTGTCGGGGGTGACGCGGAAATAGCTGACAAAGTTGCGGGTGTCCGTGGCATTGCGGCGGCCCGGCACCAGAGCGTCAAGCTGCTCTCTGGACAGGGGCTCGGTGACAATCAGGAACGCCCCCACCGGCACGATCCGGCGGCGGAACCACGACAGCGGCCCGACAGCCGAGGTGCCCGTGGCCAGCAACACCTGTCTGGCATTGACTGAACCGCGTGGCGTGGTCAACCGATGCGCCTGACCGTTCAGCCGCCTGATACCGGTGACCGGGCTGTTCTCATGCAGATGCGCGCCGTGGCGCGCCGCAGCGCTGGCCAGTCCATGGACATATTTGCCCATATGCATCTGTGCCGCATGCGGAAAGATCAGCCCCCCGAAATAACGGTCGGTGCCCACTTCCGCCCCCAGCTCCGCGCGCGAGACCAGCCGCGCATCGGGGTCTGCCCCCTGCACCATCAGCTCATGCGAACGGGCCAGCTTGTCATAATGGGCAGGCTTGGCCGCCATCTTCAGCTTGCCGACGCGCTGAAAGTCGCAATCGATGTTCTCCGCGCGGATCAGGGCTTCAACCGTATCCACGGCGGTGTTGAAGCTTTGGTAAAGCCGCAGGCTGGTTTCGGCCCCCAGCTTGCCGACCATACCGGCATAATCCTGGGCAAAGCCATTGTTGCACATGCCGCCATTGCGCCCCGAGGCGCAGCCGCCAAGCCGGTCGGCCTCCAGCAGGACCACGCTTGCGCCCTTGCGCGCCAGGGCAATGGCAGCGGACAACCCGGTAAAGCCGCCGCCGACCACGGCCACGTCATAATCGCCTTCCACAGGCCCCGTTTCGCAACCCTGGAACCTGGGGGCGGTGTCGTGCCAGTAAGGAACAAGTTTCATTTCTTTGCCTCAACCAAAGGATTGACTGGCCAGAGCGAACAGCCGCTCCGGCCCGGGAATTGCAGGGCGCTTGCCCCGCATCATGGTAGTGACCTGATCCACTTCGGGTAGGCCCAGCTCCGTCAGCCAGGCGCCCAGCCCGCTGTCGCCGCCGATGTCGATGCGCCGGACCTGACCGGCCCTGGACCGCAGGAAATACCGGATCAGCGCCTTGGCGTCCGCCGCACCGCCTGCCACCACCGGCCCGATCACCTGGCCAAGCCCGAAGGGGCGGCAGATGGCATAGGCCTGCGGGCCCGCGTCACCCGCGATCACCATGACGGAACCGGTCTGGAAGAATTCCGCGATCATCCGCTGACGGTCGGCCCCAAAGGCGCGCCGGTCCATCTGCAGGATCGCCTGCATGTCCTCGGCGCGGGCGGCACGCACCTGCGGATCTGCCGCATCCGGTGCCACGTTCAGGCTGGCCGGTGCCAGATGCTGATGAACCGTTCCCTGTGCCTCAAAACCGAAACTCTGATACAGCCGCATCCCCTCGGTCGTGGAATTCAGCATCACGGCGCGCCTGCCGGTAAGTTCCAGCAAACGGGTCAGCAAGACCCGCCCCAACCCGCGCCCCTGCATGGCGGGTGACACGATGATGCTGCCGCAGGTGGCAAAACCATCCCCGTAGGGCCAGCACAGGGCAGAGCCGATGACCGCGCCGTTTTCTTCGGCCAGAACCCCCTGCCCAAGGATCTGCGCGATGCGCCAGTCCTCCAGGCGATAGGCCCAGCCGACCGCTTGTGACAGGTGCAGCGCACTTTCCAGATCAGGCTGCGCTGCGGTCATCGGGCGCAGGGTTAAGGGCAATGTCTTTAGATCCATGTCTTCTCCTCACGCATGGCAGGCGGCGATGGCGTCGATTTCAACGAGATAGCCGTAGTGCAGCTCGGGCACCGGCACGACAGAACGGGCCGGGCGCAGATCGCCCAGCATCTGCGCATAGATCGCGTTGAAACGCGGCCAGTTGGCGACGTCCACAAGATAAACCGTCACCTTCAGCAGGGTCTCGGCCGAGGCCCCGGCGGCCCTGGTGACAGCCAGCAGGTTGGCGATGGCTTGCCGCGCCTGGGTCTCGAAATCCGCCTGCGGGTGGTGGCTGCCATCCGGGGCGACGGGCAGCTGCCCCGAGACATAGACCAGCCCGCCATGCCGCAGTGCCTGCACGTAGTGGCCTGCAGCAGCGGGGGCATCCTTGGTCGAAACCGGGGTGATCTCTGCCGCGCGCATCACCAGCCTCCGAACCGCGGCCAGACCGCTTCGACATCGCGGCTGTCACTGCGCAGCACATGATAGCGGTCATGCTGCGCGCCGGTGGCGCAGGCGTGATTGGGCAGGATCCGCAGGCGGGTGCCGATCGGCAGATCGGGCAGCACAGCGCCTGATCCGGGCCGCAGGGCAAGAATGCCATGTTCCTGATTGGCATCCACCATGATCAGATCCGCCAGCGGCGCACCATCAATGTCGCAGACCAGCCCATAGCCCTGATCAAGCGTCTGTTTCGATGTGCCCCGGTCGCGCGACATCGCCATCCAGCCGGCATCGACCAGGATCCAGCCCTTTTCCTGCTGATGTCCGATCACCGTGGCCAGCACCGAAACCGCGATGTCGTCTACCGCACAGACGCCGATCCCGGCCATCACCAGATCGAAGAAGACAAAGACACCGGCCCGCACCTCGGTCACACCGTCAAGGTTCTCGGCAAAATGCGCCGTCGGGGTCGACCCGACGCTGACCACCGGACATTCATAGCCGGCCTCGCGCAGAATGGTGGCCGCCGCGACCGCGCTGGCCCGCTCGCCCTCGGCACAGGCGCGCAGCGCCGCGTCGCCGCGCGCGCCATAGCTGTCACCGGCATGGGTCAGCACCCCGCGCAGGGCGCCCGCCTCTGTCAGCGCCCCCGCAATGGCCAGCAACCTCTCGCGGTCATGCGGCAGCACGCCGGAGCGATGGCCGTCACAGTCAATCTCGATCAGCGCCGGAATCGCAGCACCCGCCCTGCGCGAAGCCTCGGCCACGGCCTGCGCCTGAACCACCGTGTCCAGGGTCACCGCCAGATCCACCCCTGCCCCGCGCAGCGCCAGCACGCGGTCCAACTTGTCGGGAGTGATGCCCACGGCATAGGTGATGTCGGTGACACCGGCGGCGGCAAATTCCTCGGCCTCTTTCAATGTCGAAACCGTCGCCGGACCTGCTGCCGTGGTCATTACCCGCCGTGCGGCCTCGGGCGATTTGCAGGTTTTCAGATGCGGACGCAGCTCGGGCCCAAGCTGCGCCAGCCGCCCCCGCAACCGCGTCACATTGCGGTCCATACGGTCACGGTCAAGAACCAGACAGGGGGTGGCAAGGGTTTCCAGGCACTGACCGGCCTCAGATGGTGGATTTGCTGGGATTGAGGACATCTTCAGGCTCCGTAACTTGGGGTAATCGGCAGTGCCCGGCTCCGGCCCGGTCGCAACGCCGGTGATCCGGCCGGCGCGGCTTCCCACCAATGGGGCGTGTTCTTTCCGGCGGTTCTGTTGGCTGGCATCTGCATATCTTCTCTTTCGGGCGAACCGGACGGCCCTGGTGCCCTTGGGATCAGAATGACCATTCGCGCGCCGCAGGATTCTCCGTTTCCGCAGCCGGTCGCGACATCTTCTTTCGTACTTCCATGAAAAACCGCAGGGTTCACACTTGCCGCAAAGCTGCGGAAGTTTGCCTTGGATGGGAGGGTCAGCCCGGGGTGCGGTTCTCCGCGGGGAATACAATCCGGCAAGGGGATGGCGTGGCTCAGCCCCGCCCGATCAACTCAGGGCGTGGCCCGCCAGAGCAAAGACCCAGGGTGCGGTCGCAGAGCGGTTCAGGAACCTGCGGCCCTTCGACATCGTGATCGTCGTCTCGACCGGGGCGAGCCCGCATTGGGTCAGAAACTCGGCAAACGGGCCGGATTCTTCGCGGGTGTCGATCCGCACCTGACACCCCTTCATCGTTTTCAGATGCCAGGTGGCAAGCTGGATCGCATCTTCATCGCTGCTGGCGACAATCGGGCCAATCACCTCAAGCCCCCCGAAGGGACGGCGCATCGAATAGCCAACCACTTTTCCATCCCGGCGCAGAACGCAGATGGAAGACGTTTCCGCCAGTTTTTCCAGCACCGGCGCACGGTTCACGCCAAAGCCCTGGCTGTCGCAATCCATGATCTCATCGATCTGGGAGACAGGCAATTTGCCCAGACTTCCCTGCGCGGGGCCCAGTTCCGGCACAGCGGACACTTTGCCCGCGTTCAGGAAAACCGTCGCCTCATGTTCAAAGCCCAGAGAAAGATAAAGCGGATAGGCGGCCTTTGTCGCATTCAGGGCCAGGTTGCTGACTTTGCAACGCTCCAGCACCTGCGCCATCAGCCAGCGGCCCGCCCCCTGCGCCTGCGAGCGGGTCGTCGTGATCACCAGCCCGATTGTCGCAAAGTCTTCGCTTTGCTGAAACCACATCGCACTGCCAAAGACGCGACCAATCTCGTCTACCGCGACGATCCCCTCGCCAACCTGCCGCAGGAATTCCCAGTCGGCGGGCCGGTGCGGCCAGCCCACCCCGGCTGAAAGGGCATGCAACAGGTGAACATCGACATCGGAAATATCCTGCGCGACCAGTTCGAAGGACTTAATGCGAACGGATTTTCCCATCGAGACTCCTCCTCCAGCGATCTGATCCGCTATTTTCCCGGTCACATCCCACCGGTGAGTTTAGCGCGGGAACAATAGTTGTTGTCCTGATAATGGCTTCAATGCATCGGTAGAATTCACTTCATTTGGCCTGGCCAGCCAATTATTCTGCTAAACTGGTTTGATATTACGCACAACCAACATTGCCATCGGCTGTGAGCGATAGCTGAACCGCGCTTCCTGTTCCAACCGACGGGCATTTCCGGTGCAAGCCGGGCCACTGACAGTACATTTCAGGTTTCAAGCCTGCGGAGCAGCCCGATGGCCTCGTCCAACCCGGTCTTGTCACGCTCTGCGATCAGGACAAGTCGGCAGACGGGATCCACCCCTTCTTCTGCGCGGGCCAGCGTGGCGCGGTTGCCTGAAAGCTGGAACAGCATCATCTCAGTCTGGCCCTTGAACCGAATGAACCCTTTTGCCCG
Organism: Sulfitobacter sp. PR48; assembly: GCF_028807335.1. Taxonomy (NCBI): domain Bacteria; kingdom Pseudomonadati; phylum Pseudomonadota; class Alphaproteobacteria; order Rhodobacterales; family Roseobacteraceae; genus Sulfitobacter; species Sulfitobacter sp. PR48. The sequence continues at coordinate 44,995 of NZ_JARAMM010000005.1, read as the reverse complement.
CAACAACCCCGGCGCGAGCTGGCCCATCACTTTCTGAAATGCGCCAAGATCAATGGCACCTTCATGGATCCATTCCGCATGGGCAAAGCGATTGTCCGGCGCCGGGTTTGTCCTGGGGAAGTTGCGGTTTGTCTCCTGCAGCTCAAGCAAGGCGGATATCGAGGGCGCCTCCGAAAGGTCGAGGATGGTCTTTCTGAAGCTGACGGACAGGCGGCTGCGCAATGCGCTCAGCGCTTCAGTGGTCGTGCAATCGCCCTTGGCCAGAAGCAGCACATCCGAGCCGCGGACCTGCGTCTGCCACAAGGGGTCATCCATACGGTGCGGGGCATCTGTGGCGTCGACGACGCCGATGACCGTCTGCAGGCGCGCGGACTGCCAGATCACCGGGTCCATGAGGGACTGGATGATGCCGGTGGGATCTGCCACACCGCTGGCTTCGACCACGATCAGTTCCGGTACCGGTGTCTGGCGCATGACCGTGCGCAGCGTGCGCAGCAGGTCGCCCTGAAGCGAGCAGCAGATGCAGCCGTTCTTCAGCCCGATCACCCCATCTGCCGATGCGCCGATCAATGTGGCGTCGATGTTGATCGACCCGAAGTCATTGACAATGGCCGCGATCCGCAGGCCATGACCGCTTTGCAGCAATGTGTTGATGAAAGTGGTCTTCCCGGCGCCGAGAAACCCGGTGACGACCAGGATCGGTACGCTCATGAGGTCTCGCGTCTGATCGGCCTGCCCGGCGCGGCATCGGGGTTGAGCATACCATCCGTGATGACAGCCACCCCGTTGACCAGCAGATGGCACACACCCACCGACGGGCGGTTCATTGCGGTGAAATCGGCCCGATCCTCCAGGGTTTCGAGGTTGAAAACGACGATATCGGCATCGCACCCTTCCTGCAGCCGGGCCTTGCGCGTCATCTGCGCTGCACATCCTTCGATGACCCGGGTGGGCAGGATCGTGCATTTTGCCAGACCTTCCATCAGGGACATGGTCTGGCGGTCCCGCACATAGCGGCTGATAAACCGTGTGAACGTGCCGGATGAACGCGGATGCGCGGAAAGGGTATCGGGCAACGGCCATTCCAGCCCTTCATAGATGCTGCCGTCCTCGTTGATCCAGGGCATCGCGTCCGAGGCGATCGAGCCGCCCGCATAGGTCACCGACAGGTCCAGCAGGCGGCGGTGCTCATCGTTCACCTCCACATCCAGGAAATGCCACATCACCAGGTCGGAAGGGGCGTTTTCGCGGGCTTTTTCAATATCCTCGCGTCCGGTGAACCGGTGGTGTTTCCGGATCAGCTCGACATTGGAATAATCGCTGCCGGTGCGCCGGGTAAAGTCCGGGTCACTGAAAAAACCGGCGCTGACAACAGTGGCCCCCGTGCCGTAGGGGTAGGCCTCGGTCGTGACCGGCAGGCCCTGGGCCTGCGCCTTGGCGACCAGTTCCGTCACCCGCTCGATGTCCATCAGCGAAGTCGAATTCAGGTGACAGATATGCATATGCGCACCGGTTGCCCCTGCCAGTCCAATCAGCCGTACATAGCTGTCGACCGAGCTTTGCGGGTCGATGTTGCTGAGATAGGCGATATGGGTGAAGGTCGGTGTGCCGTATTCAAAAGCCAGATCGCAGATTTCGGTCATTTCCTTGACCCCCGCGCCGGGGGCATAGCCGTTGGGGATACCGATGCCTATGGCACCTTCATCCAGCGCCTGCCGCACATGGGCGACGATGGCTTTCGTTTGATCCGCATCCGCAGCCTCTGTCGACCAGCGCATATCTTCCGCACCGGCGCCCATCTGGTCGATCGGATGCACGCCGGCGTCCAGTGTGATGGCACCCATCACCGCCTTGCGCCCGAACAGCCAGGCCGCTGCGGTGCCATAGTTCAACGCGCGTGGAATACCCGCCTGCCTGTCGTACCATCCCGCCACGGGAAGCGCGCCGACCTCCAGTTCCAGCGTTGTGGTAACACCGTCAAAAGCCTGCATCCGGTCCGCCGCTACCGACTGGCCATGTGCATGAATATCCACGAAACCGGGAGAGACGATCAGCCCGGTTGCGTCGATCTCTGTCTTGCCCTTGTCAGATACCGCGCCGATCCGGGTGATCTGCCCGCCCGAGATGGCGATGTCGCAGACCTGATCGAAGCCGCTGTCCGGGTCCATCACCCGGCCATTGCGGATTATGATGTCGGGGATATCTGTCATGGATTATTCCATTCTATGAGAAAGGGTTATCGACCCTTGGCCAATAGTTCCCGTCGCGTTTGGTCAGCGGAAGCCTGGTGAAATCCGGGGTGATGGCACCGGGGGTGCCGAGGTGGATAACCTCTGCCGCCATCGGGGCGAAGCCATCGTAGAAATGCTGTGAGGATTTCACGACCACGTATTTCATCGCGGCAAGGTTGATGCCAAGGTTTTCGAAGGCTTCAGGGTGGAAGGTCTGGGTGCGGCGCGTGTTCAGGACAAGATGCACACCATCCGCTTCGAGCCAGACGCAATCGCCCATGTTCATTTCCGCCTTGCCCAGATGCTGCACGGCATCATGGGCGATGCCGCGCACCGTCACGGTCAGATCGACCGGATCGCCTGACATGGGTCCGATCTTGCCCCCCACGCGCACGGCCATTGTGGCCCCGATGCCCGCGTCGATGCACATGCCGACAAGCACAGGATCCCAGAAGGTGCCGATGGCGACATCTTTCAGCCCGCGCTCCAGCACGGCCTTGAGGACATAGGTGGAATCCGAAGGCGCCCCGCCCCCCGCATTATCCGCGAAATCCGCCAGCACGACGGGTGCGGCGTTGGATGCAACGGCACGGTCGATCCCTTCGTCCATGCCGGGAAAGCGGCGCAGGTCGCCGCGCATGTCCCAAAGCTCCCGGCCCAGGGCTTCGGCCCGTTCTGCGGCAAGATCCGCGTCGCCATCGGTGATGACCAGCGTCCTTGTCCCGCAGCGCGGATTGTCCCCCCATGGAAAGCCATGCACCAGTGAGACAGAGAGGATACCGCCTGTCCCTTCCATCGCGCTCATCCGGTCCACGTAGCTGCGCACCGGCTCGAACGGCGTGTGATACATGGCCATCATCCGGCAGTCATAGTCGCGCATGACCGGCGTGACCCGGCCCGCCGCTGCATCGGCGCAGATGGTGAACAGTTCTTCGGCGCGTTCGGTCACGTCGATATGGGGGTATTCCTTGTAGCAGATGATCGCGGTGGCATTGTCCAGCATCGCTTCGGTAAGGTGGCAATGAGGGTCAACCTCCAGCCCCACTTTTGCATCGGGCCCGACGATGCCGCGCACCCGGTCGAGCAGGTCACCTTCGCAATCGTCGTAGCCTTGTGCGATCATCGCGCCATGCATCGACAAGAGCACCACGTCGACCGGCATGGCAGATCTGAGATCGCTCAGGATGTCATCGCGCATCGCCTCGTAGACATGCCCGACGGTGGGGCCCGCCGGTTGCGCATAGGTCGACAGGCTTTCGGCCACTTCCCATCCCAGCGCTTCGGCGCGGTGTCGCCAGACCGTTACGGCAGCGGCGTAAAGCCCCGCTTCGCCCCGAGATGCCTGCTTGGTGTAAAGATGTTCCTTGAACCCGCTCCACCCCGTCGGGATCGGGGAGAACGAATTGGTTTCAGTTGCCAGCGAAGCCATGAAGAGTTTCATCGGGTGTCTTTCAGTTCGGCGATGGCCCGCGCGATATCGGCCAGCACGTGCAGGAGAATGAGCGAAAAGGCGAGCGGGATCGCTATCCCGAAGACCACCATCGGCAGGTCCATCGTTTCGGTTTGCCTGCCCGCCAGCCGCGCGAGGTAGCCGCGTGCCGGATCGGCGCCGGGCCCGAGGAAGCTGAACCAGAGGATCGGCAGGATAAAGCACAATACGCCGAAGACGCGGACCAGAGTGGCCGCAAACCCGCGGGTTCCGGTGGCTTTCAGGGCGTCGGGGAAAAGGGTCGGGTCGCTGCGGAACCGAAAGGCGCAGGTCGCGCCCAGCAATCCGCCCCAGACCATGGAGAAGCGCGCAAGCTCTTCAGTCCAGATCGGAGGTTGGTTCAGAAGGTAGCGGGCGATGACCTGCCAGCCGGCCGCGAAGAGCATCAGCGCGACCGCCAGGGCAGCGCCCAGCAGTGCCACGCGGTTCAGCCCGCCCGACAGCCGGTCCAGCAGATTTGCCACCGCCCGCATGGGATCAGCGCCCGACCGCTGCGTTCCAGGCGGCAAGCGCGCCATCGGGCATTTCGGTGGATTCATAAAGCGGCTGGCTGGCGTCACGGAATTTCTGACGCTCCTCCGGTGTCAGTTCGATCACCTCGATTCCCGCCTCACCCAGTTGCTTGAGCACTTCGGTATCGTCGGAAACCAGCTTGCGGTTCGCCTCATGGGCCGCTGCGACGGCCGCCTGCACGGTCGCGCGCTCTTCGTCCGTCAGACCTTGATACCAGTCCTCGGAAGCAATCGCGACGCGGACAGACGGGCTCATCCGGGCATTGGTGAAATAGTTGATGAAGGAGGTGTGCCCGTAGGTCAGCGGCACGAAGGCCGGGTTGATATAACCGCCCGCGACGCCGGTTTGCAGCGCATTGGGCACTTCGGACCAGGATACGATGGTCCCTTTCGCGCCCCATTGTTCGAATGTGTTGATCTGCACCTCGTCCAGGGCACGCATCCGCACGCCACTCATGTCCTCGAAAGTGCGGATCGGCACTTCTGTGGTGAAGATACCCGTGGGGGTGCCGGTATAGACGATATCCAGCACGCGCACGCCCTTGGGGGTGGTGCCCGCGTTGATCTGCGCCAGCATGCCGCCTGCGTCCAGCGCCATGTCCAGTTGCGCCATGTCGTCGAAGAAGTAAGGCATCATCGAACCGTTGATCGTGGTGTCGAGCGCCCCTGCCGATTTCGCGTCGGACATGGAGACTTCGAGCAACCCCTGGCTGACCTGGTCCAGACGCTCTGCCTCTTCGCCCAGCGAGTTGCGTTCAAACTCCGTGGCTTCGATGCCATTGGCGTTGAGGTATTCGCCAAAGGTATGGGCCCACATGTAGGTGCCTGATTTCTCCAGATCAGGCGGGCTGTCGAGCGCAATCTTGACTTCCGCCGTCGCAGGCAGTGTCAGGGCGACGGTGATGGCTGAAGCGGTCAGAATGGTTGTCATTCTCATTTTCTGGTTCCTTCCCTTGTTGGTGTGGTCTTGAGCTATTTCCAAAGCCCCAGCGTGCGGGGCAGCCAGAGGCTGATCTCGGGCGTGAAAACCAGCACGCCCAGGACAATGATTTCGGCAAAGACAAAGGGCATGACCGCGCGGGCAAGCCGCCAGTAATCCACGCCCGTCACGGTGGAGACGATCAGCAGGCAGCCGCCCAGCGGGGGCGATACCAACCCGATGCAGAGGTTGAAGCAGATGACGATGCCCAGGTGTACGGGGTCGGCCCCGTTGGCCAGTGCGACAGGTGCCAGCAGCGGCACCAGCAAGGCCAGTGCAACGGGCACGTCCATCACCATCCCGGCAAAGATAAACAGGATGTTCATCACGATCAGGAAACCGACGGGGCCAAGGCCCATCTGATCGACCAGCCCGGCAATCGCCTGCGGAATTCTTTCCAGTGCGGCGAGATGGCCAAAGGCGGCCACGGCGCAGAGGATCATGAAGATCGACCCGGTCAGGACGGCGGTGCGCGAGAAACTCTCCCAGACATCGGAGGCCGTCAGCGGCGAATAGAAGAATGATGCGACGATCGCGGCGCCTACCGCGACGGAGGCCGCTTCGGTCGGGGTCATCCAGCCCAGAACGATGCCACCCACAATGACCAGCGGCAGGCACAATGCCGGAAGGGCGGCAAAGACTGCGGACAGCAGGTTCGGCGCTTCGCCTTTTTCGACGCGCGGGTGGTCGTCGCGCCAGGCAAAGAAACCATTGACCGCGAAAAGCGCCACAGCCAGCAGCAGGCCCGGCAGAATGCCCGCAACGAACAGCGCCGCAACCGAGGTCTGCATCAATGCGCCGTAGAAAATCAGGATGATGGAGGGCGGCACAATCGGGCCGATGATCGACGAGGCCGCAGTGATCGCACCGGCATATTCCGCCGTATAGCCCCGTTCCCGCATCGCCGGGACCAGGGTGTTTGACAGCGCCGCCGCATCGGCCACGGCCGACCCTGAAATGCCCGCGAAAAAGACAGAAGTCATGATATTCACATGCCCCAGCCCACCGCGCAGCCGTCCAATCAGTGCCATCGAGAGGTCGATCAGCGACTTGGTCACGCCCCCCCGGTTCATCAATTCGCCTGCAAGTATGAACAGCGGCATCGCCAGCAGTGAAAACACGCTGATCTGGGAAAACACCTTTTGCGGCAGGACTGCCAGGTAGCGGGTGTTGTCGGAAATGACAAAGCTGAGCACCGCCGCGCCGCCGATGACATAGGCAAGCGCAAGGCCAGAGGCCAGAAAGGCCGCAGCGATGAAGGGCACGATCCAGATCATGCCGGCACCGCCAGCCGGTTGGGCGAGACCTGCGAAGGGTCAAAGCCGGTGTCGGTCACCACCGCGGGCATCTCCGCGCCCAGGATCAGGGCCGCCGCAACCTCGGCGGCGGCGGGGGCGGACTGGATACCATAGCCACCCTGCGCCGCCATCCAGAAAAAACCGTCAACCCTCTGGGAGAACCCGATCACCGGCTCCTTGTCGGAGACGAAACTGCGCAGTCCCGCCCATTTGTTTTCGATCCGTCTGATATCCAGATCGAAGGCTGTCATGATCCGGTCGGCGCAGATGGCGACATCCATCTCTTCGGGCTGGGCATCACAGGGATCAGTTGGTGTTTCATCGGCAGGCGAGATCAGCAACCGGCCCGCGTCGGGCTTCAGGTAGAATTCTTCGTCAATGTCGATTGTGATGGGGGCATCGCGCCGGGTGAAACCTGCCGGTTCCGCCACAACCATCGCCGTACGCCGCTTGGGCACCAGTCCGATGTTTTCGGCACCTGCCAGCTGCCCGATCTGATCGGCCCAGGCCCCCGCCGCGTTGACGATCATCGGCGCGGTCATGTGGTCTTGGCCAGAGGTGCGGACAACCCAGGTGTTGCCTTCCCTCTTCAACTCCTCAACAGCGGCTTTTGTACGGGTCACACCGCCCCGCGCCCTGAACAGCCGCAGATAACCTTGATGGAGCGCGGCAACATCAATGTCCTGCCCGCCACAATCCAGCATCCCCGCAGTTGCATAGCCTTCGCGCAGCAAGGGTTGATGGGCGCGCAGACCGCTCGCATCAAGCCACTGCACCTTGGTCCCGGTTGCCACCGCAGCAATCGAGCTTTCCAGCGCGGCAAGCTGATCTGCACGGGCGATCATCAGGATCTGGCGGGGCGTCAGCAGCGCTTCGGATGCAAAACCTTCGGGCGGCTGATCGTAAAACCCGCGAGAGGCACGGGTCAGCGCGCGCACGGCTTCGGGCCCATAGCTGGGGGCAAAGACGGCGGCGGAACGCCCGGTAGTGTGATAGCCCGGCTGGCTTTCCATCTCGACCAGCACAACCCGCAGTGTGGCAGCCAGATGCGCCGCGACCGATGCCCCGGCAATGCCTGCGCCGATGATGATCACGTCCGCCGAGTGGGTCTGTCCAGCCATTGCAGCACTTTCTATGGGGTCGATTCCATTGCCGTCAGGCTAGGCAGGTTCTCGCAGGATGCAACAAAAATTTCTCACATACGAAAATAATTTCCTTCCAGGAGAATCCGGCTTAAAAGTATTCCGAAGCCTATCGGAGACCCGGAATCCATGACCACTGCCCAAGCTCTTGGCGCGCGCCTCAGGCATTTGCGCAAGTCGAAACAGATGACACTGACGGACCTGGGATCGCTTTCGGGTGTCTCCGTTTCAACCATTTCCAAGATCGAAAACGGCGCGCTGTCACCAACGCTCGACAAGGTTCTGCGTCTGGCCGAGGGGCTGGAACTGTCTATCGGGCAATTGATCGGGGATGAACAAAGCGCCTATGACAAGCGCCCTCCCAACAGCCGGATGCTGCCCTCCAGGATTGACGACGGCATCGTCATCGACACCGACAATTACGAATATAAATACCTCTGTGCCGAGCTGACGAACAAGCGCATGGTGCCGATCCTTGCCCGCATCAAATCCTCGACCCTTCACGATTTCGGCAGGCTGGAACAACACGAAGGCGAAGAATTCCTCATCGTGCTGAAAGGAACCGTCGAAGTGCGCAGCGAATTCTATGCCCCGGTGACCTTGCAGCAGGGGGAAAGCGTTTACCTCGACAGCACCATGGGACATGCCTATCTCAGCACCGGTGCGCAGGAGGCCGAGGTCCTGTGCGTCTGCACCGACTCCCAACGCCTCAGGCCCGGCGAGGCCGATCAGCCCGGTTGAAAGCCGGTCTGGTCCCGTCAGTCACCGGATGTGGGTGCGGCAGTGATCGAGGCCAGCAGCATCGAAACCTGCGCTTCGAACCTGGCAAGCATTGATTGATCGCCTGCAAGATATTTCTGCAGGTGAAACCGAAACGCGGCATCCAGCACGAGGTAGACCGGCGTTGCCTCCGAATGGGTGTTGCCTGTCCGGGTCAGAAACTCTCCGACGATGTCGATCAACCCGTTTTCGATGTCCTGCACGACCTCGTGAAAGGCGGGGTCGAACATCGCCTGGGACCGGATGTCATACCAAAGCCGGTGAGTCTCCGCATCGCGCCGGATTGACCGCGACAACCCCTTGATGAAGCGCTCGGCCAGTTGGGTGGCCTCCACATCATCCGACAGGATCGACTGCATTTCCTTCATGAAGCTGATCTTGTAGCGCCGGACGCAATAGGTAATCAGATCGACCTTGTCCTCGAAATAATAATGCAGCGTGCCCACGGCCACGCCCGACAGTTCGGCGATGTCGCGCAAGCTGGTGCGGGCATAGCCAAGCTGCTTGAGCGCCGCGATGGCGCTGTCGGCAAGATCGTCCTTCTTGCGCGCGCGCTTTGCGGATTTGGCGTCTGCCTTTTCCACGAGGCGGGACATTTTGTCGATTTTGGTCACGTCGTCATGGCCTCCAGGATCACCCCCTCAGTGCATTGACGAAAATCCGCGGCAACTTCAACCATCCCGGACTGTGCTGGAACCGCGTCAGCAACCGGCCAAGGACATGCTGGCGTCGGTTGGTGACGAACCAGGGCGGGCGTGGCAGCAGCGTTGCCTTGCCGGACAGGATGTTGCGCGGAAAGGGCCGCCAGGGGGCCTGCACCACGACCCGTTGCGGGCGGTCAAACATGAAGGTGTTATGGGCAAAGCCGATCCCGCTGCCGACGTCATCCAGCGTATGGCCGGGGAAGGCGCCCCAGGGGCAGGCCGTGGCAAGAAAGGCCAGACCTGTCCAGGCATTGATGGCAATGGTGCCATAGCGCAGGTCGGCGATGATCTCTTCGAACCGTCTTTTGCCGATTTCACGAATTGTTTTCGGATGGATCAGGATATTGGCGCCAAGCGTGCCGTGCAGGGTGTCGTTGGCATAGCGGATTGCCTCGATCAGGTAGGCCTCTGGTTTGGCCTCACTGATTTCATGCGTGGACATGGCCGGGGCGAAAACTTCGTTCCGGGTGAACCAGCTTTCGCCATCGCCCACCGGGGCCACGACGCAGGCGGGGGCTGCCCCCCGGTCGAACCGCTCGGCGTCCGGCGCGTGGCTGGCAAAATGCGCCATCCGGTCGGCGGCACCGGGATAATAGGCCTGGCGCGCCTCGACCTGCTGCATGACGTCGCGCAGGTGCCCCATCAGCGCCGCCTTTTGCGGCCATTGGCCGGGCAGGATCAACATCTGGCAGGCAACACAGTTGAAGCCGGAATTATGCAGCTTCTGCGTGGCGATATGTTCGGCCTGGAACCGCAGGTCGGCGGCAGACCAATCCCCCGGCACCACGATGGTCGGACAGACCGCGCCAAGCTCTGAGGTGATCGGTTTGGTCAGCTTCGGCGTGCCTGCTTTCTTGTTCTTTGCGCCCACCGCCCCCGGCCCCCAGACAATCACATCATGAGATGCGGCGGCACCGGTGATATGGATTTCGTCCACCGATTTGTGGGTGCAAAGATATCCGCCGACATCGGCACCGCCCCGGACAATGCGCAGCGCATCACGTTCGATGAGCGGCTGGAGCGCCGCCTCAAGATAGGGTGTCAGGTAGTCGTTCACCGGGTTCATCTTCAGAATGACGACCTTGTGTTCGGAGAATACCTTTTGGAACACGTCGAGCGGGGCGATAGAGGCGATGTTGCCCGCCCCCAGCACCAAGGAAACCCCGCTTTCGCGCGCCTCAGCCCGTCCATCGTAGGCAGTGGCCGTGTTGGCGGCGAGCGTGCCTTCGGTGACCTCGGGCTCCATCCAGACCTCCGCGTTGATGCCCGACAGCAGCAGATGGTCCCAGATTGTGTGCGGCACCACACGCACGGCAAGCTGACCGTTCGCAGTCTGGCGTTTCTTCAGATGATCGAGGAAGGTCTTTCCCTCAACCCCGGCAATCGTCTGCATCAGCCCGTTGCACGCCGCCATGACGGCATAGGGCCCCGATATCCATTCTTCGCCGGCAAGCGGTGAGCCCGGCGCGATCAGCTTGTGCCGCGCCGCCGTTTCGGCCCAGCCCTCGGCGACTGCCAGCAGCCGGTCCTTGATCTCTTCCAGCACCGCGATCCGCTTTGCATTCGTTGTGCGCGCCCAGGTGTCCTTGGCGGCGACCAGCGCATCGAGGTCACGGTCGAGAGCCGAATGATCCGGGATGAGGTCTGTGGTGATCTGATTCATCTCATGCCTCCTTTACCAGCACGTCGCCATAGGCTTCGCGCAGCTTGTTTTTCAGGACCTTTCCCGTTGCCCCCAGTGGCAGTTCACCGACAAAGATCACCCGGTCGGGCACCTGCCAGCTTGCAACCTTGCCATCGTAGGCTTCGAGGATCTCCGCTTCGGTCGGGGATGCGCCCTCGGCGGGGACAGCCAAAACAACGGGCCGTTCGTCCCATTTGGGATGGCGCGCGGCGATGGCGGCGGCATTTGCCACCTTCGGATGGGCGATGGCGATGTTTTCCAGCTCCACCGTCGAGATCCATTCACCACCCGATTTGATGATGTCCTTGGACCGGTCGCGGATCACCATGTAGCCGTCCCTGTCCAGCGTCGCCACATCGCCGGTGTCAAACCAGCCGTCCTGCGTCAGGGCCGTGGCGTCCTGACCGAAATAGCTGTCCACGATCCAATGGCCGCGGATGTGCAGCGCGCCCTGGGTCTTGCCATCACGGGGCAGCTCCTGGCCCGCGTCGTCCACGATCCGCAGGTCGACACCCCAGGGCGGACGCCCCTGCCCTTCGCGCAGCCTGGCCTGCGCGTCGGCGCTCAACCCGGCGTGTTTCTGAAGAAGCTGGTTCAACGTGCCCAGCGGCGAAGTTTCTGTCATCCCCCAGGCATGGATCAGCTCGACACCATAGGTGTCGCGAAATTCGCGGATCATCGACGGCGGCAGGGCCGACCCGCCGACCACCGTGCGTTTCATCGAGGTCGGCTTGATGCCGGTGGATTTCAGCCCTGCCAGCAGCCCCATCCAGATCGTCGGCACCCCCAAAGACAGCGTCACCTGCTCCTGATCGATCAGCCGTGCCAGGCTTTCACCATCAAGTTTCGGGCCGGGCATCACCAGTTTTGCCCCGACCGATGCGGCGACATAGGGCACGCCCCAGGCGTTGACATGGAACATCGGCACCACCGGCATCACCACGTCGCGGGCCGCCATGTTCAGGCCGTCGGGCTGGTTGCCACCGATGGAATGCAACACGAGAGAGCGGTGCGAATATTGCACGCCCTTGGGATTGCCGGTGGTGCTGGAAGTATAGCACAGCGCGGCGGGCGCATTCTCGTCCAGGTCCGGCCATTCGGCAGCGGGATCCCCCGCCTGCAACAGATCGTCATGGAACAGAAGTCCCTCGACCATGCCCGCCGCCTCTTCGTCGCGGGGGCCCATCAGGACGTAGTGCTTAACCGATTTCAGCAGCGGACCGAGCTTGGCTGCAACGGGCAGGAAGGTCTGGTCGAGAAACAGTACCTCGTCCCGGGCATCGTTCAGGATATAGACCATCTGTTCCGGCGTCAGTCGCGGGTTGATCGTATGCGTGACCCGTCCGCCGCTGCCGATGCCAAAGTAAAGCTCAAGGTGCCGCCGGTTGTTCCAGGCAATGGTCGCGCAGCGGGCGTTCGCGGAAACACCGAGGATGTCGAGCGCCGACTTGATCCGCCGGGCATTCGCGCCAATCTCACCCCAGCTGGAGCGCGCGATGCTGCCATCCGTCTCGACCGAGACAACCTCCGTACCGGCGTGATACTTCTCTGCATGTTCTATCAGTGAGCCCGTCGTCAGAGCTTGCCACATCATCGTTCCAGACATCCTGGTCTCCTTCATTCTGCCGCGATTGCAGCGGGTTTGATGCCGCGGATCATATCCGCCGCGCGCTCTGCGATCATGATTGTCGGGGCGTTGGTATTCCCGCCGATCAGTGTCGGCATGACAGAGGCGTCCACGACGCGCAGTCCCTCCATCCCATGCACCCGCAGTTCGGGATCGACCACCGCCATATCGTCCACGCCCATCTTGCAGGTGCCAACCGGGTGATAGACCGTGTCCGCGCGGGCGCGGATGTGGCTTTCCCACTCCTGGTCCGTCATCCCGTCTTTCACATTGAACAATTCCTTGTGCCGAAAGCGTTTCATGGCAGGGGCTTCCAGGATTTCGCGGGTCATCTTCGCCCCCTTGATCAAGGTCTCAAGGTCACGCGGGTCGGACAGGAATTGCGGGTCGATACCCGGTGCCTTCATCGGGTCGCTGCTGGCCAGAAACACCTCGCCCCGGCTGTGAGGCCGCAGGGTACAGACATGACAGGAAAAGCCATGGCCCAGGTGCAGCTTGCGCGCGTGATCGTCTACGATCGAGATCACGAAATGCAACTGGATATCCGGCCGGTCGAGGCTCGGCTCGGTCTTGAGAAACGCCGCCCCCTCGGCAAAAGGCGTGGCAATCATCGAATTGCCGTCCTTGCGCCATTTGAAAATATGTTTCGTCAGGTCGACGGTTGCCGTCAGGCCGATGCCGAAATTGTCGGTATCCTTTGATTTGTAGGCCAGGACAAAGTCGAGGTGATCCTGAAGGTTCTTGCCGACGCCGGGCAGGTCATGCACGACCTCGATGCCATGGCGCTGGAGCTCCGTTGCCGCGCCGATCCCGGACAACTGCAGAAGCTGGGGTGAATTGAAGGCGCCACCGCACAGGATCACCTCGCGTCTGGCTGTCACGCGCGCGTCCTTGCGGCCCTTGCGGTAGCTGACACCGGTGGCGCGTTTCCCTTCGGTCAGGATCTTTGTCGCATGGGCCCCTGTGATGATTGTCAGGTTCTTGCGGGTTTTCTGGATCGGGTGAAGATAGGCCGCCGCTGCCGAGCATCTTTCGCCGTTCCTGTCCTTGTCGTGAAACTGGGTGACCTGGTAAAGCCCGACACCCTCATTGTCGCCGGTGTTGAAATCCGCCGTTTCGCGGTGCTGGCATTCCGTGGCCGCCTGGACAAAGGCGCGCGAAATCGGACGCGGCGCTTTCTGATTGGAAACGTGGAGAGGCCCGCGGTTGCCGTGAAAGTCACCCGCCCCCGCTTCGTTGTTTTCGGACCGCCGGAAATAGGGCAGGCAGTCATCCCAGGACCAGCCGTCGCAACCCGCATCGGCCCAATCGTCATAGTCAGACTTGTGGCCCCGGACATAGAGCATCGCGTTGATCGCGCTCGATCCGCCCAGTCCCTTGCCGCGCGGCTGATAGCCCTTGCGGCCATTCAGGCCGGGTTGCGGCACGGTGTTGAAAGCCCAGTTCGAGATCTTTCCGTGTCCCGGCAGCATGGCGACAATACCGGCGGGCGCGCGGATCAGGATGTGATCGCCGTTACCTCCCGCTTCCAGCAGACAGACGGACAGTGAAGAATCCTCGGAAAGCCGTGCCGCGAGCGTAGATCCCGCAGAACCACCGCCCACGATCACGTAGTCGAATGAAGTCTTGAATGGCATAATCTTCCTCCCTGAACAGAGTCTCCCCACTCTGCCCAATAAGATGAACACATATTCTGAACACTTGTCCAGAAAAATTGTCAGAGTGCAGAAAGCAGCCTGTTCACGCCAATGGCGCACCCGGTTTCGGCGCAGGAATTTGCGCCGCGTTCAAAGGGGGTGCTCAACGCCCGAGAGACTTGTGGGAAAACGATCCGAATGCGGCTCTAACCGCAGTTTAGTCACGAAACGAGGCGCTGAATGCGTATAGAAAGCGGCGCCTCATATTCTCAGCGCCGCGCACCTGGATGATGCGATCTCAGCAGGTGGCGGGGCCAGTTACGGAACCCGGCTATTGCTGGTCGTGCTACGCCCCGGCCTTGCCAAGCTCTTCGATCATCCGGTCGCGCATGATGAATTTCTGCGGTTTGCCGGTGATCGTCATGGGCAATTCATCCACGATGCGGATATGGCGCGGGATCTTGAAATGGGCAATCTGGCCCTGGCAATGGGCCAATACGGCATCTTCGGTCAGGGTGCTGCCCTGTCTTGGAATGACCCAGGCGCAGACTTCTTCGCCCAGCCTTTTATCGGGAATGCCGAAGACCTGGACATCGCTGATGTCGGGATGTCCGTACAGGAACTCCTCGATCTCGCGGGGATAGATGTTCTCTCCCCCACGGATGATCATGTCTTTGACACGCCCGGTGATCGAACAGAAGCCTTCCGCGTCGAGAACGGCGAGGTCGCCGGTATGCATCCAGCCGTCCCTGATCGCTTCGCTCGTGCGGTCGGGGTCTTCCCAATAGCCTTTCATGACCGAATATCCCCGCGTGCACAGCTCCCCCTGGGTGCCGACCGGCACGATCTGCCCGTCCTCGTCGACAATCTTGACCTCAAGATGCGGATGTACCCGGCCCACGGTCTCGCAGCGCTGCCTTGTCGTGTCATCGACAAAGCTCTGGAAGGACACCGGCGAGGTCTCCGTCATGCCGTAGCAGATTGTCACCTCTTTCATGTTCATCCGGTCATTGACCTTTTTCATCACGTCCACGGGACAGGGCGCGCCGGCCATGATCCCGGTGCGCAGCGAGGACATGTCGCGCGGTGTCTCATCAAGGTTCTGGAGCATCGCCACGAACATGGTCGGGACGCCGTAAAGAACGCTGCAACTCTCGGTGGCCAGCACGTCCAACGTCCGCGCCGGGTCAAATGCTTCCCCCGGAAAAATCATTGCAGCACCTTTGCTGACGGCGCCAAGGACCCCCATCACCATCCCGAAACAATGATAAAGCGGGACCGGGATCGCCAGCCGGTCATTTTCGGTCAGCCTGATCCTGTCGGTCACGAAACGCGCATTGTTGACGATGTTGTAGTGCGACAGCGTGGCCCCCTTGGGCTGTCCTGTCGTGCCTGACGTGAACTGGATGTTGATCGCATCGTCGGGTTGAAGCGTGCGGTCGATTTCCGGCAGGCGGAGCTGTTGGGCGGGGCCGCCCAGATTTGAAACCTCGTCGAAACTCCAGGCACCCGCCGCCTGACCCGCCTCTCCCATCACGACGACATGGCGCAGATGTGGCAGCCGTGCAGCCTGCAACCGGCCCTTTTCGCAGCTGGCCAGTTCCGGGGCCAGGCTGCGCAGCATCTCGATATAGTTCGATGTCTTGAAGGATTGCGCCAGGACCAGCGCCTTGCAGCCCACCTTGTTCAGCGCATATTCCAGTTCCGACAGGCGGTAGGCCGGGTTGATGTTGACCAGAATGACGCCGATCCGCGCTGTTGCGAATTGCGTCAGGATCCACTCCAGGCGGTTGGGCGACCAGATGCCCAGCCTGTCGCCCTTTTGCAAACCCAGTGCCAGGAAACCCGAGGCAAGCGCATCCACCGCGCGGTCCATGTCATAATAGCTCAGCCGTGCCTGGGGAAAGACCAGCGCGTCGCGCGGGCCATACCGGGACACGGCATCGCGCAGTAGTTGCGGGATCGTGGCAAAGGCAAGTTCAGGTTGCTTGCCGCCCTGAACATAGGATTTACCGTCGCGCGGGGCGAGGGAGCCGTCCGTCTCTGACCGGGAGTCCAGGCCGAAATTCTGAATCCGGTTCGCAATGCTTTCATTCAGGATCGTCATCAAAGGCCTCCTTACATGTTGCGCCAGTCGCCCGATTGTTCAAATGCATGGGCCGCCTGGTAGATCTTCATCTCGCCGTAGTTCGGGCCGACCAGCATCATCCCGATCGGAAGCCCTTCGCTGAAACCGCAGGGCACGTTCATCGCGGGCAAGCCCCCGTTGAAAGGTGCGGTATTCGCGACCATCTCAAAAGCCCGTTGCACATACAAGCTGAGAGAACTGTCGGCAGGCGGATGCGGCTGCGGCTTGATCGGCAGGGTCGGCATCAGAAGCAGGTCATATTGTTTCAACGCGGCATGATAGCTTTCGTTGCAGCGGCGCATGATATTCTGTGCCTTGCCGTAAAAGCGTCCACGATACTGGCGCTGGAAATGTTCGCCGACGAACATGCAGGTCTTCAGCGAATGGCTCAGTTCGTCCGCGCGTCCGCGCCATTGCGCCATATGATCCGTCATCGACGGCAGGAACAGCCCGCGATAGTTGGTGCCGGTGGAATTGCCCCACATCATGCCATCCTGAAGCCCCTCCAGAGTGATCGCGGTCCAGGCATCCATCGCGACATGGTGGTCCGGCACCGAGACCTCTTCGACCCGCGCGCCCAGATCGCGGAACCGTTCGGCGGCCATCATGACCTTATGGTCCACGTCCGTTTCCGAGTTCGGGTGCCCGAAGCCTTCCTTCAGGACGCCGATCCGCATCCCCGCCACACCGCGCCCCAGCGCCTCGGTATAGCTGTAGACCTTGGGCTTGTACTGGCGCGGGTCCAGCCCGTCTTCGCCCGCCAGGACCTCCAGCAGCAGCGCATTGTCTGCGACGGTATTGGTCACCGGCCCCAGGTGGTCGATGGTCTGTTCGATCGGCATGGCCCCGGTATAGGGCACCAGCCCATGCGTCGGCTTCATCCCGTAGCAGCCGCAATTCGAGGCCGGGATGCGGATCGACCCGCCCTGATCGCCGGCGATGGCCATGTCCACCTCGCCCGCAGCCACCAGCGCCGCCGAACCCGAAGAAGACCCCCCGGCCATATAGCCGCGCTTGTAAGGGTTGTGCACCGGCCCCTTGGCATTGGTGTGCGATCCGCCCGACAGGCAGAAGTTCTCGCAATGCGCCTTGCCGACGATCACCGCGCCCGCGTCCAGCATCCGGGTCACGATGGTGGCGTCGATCTCGGGCGTATAGCCTTCCATGATCGACGATCCGTTCATCATCGGCACGCCGGCCAGACAGATCGTATCCTTCAGCGCAATCCGCTTGCCCCGCAGCTTGCCGTCCGGCGCGCCGCGCACCTCGGTCTTGACATACCAGGCATTGAGCGGGTTTTCCGACGGGTCCGGAAAGCGGCCCGGGCTGCGCGGATACCGCACTTCGGGCAGGTTGTCGGGCATGGCGTCCAGCCGGTCATAGGCCTGCATGTATGGCTCGATGATCTCGGTGTATTCCAGCAGATCCTCGTCAGAGAGTGACATGCCGAAGCGATCGGCCATGCTGCGCATTTGAGCCAGTGTGGGGCGTTTGATCGTCATTATGGTCACCGTTGAAGGGTTGGAATGTCGGGTATCAGAGACGGCTGGCGGGGCGCTCCCGGGGAAGCTCTGCCTGCGCACGGGTCTGTCCTTTGCCAGGGCCCGTGTGGGACCCGGCGCGGCAGTCTCCTGCCGCGTGCCCCGCGCGGCGCCAAAGCCGAGGAACTGGTCAACCTTGGCCTGATCCGACAGGTCGGTCCGGCTGAGCGTTCCGGTGATCCGGCCACGCTCCAGCACCAGCACCCGGTCGGACAGGTCCGCGATGAAATCGAAATTCTGCTCAACCAGCAGGATCGACAGCCCGCGTTTTTCGCGCAGCTTCAGCAGGGTCTCGGCCATCTCCTCGATGATCGAGGGCTGAATGCCCTCGGTCGGCTCGTCCAGCAGCAGGAAGTCGGGATCGCCCATCAGGCAGCGCGCCAGCGACAAAAGCTGCTGTTCGCCCCCGGAGAGTGCACCGCCTTCGCGGTCCAGCAACCGGGTGAGGCGCGGGAAATCGGCCAGCACATTCTCCATCACTTCTGCCTCGGTGCCTGCGCCAAAGTCGTGCCAGGCAAAGCGCAGATTGTCGCGAACGGACAGCTGCGGGAAAATCCCCCGCCCCTGCGGCACATAGCCCAGCCCCAGCCGGCTGCGCTCGTTTGGCGGAAGGCGGGTGAGATCGGTCTGGCGAAACCTGATCTGCCCGGAGGCCGCCGGCAGGAAACCCATCAATGTCTTGAGCAAGGTGGTCTTGCCCATGCCGTTGTGCCCCAGCACCCCGACAACCTCGTTTTCCGCCACCTCCAGGTCGATCCCGTGCAGGATCGGCACGCGGCCATAGCCGCCGGAAAGCCCCTTGGTCGACAGTAAAATCTCGTTCTCTTCGCGCATCAGGTCTTTTTCCCCAGGTAAACGGCCCGCACCTGGGCGTCTGACATCACCCGGTCCACGTGGTCTTCCATCAGCACGGCACCCTGGTGAAACACCGTCACCGTATCTGCGATGGACCGGATGAATTGCATGTCATGTTCGACAATCACCACGGCTGCCGTTTTGGTCAGGTCGTGGATGATGGCTGTCATGCGCTCCACATCCTGTGCGCTCATACCCGCCGCAGGCTCGTCCAGTAGCACCAGCCAGGGATCGGACACGGCGACAAGCCCAAGCTCCACCCGCTGCCGTTCACCATGTGCCAGCTGGCCCAGCGAACTGCGCGCAATGGATCCCAGCGCCAGCCGGTCGATCATCTCGTCACTGCGGGCGCGCGCCTCGCTCACGGGGTGAAAGCGCCGCGCCGCAAGCCAGATGTTTTCCCGCACGCTCAAGGCATCCAGGACATTCGGTGTCTGGGTCTTGATCCCGACCCCAAGTGACGCGATCTGATGCGGGTGCCATCCCGTCACCTCCTGACCCCGCATGAAGACATGCCCCTCGGTCGGGGTCAGCAGCCCGGTGACGCATTTGAAAAAGGTCGATTTGCCCGCGCCGTTGGGGCCGATCAGGCAGCGCAGCTCCCGCGCTTTCAGCTTGAAGTTGACGTTGTCGCTCGCGGTCACGCCGCCAAAGCGCATGGTCAGCCCCTGGGTTTCCAGTACCGTCTCAACCATGCCGCATCCTCCGCATCCGGCGGGCGTCCGGCTTGCGCCTTGCGCGGCCAAAAACAGCCCGAAAAAGTGCAGCGATGGCCGGAGCCAGCCCTTTTGGCAGGAACAGGACGAAGAGCACCAGGATCAGCCCGGTGATCAGCGTGTTGTCGATCAGGCTTTGCTGGCCCAGCAGGAACTTGAGATAGGCCAGCCCTGCCGCCCCGATGATCGGTCCGATCCGGGTGCCAAGGCCCCCGACGATGCACCAGATGATGATCTCGGCGGATTGACCCAGCGAAAACAGGCTGGGTGTGACGATCTCGCCCCAATTGGCAAACAGCGCCCCGGCCAGCCCTGCAATGGCGGCACCGATGGCGAACATCACGGTCTTGCGGGCTGCCACGTCATAACCCATCAGCCCCATCCGGACCTCGTTTTCGCGAATGCCCAATGCGATGCGGCCGAAAGAGGACCGCAACAGCCAGGTGACCAGCAGGAACACGATCACCAGTGCCACCGCGCAGACGTAGTAATAGGGATCACCCCAGATGTAGGCCCCCGGATCGCCCGGCACATTGAGGGTCTGGAAACCCGGAATCCCGTTGAAACCGCCCAGCCGGGCCTTGCCGATCACATAATGTGGGCCGGCAGTGGAATTGACGAACTTGAACAGGATCAGCGTGACCACCAGGGTGATCACCCCCAGGTAGACATCCGTCAGCCGACCATAGAACATCATCGCGCCGAGCAATGCCGCAAAGATGGCAGGCACCAGAACGGCCAGCAGCATCGGCAGGGTGCTTTCCCCGATGTTGATCGCCGCAATGGCATAGGTATAGGCACCCAGGCCAAAGAACGCCGCCTGTCCGAAGCACAGGATGCCGCCAAACCCCCAGATCAGCCCGAGGCTGAGGCCCAGCATCCCGTAGATGACCAACACCGTCAGCGTGTAGGTTCCGATCAGCATCGGCATGATCCAGATCAGCAGTGCCGACACGACAAGCGTCAGCAGCACGTCCTGCAGGGCTGTCCGCGCCATCACAGTTTCCCCTTGAAGAGCCGCCCGGTGATCCCCTGCGGCATCGCGCGCAACAGGATGACCGCCAGGACCAGAAGGGCGACTTCACCGATCACCGGCGAGATCGCAAAGGTAAAGACCTGGCTGACGACCCCGAAACTGGTGGCCGAACTGACCAGCCCGGCAATCAGCGCCGGGCCCCCGGCGATCACGGTGATAAAAGCCTTGGCGATATAGGCCCCGCCGGAGGTCGGCACCAGACCGACCAGCGGTGCCAGGACCGCGCCTGCCAGCCCGGACAGGGCCGAGCCGCAAAAGAAAGTCGCCATATAGATACGGTCGGGGCTGTAACCCAGTGCGGCGGCCATGTCGGAACGCTGCATCGCGCCGCGTGCGATCAGCCCGGCACGGGTGCCCCGCAAAACCGCGTAGATCCCGATGACCAGCGCGATGGACACAAGGATGATAAAGAAATTATAGCCGTTGATCTGGTAATTACCGACAGTAAAACCCGCGATCGGGGTCGAGATGCCCGTGGTGGTATTGCCAAAGATCATCGTGGCAAGCCCGATAAAGACAAGGCTCAGCCCCCAGGTGGCAAGCATCGTATCCACCAGCCGCCCGTAAAGATGGCGAATCACCAGACGCTCAACAACAAGACCGATGAGCCCGACGACAAGGGGCGCGATGACAAGCATGGCGACAAAGACATTCACCCCCAGACCCACGGCGGTGATGGTCACATATCCGCCCATCATCATGAATTCGCCATGGGCAAGGTTGATGACCTTCATCATCCCGAAGACAACGGCAAGCCCCGCGCTGATCAGCACCAGCGATGCCACCGCGTAGAGCGTTTCGACTATGATTACGAATGTGAGGTCCATGATACCTGCCGTTCAGAGAAATGGGTCAGGGCCGCCAAAGCCGCCCCGACCCCGGGGAGAACCGGATCAGATCTCGATCTCATATTGCGTGTTGTCATCGGGGTTCGCGCTCAGATCACAGACCGCCTGGGTGTCAATCGGCTGGCGCTGGGGCAGCGTTTCGATGACCTCCATCTTCTGGTCCCGCATCTCCATCAGATGCACGTCCAGCACCGCGTGGTGGGTCTTGGGGTCGACGGTGACCTTGCCCCCCGGTCCGGTGATGGAGATGCCGGTTTCCAGCGCCTCGATCACGGCATCGCGGTCGATTGTGCCCGCTTTCCGCACCCCCTCTGCCCAGGTATGCAGCCCATGGTAGTGGGAAACCGCAATTTCATGCATCGACTGGTCGCCGTCGAACATCGCCGCCCACCGCTCCTTGAAGGCCGCGTTTTCGGGGGTGTCCAGCTCCTGGCTGTAGTTGTAGGCACACATGATGCCGTTGCCCTCTTCGGGTGTCAGCACCTTGTGCTCATTGCCGACACCAAGGGTGGTGGAGGCCAAAGCGATCTTGTCCTTCATGCCGGCCGCCGCCCATTGGCGGAAGAATGACAGATGCGCACCGCCAACCAGAGGCGCGATCACCAGATCAGGCGCCGCCGTCTGGACCTTGGCGATGGTCGAGCCGAAGTCGCTCACGTCGAGCGGGAAGAAATCGGTGCCCACGACCTCGCCGCCATTGTCGCGCACGAACTTCTCGATCCAGCGCGCGGTGATCTGGCCATAGTTGTAATCGGCCGCGAGTATATAGACCTTCTTGCCCGAGTTGTTCATCGCATAAGGCACCAGCGCCTCGACCTGCTGGGCCGGGGTGACCCCGTTGATAAAGATGTTCCGGTCACAGACGCCGCCCTCGTAGAGCACGTTATAGAAATAGAGCGTCTTGCTCTTGCGCATGGTCTGACGGATCGCCTCGCGGGAGGCCGACAGGATGCCGCCATGCACCACATCTACCTTGTCTTGCCGGGTCAGCTGCTGTCCGTATTGTGAATACAGCGCCATGTCGGATTGGGTGTCATAGGCAATGATCTCGACTTCGCGACCCAAAAGGCCACCGGCCTCGTTGATCTCTGCGACAGCCAGCCGCGTCGCCATGTCCATCGGTTTGCCATAGGCATCGAAGGGCCCGGATTTGTCGAGGATTGAGCCCAGCTTGATGGCGTCAGCGGCAAAAGCCACCCGTGGCAGCAGGCCCGCCGTGGTCAGGGCGGCCGCACCGCCAAGCAATTCTCTTCTGTTCAGAGACATATATTGTCCTCCGTTGGTGAGTTTCATTGAAGGTGACTGCGGGTCACTCTTTTGAATTTTGTGGGTCGTCTTTCGCCTTGATGCGGTTTGCGTAATCTGCGGTCCGCCCCGCATTGGGCACGTCGAAATCAAACCCGATCTCTTCGCCCATCTGTTTCATCGCGGGCAGGCGCACGGCCATTCCCAGGATCTGGTCCATCGCCGCACCAAAGGCGCTGTCTGCCCCGTCGCCGCCCGACCCCGCACCACCGCCAAACCCGCTGATCTGGTTGATGCGGATGGAATCGATCTTTTCGACCGGCTTCATCATCTGGGTCATGATCTCCGGCATCTTGTCGAACTTGCGCTCCTCAAGACGCATGCGGATGACGGCATCGCTCAGGGTATTCTCCGCCTTGTTCAGGGCAACACGCCCGGCGGCTTCGGCTTCCATCGCGATCTTTTCGGCATTGGCCGTTGCCGTGCGCGCCGATGCATCTGCCTGGGCCCTTGCCAGCAGCGTGCTGACATCACTTTTCACCCGCGCGTCCTCAAGCTCGATGTCGCGTGCCTGCTTCAGTTTCGCAATCTCACGCTCGCGTTCCGTCACGGCGCGGTCTTTCTGAGCCTGAACACTCTCGGCAGCCAGAATCACCTGCGCCCGCGCTGCTTCTTCCTCGGCTTTCACCTTGGCTTCCTTGGTGCGCGATTGTGCCAGGCTGATACCATGCGCGATCTTCGCTTCTTCCAGCTCAAGCAGCGCCTTCATCTCGGCCTTGCGCAGGGCCTCGTCGGCTGACACCTGGGCTGTCTTTGCTTCCTGTTCTTCCCGGATGCGGATGGTCTCGGAGGCGCGATGTTGCTCGGCGCGGGACTGGGCAGAGCGGCTTTCCGATTCCGCCTCCAGCCTTGCGAGGTGCTCACGCTGCGCAATTTCGGCCTCACGCTCGGCGCGTTGCAATTCGATCTGCCGCTGATGCTGGGCCAGGCGATGCTCGCGCACGGCGATCTCGGTGCTTGTCTCTACCGCGATGCGGGCCTTGCGTTCTTCGGCAACCATCTCGGCCAGCCGCCGCATGCCCCGCGCGTTGAAGCTGTTGTTCTCATCCCGCTGCGCGAAGTCGCTTTGATCGACGGAAACCAGCGCCGCCGTGACCAGCTCAAGGCCCAGCCGTGCGGCGTGCTCCGAAACCATCGTTGAAACCTGCGCCGTGAACGCGGCCCGTTCCAAATGAATCTCGTTGATGCCTCGGGCGGCAGCGGCGGTCTGGATGGCGTTGGCGAGGGGGCCCGCCAGCACGGTCTCGAATGCTTCTCCGCCGCGTGCAATCCTGTGACCGAAAGCCTGTGCCGCGGTTGCGATGCTCTGCACATCGGAGGCCACGCGCAATTCGAACTCCATCACCAGATCGGCGCGCATCGCGTCAGCCGTCAGAACCGCATCGCGGCCGGTGCGCACCATCGTGACGGCAGCAGTCTGCATCGACACCCGTTGCAGCTGATGCACGATCGGCAGGGCCACACAGCCGCCATCGGTCAGCACCCGACGCCCGCCCATGCCCGTGCGCACCACGGCAGTCTCTAGCGTGGCCTTGGCGTAGAACCGCTGCAGGAACCATATTCCGCCCAGCAGGACGACGATGAAAACGACAAATGCCAACAGCCAATACAATGTGATCTCTCCTGCCGCGCCCTGCCCCCCGTGCGGGGTCATGGCCTGTAACGGCAACGGTGAGCGATTTTAATTTCCATTTCAAGTAATTTATTTGAATTGGAAATTAATAAGGTAAATATGTTTTATTTACAGTATCTTGAAGTCACAAAAGTTGATGCCATCGGCCCGGGCGAGGTAAACATCGGGCCGCTGCGCGGCATCGTTCCGGGCAAAGGAACGGCCGCTGGAATGAATCACCGGCAGCAGGTCCTGGCTGGTCCGCATCCGCCAGACAGCGCCGAAATCCCGCAGCAGAGAGGCCAGATAATGTATCCCTTCGTAGGTCGATTGACCGATGGAATTCAACGCAGGCGCGGCGTCACCGTGCAGCGCATAATAGCGTTCCTTGAAACTGGCATTCGCCTCTGTCGATATCGACCCGAAGTAGGAGGAGACCGAGAACATTCTTTCCAGATTGGACCGGCCACAGGCCATCAGACCGTTCTCTTCCAGGGCACAGGACAATCTGACCGCCTTGCGGTGCAACCCACGCTTTCCGAACAGCCGGTTGAAGTTCACGGCGTCCTGCCCGACCAGCGAGACCAGGACAGCATCGGCCCCCGAGGCCTCGACCCGATCAACCAGATCGGACATGTTCGGCAGCCCGAAAGGCACGTAACATTCCATCGCCAGCTCAACCCCCGCTGTCCTGAGAACGCTCTTGGCCAGGGAATGGGAACTGCGCGGCCAGACATAATCATTGCCGATCAGCGCCCAGCTTTTCGGGTGATATCTGGCCTGGATCTCGGCCAGGGCCGGGGCAAGCTGTTCCTGCGGCGTCTCGCCAATGGCAAACAAGCCCGGTGTCGTTTCGCCCCCCTCGTAGAGCGGCGTATAGATGTAGGGGATGCGCTGGCGGACAACCTTGGACAGGCGCTGGCGCACGGCACTCAGATGCATCCCCACGATTGCGTCAATCGCATTCAGCTCGATCAGATCGTTTACGGTTTCCTCGATCGGCTCATCGGCCTCCACCGCCGCATCTATCATGATCAGCTGAACCCGCCGCCCGCCGATGCCATTGGCGCGGTTCAGCTCTGCGGCGGCGACCTGTGCGCTGGAAATGCAGGAGGGTGCCCAGATACCCGCCGGGCCACACATCGGGATCAGCAGCGCCACACGAAAACTGCCCGAGGCGGCCAGCAGTCCGCTCTCGCGGAAATCCGCAAGTTCGATCGGCAGCGCAACGTCGTCCGTGCTATATCCCAGCGCCCTGTCTCCCCGGATCAGGATGGCAATTCGCACATTGCAATTGAAATTAATTTCCAAGTCAACTAATTTCAAAGACCTAACAAGCGGATACGATCATGACGACTGAGCCGATCTCATTTGAACGCCATCTTTCCTATGCACTGGAAGCCGCGCATCGTTCGGTCAGCAATTCGCTGAGTGCCCGGCTGAAGGCACATGGCATCCAGATCACCGCATGGCGCGTGATGGAATGCCTCGACATCGACCGGCGGCTGACAATGGGGGAACTGGCGAAACGGGCGCTGATCAATCCCCCGGCGCTGAGCAAACTGGTGGATCGCATGGTGTCGGATGGCCTGGTTCACCGTCAGATTTCCGCCGCCGATCAGCGCCAGATCAACCTGCTGCTGACCAACCTCGGCCGCAGGCGCATGCTCCAGATCCGCAAGGACGCAGAGGAACAGGATCGCGCGCTCAGCGCGCTTCTGGACTCGGACAATGGCGAAATGCTCAAGCAGCTGTTGCTGAAGCTGGCATGACACAATCTGGGCAGGCATCCCGCCCTTGAGAATCCTGTTCCCATCGACTGAGGGCGCGTTCTCTCTGAAGCGTCAGAAAGCACCCTGCAGGATCGTTTCATAGGCCTGCACCGGGAGCGGCACCGCATTTTTCTGACTGGAAGAGGCTTTGCTGCCCAGTTCCGCCAAAGCTGCGATGCGATCTTGGGACAGCCCCATCTCTGACAATCTTGGCAAACCCTTCGCATTCACCCAGGCCTCAAAACCCGACAGCGCGTCGGCGGCGCGTGTTGGGGCAAACGCATCTGAAATGGCCTGCAGGCAATAGGTGATCCTGTCCTGTATTTCCGGGGTTTCGCGGCTGTATTCAAGATTCACGCGCAGCGTCGGGATCAGCAATCTGCCACAAAGCGCGCCATGCGGTGCGCCGAGTTGCGCACCCAGCACAGAGGCAAGCCCATGCGCCGCACCCAATCCAGAGTTGGCCAGCGCAAGCCCGCTGGACAGGCTGGTCCAGCACATGTTTTCCCAGGCCCCGATGTCGGGCGCTTCGATAACCTGCCGCAGCGCGGCGAGGCCCAGTGGTATCGCAGCGCGGCACAATGCCATCGAAAAAGGCGTCGCGGCACAGGAGGTATAGCTTTCGATCACCTGTGTCACGGCGTCCAGCCCGGAGGCGAGCACGACACCCGCAGGGGCCGTTTGCGCCAGCAAAGGGTCGATCACCGCGATATCGGGGATCAATGCGGCCCCCCTGATGCTGATCTTCGCGCCTTTGGCGGGCACATCGATCACGGCATTGGCGGTCACTTCCGCCCCGGTGCCCGCTGTTGTTGGCAGGGCCAACAGGCGAATGTTCCGCCGGGCGGTCAAGGGCGGCAATGTTGCAAAATCCATTGGCAAGGTCAGGCCCAGCTCAGCCAGCGCCGCCAGCGCCTTGCCCATGTCGATCACCGCGCCGCCGCCGCAGGCGATCACATGCGTCGGATCGTCCAGCTGTGCCAATGCCGCATTGACCGCATCAACAGAAGGTTCGCCGGGGCAATTGACAAGGGTGATATCGTGACCGGCCGTGCGCAGCGCCTTGAGGACACCTGCCGCGGCATGACCGCTTGCCCCCTGGACAAAGAGGATACGCGCGGGCGCGTCAGGCAGCAGGCCGGGCAGATCTGTGGCTTTGCCCGCGCCAAAATGCACCGACGTCGGGCATGAAATGCCGAAATGCTGACGAGCCCCTGGCAATGTCAATACGCCAGCGTAGAGTCCACGGCACGCTTCCAGCCGGCATATTTCCGGTCGCGGGTCCGAGCGTCCATTGCCGGTTGGAATTGCCGGTCCAGCGCCCATCCCCTGGCAAAAGCTTCCTGGTCCGGCAGCGCGCCCGCCTTCATCCCGGCCAGCCAGGCAACACCAAGGGCGGTGGTTTCCAGCACCTTGGGCCGGTCAACCGGGGCGTCGATGATGTCGGACAGGAACTGCATGGCCCAGTCCGATGCGCTCATCCCGCCATCGACGCGCAACACCGGGTCGGCCCCCTGCCCGGTCCAGTCGGCATGCATCGCTTCCAGCAGGTCGCGGGTCTGGTAGCCGACGCTTTCCAAGGCGGCCTTGGCCAGTTCCTGCGGGCCTGAGTTTCGTGACAGCCCAAAGATTGCGCCCCGGCAGTCAGGGTTCCAATAAGGTGCGCCCAGCCCGGTAAAGGCGGGCACAAGCACGACTTCCTGTGTGGGGTCGGCGGCTTCGGCCAGCGGTTGGGTCTCTGACGCTTCGCGGATGATTTTCAGCCCGTCGCGCAGCCATTGCACCACGGCCCCTGCCACAAAAATCGACCCTTCCAGCGCATAGGTCGGCTTGCCATCCAGTTGATAGGCGATGGTGGTCAGCAGACGGTTTTGCGACCTCACCGGTGTATCGCCCGTGTTCAGCAAGGCAAAACATCCGGTCCCGTATGTGGATTTCAGCATGCCCGGTTCAAAGCAGGCCTGCCCGATGGTCGCGGCCTGCTGGTCGCCTGCGACACCCAGAATGGGAATCGGGCGGCCAAAAAGATCGGCGCGGGTGGTGCCGAAATCGGCGGCACTGTCGCGCACATCCGGCAGCATCGACATGGGAATGTCGAACAGGTCGCAGATGGTCTGGCTCCAGCGTCCCTTGCGAATGTCATAGAGCATGGTGCGCGCGGCGTTGGTGGCGTCGGTGGCATGCACCTCGCCGCCTGTCAGCTTCCAGATCAGATAGCAATCGACGGTGCCGAACAGCAGATCGCCCGCCTGTGCGGCGTCACGTGCGCCATCCACGTTATCCAGGATCCACTTGACCTTGGTCGCGGAAAAATACGGGTCCAGCAGCAGGCCGGTGCGGTCGGCCACCATGTCGGCGTGCCCCGCATCGCGCAAAGATCTGCAGAATTCGGCGGTGCGGCGGTCTTGCCAGACGATGGCATTATGGACCGGCTTGCCGGTATTCTTGTCCCAGACGACGGTGGTTTCGCGCTGGTTGGTGATGCCGATGGCAATGATATCGCGGGCGTCGATGCCCGCGCGTTCGATCACGGCGCGGCAGGTGCCTGCGGTCGTGCTCCACAAATCGGAAGGATCATGTTCGACCCAGCCGGAGTTGGGAAATATCTGGCGAAACTCCTCTTGCGACATCGCCTTGAGGTTCAGGGTTTCGTCAAAAAGGATGGCACGGCTCGATGTGGTGCCTTGGTCGATCGACAGGATATATTTCATGGGGCGCACGCTCTGGATCAAAGGGCAAAACGGGGGGCCGTTCAAGGCCCCCCGCAGTTTCTTGCAAACCGGGTGTTATTCCCAGGATTTGATCAGCTCGTCATAAGCGACGGTTTTCGGCTCTTCGTCCTCGTTCGCCAGCTTGGGATAGGGCGCGCCGGGCTGTTCGAACCAGTATTCGGCACTTTCCTCCGGGTTCAGCTTCGGACCAAGGTCACCTTGCACACCCGCGCGCTCCAGACGCTCAAGCACTTTTTCCTGATCTGCGCAGAGCGCATCCAGAGCCTGCTGCGGTGTTTTCGCACCGGACATGGCGTCGCCGATGTTCTGCCACCACAGTTGGGCCAGCTTGGGGTAATCCGGCACGTTTGTACCAGTGGGCGACCACGCCACGCGGGCGGGTGAGCGGTAGAATTCCACCAGACCACCCAGACGCGGTGCGCGTTCGGTGAAATGGTCGCTGTCGATGGTCGATTCACGGATAAAGGTCAGACCCACATCCGATTTCTTCAAATCAACCGTTTTCGACACCACGAACTGTGCATAAAGCCATGCGGCCTGTGCGCGGTCCACGGGGGTCGATTTCATCAGCGTCCAGCTGCCTGCGTCCTGATAGCCGATCTTCTGGCCCTCTTTCCAATAGGCACCGTGGGGCGAAGGGGCCATGCGCCACTTGGGCGTGCCGTCTTCGTTCATCACCGGCAGGTCGGGTTTCACCGTGTCGGCGGTGAAGGCCGTGTACCAGAACATCTGCTGAGCGACGTTGCCCTGAGCGGGGATCGGGCCCGCTTCGGAGAATGTCATACCGGCCGCAGCGGGCGGCGAGTATTTCTGCAGCCATTCGATCGCCTTGGTCACCGCATAGACGGCAGCAGGCGAGTTGGTGGCACCGCCACGGGTCACGCAGGACCCGGTCGGTTGCGACTGGTCGTTCACGCGAATGCCCCATTCGTCGACCGGCAGGCCATTGGGTTCACCCACGTCGCCCATACCGGCCATGGACATCCAGGCATCGGTGTAACGCCAGCCCAGGCTGGGGTCTTTCTTGCCATAGTCCATGTTGCCGTAAACTTCGCCGTTCACGTCCATATGCGACAGATCACGACCGGTGAAGAACTCGGCAATGTCCTCATAGGCCGACCAGTTGACCGGAACGCCCAGATCATAGCCGTATTTCTCTTTGAAGTCGGCCTTGTTCTTTTCGTCGTTGAACCAGTCGTAGCGGAACCAATAGAGGTTCGCGAATTGCTGGGTCGGAAGCTGGTACAGCTTGCCATCGGGACCGGTGGTAAAGGAGGTGCCGATGAAATCGTCCAGATCCAGCGTCGGCAGGGTCACGTCCGCGCCCTCACCTGCCATCCAGTCGGTCAGGTTTCGCACCTGCTGATAGCGCCAATGGGTGCCGATCAGGTCAGAGTCGTTGATGTAGGCATCATAGATGTTCTCGCCCGACTGCATCTGTGTTTGCAGCTTTTCGACAACATCGCCTTCGCCGATCAGGTCATGAGTGACCTTGATGCCGGTGATCGCAGTGAACGCGGGGGCCAGTACCTGGCTTTCATATTCATGCGTGGTGATGGTTTCGGAGACGACCTTGATCTCCATGCCTTGATAGGGTGCTGCAGCATCGACAAAGAACTGCATTTCAGCTTCCTGATCGGCGCGGCTGAGCACCGATGTATCGCCGATTTCGGCATCCAGAAACGCCTTGGCGGCATCCATGTCGGCAAATGCCGGGCCGCTGAGCATTCCAAGTGCCAGCACAACGGCTGTACTTGATTTCAGATTAAGTTTCATCGTTTCCTCCCTAATTTTCGAAACGTTATGTAATCGTATGCGGCCGGATGACACCCGGCCGCGGTGGAACCACATTGCCTAGACCCAGCGAAACACCGCCACGGCATAGACAAGGCAGACAATCAGGGCATACGGCTGGTTCGCCCCGACAATTCCAAGCCACGCCAGATTGATGAAGGCGCTGCCCAGAAGTGTGATGAAAAGACGATCGCCGCGCGTCGTCTCCATGCCCAGAACGCCCCGGCGTGGCGTTTCGGGAAATTTGATCGCCAGAAAGGTGAAAGTGATCAGGGTGCAGGCAATGACGATAAAGAAGATCGCCGTCGGCCAGGTCCATGCCATCCAGTCCATGTCAGCGTGCTCCTGTCTTTGCGGTTGTATCTGTGGGTGTGATGCAGGCACTGATGCACGAGGTCCACGGGTCAGACCCGAAGATCACGGGGTATTTGTTAACCATTGGTTGCATCACACCCTCCCGAGGGCAAAGCCCTTGGCGATGTAGTTGCGCACGAAATAGATGACCAGCGCACCGGGCACGACAGTCAGGATACCGGCCGCTGCCAGCACGCCCCAGTCGATGCCGCTGGCGCCCTGGGTCCGGGTCATGATCGCGGCAATGGGTTTCGCGTCCACCGTGGTCAGCGTGCGGCTCAGCAGCAGTTCGACCCAGGAGAACATGAAGCAGAAGAAGGCCGCCACCCCGATGCCACTGGCGATCAGGGGCATGAAAATCTTGATGAAGAACCGTCCAAAGCCGTAGCCGTCGATGTAGGCGGTTTCGTCAATCTCCTTGGGCACGCCGCGCATGAAGCCTTCGAGAATCCAGACCGCCAGCGGCACGTTGAACAGGCAATGCGCCAGTGCCACGGCAATATGGGTGTCGAACAGGCCCACGGAAGAATAAAGCTGAAAGAACGGCAGCGCAAAAACGGCGGGCGGCGCCATCCGGTTGGTCAGCAGCCAGAAGAACAGGTGTTTGTCGCCCATGAAGCTGTAGCGGCTGAAGGCATAGGCCGCAGGCAGCGCCACGGTCAGGCTGATCACGGTATTCATCACCACGTAGATCAGCGAATTGACGTAGCCCATGTACCATGCGGGATCGGTCAGGATCGTCGCATAATTGTCAAACGTCAGATTGCGCGGCCACAGGGTAAAGCTGTTCAGAATCTCCGTGTTCGTCTTCAGGCTCATGTTCAGCAGCCAGTAGATCGGCAACAGCAGGAACAGCAGATAAAGCGCCATGACCACGGCCGAACCGTTGATGCGCGGCCGACGGCGTTTTGCAGATGCGCTGCCGGTCATGTCGGCGGGGATGGTTGCGGTATCGGTCATCTTATCCCTCCTTCGCGTCGATGGTGGTCATCACTGTGTAGAACACCCAGGAGATCAGCAGGATCACCAGGAAATACATCAGCGAGAATGCCGCGGCGGGGCCAAGGTCGAACTGTCCTAGCGCCATCTTGACCAGGTCGATTGACAGCAGCGTCGTGGCGTTGCCGGGTCCCCCGCCGGTGACCACGAACGGTTCGGTGTAGATCATGAAACTGTCCATGAACCGCAGCAGGATGGCGATCATCAGAACGCCTGCCATCTTGGGCAGTTCGATGAACCGGAAGACGGCCCAACGGCTGGCCTGGTCGATCTTGGCGGCCTGATAATAGGCATCGGGGATCGATTTCAGCCCGGCAAAGGCCAGCAACGCCACCAGAGAGGTCCAGTGCCAGACATCCATCACCACGATGGTCGCCCAGGCGGCGAAGGTATCCTGCGTATAGTTGTAGGAGATCCCCAGCGCGTCGAGCGTATGGCCCAGCAGACCAATGTCCACCCGCCCGAAGATCTGCCAGATGGTGCCGACCACGTTCCACGGGATCAGCAGCGGCAGTGACATCAGCACAAGGCAGAAGCTGGACCAGAATCCGCTTTTCGGCATGTTCAGCGCCACGAAGATGCCCAGCGGCACCTCGATGGCCAGAATGATGCCTGAGAACATCAATTGCCGTCCCAATGCCGTCCACATGCGGTCGGAATCGAGCATCTCCTCGAACCATTCGAGACCCGCCCAGAAGAACTGGTTCTGCCCGAAGGTGTCCTGCACCGAATAGTTCACCACCGTCATCAGCGGGATCACGGCGGAAAAGGCGACCAGCAGCAACACCGGCAGCACCAGGAACCATGCTTTTTGGTTGACTGTCTTGTTCATCAGGCGGCCCTCTCATCTATTTTCTGCCCTTGGCAGGCGCGTCCGGCCCGGCATGCTGTGTGGCGGATGTGCTTTGTCATGCCGCCGCCCCCTGTTGACGCCAGTCGTTCACATAGACGTTCACATGATCCGGGGCGAAGGTGATGTGGTTCATGTCAGGCGAAATCTCTTGTCCTTCCGGGGACACGATATTGATTTCCTTGCCAAAAAGATCGGCGCGCACGATTTTGTGGCGGCCGACGTCTTCGACCCGGCGCACCTTTACCGGCAGGCCATCGCCTTTTGTCAGGCTGACGAACTCGGGCCGCACACCCAGGGCGACATTGCCTGTCGGCGCACCATAGTTCTGCTGCAGGGTCAGCGCGGTGCCATTGACCACCGCCTGCGTGCCGGAGATTTCGGCAGGGATCACGTTCATCCCCGGCGAACCGATGAAATAGCCGACAAAGGTATGCTCGGGCCGCTCAAACAGCTCTTGCGGGGTGCCGATCTGCACCACGCGGCCGTCGTACATGACCACCACCTTGTCGGCAAAGGTCAGCGCCTCGGTCTGGTCGTGGGTCACATAGATCATCGTGTGGCCGAATTCATGGTGCAGGGATTTGAGCTGCGTGCGCAATTCCCATTTCATATGCGGGTCGATCACCGTCAGCGGCTCGTCGAACAGCAGCGCGTTCACATCCTCGCGCACCATGCCGCGGCCCAGTGAAATCTTTTGCTTGGCGTCAGCGGTCAACCCCCGCGCGCGGCGGTTCAGCACGTCTTCCATGCCGATCATCTGGGCGATCTTCTGGACCCGTTCCGCGATATAGCCGGGTTCCTCGCCCCGGTTGCGCAATGGAAAGGCCAGATTGTCGCGCACCGTCATCGTGTCGTAGACCACCGGAAACTGGAACACCTGCGCGATGTTGCGCGCGGCGGTGGTGGCCTGTGTGACGTCCTTGTCATCAAACAGGATGCGCCCCTGACTGGGGTGCAGCAGGCCAGAGATGATGTTGAGCAGCGTGGATTTGCCACAGCCCGAAGACCCCAGCAGGGCATAGGCCTCGCCGTCGGTCCAGACGTGATTCAGCTCCTTCAGGGCAAAGTCATCCTCACCCGTCGGATTGGACAGATAGGAATGTGCGAGGTTGTCGAGGGTGATCTTGGCCATGTCCCGCTCCTCAGGCTGCCAGCGCGTAGGACGCTGGTGCCACCAGGTCGCCCGTTACGCTGAAGATGTAGATGTGACGTGGGTCCAGATAGACGGGCAGCGCGCTGCCCAGTTTCAGATCATGCACGCCGTGAATAAGGCCGACCCATTTGCGGTCAGCATAATCGAGGTGGACGAAGGTTTCGGACCCGGTCAATTCGGTGACGGAAAGGCGGGTGTCGAACGTAACGGCGCCTTCCGCAGGCTGCGCGATTTCGACGTGGTTGGGCCGGAAACCTGCAATGTAGATGCCATCGGCAAGGTCTGCCAAGGGACCAGTCGCCGGGGCTGTGTGCCCCTGCCCGTAGGTCAGCGTGCCACCCTGTTTGGTAATATCGAGGAAATTCATCGGAGGATCGCTGAACACCCGCGCAGTGGTGGCATCGACCGGCTGGCGATACACCGTGGGGGTCGGGCCGAACTGGGTCACGCGCCCCTCCCACATGGTGGCGGTATTGCCGCCCAGCAGCAGCGCCTCTTCCGGTTCGGTGGTGGCATAGACGAAGACCGCGCCGGATTCCTCGAATATCTTGGGGATCTCCACGCGAAGTTCCTCGCGCAGCTTGTAGTCGAGATTGGCCAGCGGTTCGTCCAGCAGGACGAGGCCCGCGTTCTTGACCAGCGCCCGCGCCAGGGCGCAGCGCTGCTGCTGCCCGCCGGACAGTTCCAGCGGCTTGCGGTCCAGCATCGGTTCCAGCTGCATCAGCGCGGCGGCCTGTTTCACGGCCACGTCGATCTCTGCCTTTGACTTGCCCATCAGCCGCAGTGGCGAGGCGATGTTGTCATAGACGGTCATCGACGGGTAATTGATGAACTGCTGATAAACCATGGCGACCTTTCGGTCCTGCACCCGCATCCCGGTCACATCGGTGCCGTCCCAGAACACCTGGCCGCCGGTTGGCACGTCCAGCCCCGCCATCAGTCGCAT
Organism: Sulfitobacter sp. PR48; assembly: GCF_028807335.1. NCBI lineage: Bacteria > Pseudomonadati > Pseudomonadota > Alphaproteobacteria > Rhodobacterales > Roseobacteraceae > Sulfitobacter > Sulfitobacter sp. PR48. The sequence goes on along the minus strand of NZ_JARAMM010000005.1, from coordinate 10,268 downwards.
CAGCGACGTCTTGCCCGACGAGGTCGGGCCAAGAAGCACGTTCATCGTGCCCGCCTCAAGTGTCAGGTTGGTCGGGTGAATATGTGTCTCACCATTGACCACCTTGGACACGTTTTTGAATTCCAGCGCCATCTTTCCCCCAGTTACTCCGCGGCCTTTGAAACGGGATGATCCGACGCCTTGGCGATCCACCCGTCAAGTGCCTTGATTTCCGCTGCTGTCATCCGCAGACCCAGCTTGCTGCGCCGCCAGACCACGTCTTCGGCACGCTGCACGTATTCATTGTCCATCAGCCAGCGCACTTCGCGCTCGGTCAATCCCGCCCCGAACTGCTGCCCCAGATCGGCGGCGACAGTGGCATCGCCAAGGACCATACGGGCCTGGGTGCCATAGGCGCGCACCAGACGGCGGGCCCATTTCGGGTCAAGAAAGCTGTAGTCGCGCATCAGCCCGTCCATCAGCGGCAACACCCCGTCGACCGGGAAATCGCCGCCCGGCAGGGCCACACCGGCGGTCCATGGCCCCTTGACGTGCAGAACCTCGCCAACCTTTTCCAGCGCGCTTTCAGCCAGCCGCCGATAGGTCGTGATCTTGCCGCCAAAGACGTTTACCGCAGGGGCGCCCCGGCTTTGATCCAGATGGATGGTATAATCGCGGGTCGCCGCCGTCGCGCTGCTGGCCCCGTCGTCATAGAGCGGGCGCACACCGGAATAGGTCCAGACGATGTCATCGGTCGAAATCGGGTTGGCCAGATATTCGTTCACGAAATCAACCAGATAGCGTTGTTCTTCCGGGGTGCATTCCGGCTTCACGTCCGGGTCGTGATGTTCCTGATCCGTGGTGCCGATCAGGGTAAAGTCGGTCTCATAGGGAATGGCAAAGATGATCCGCCCGTCCATCCCCTGAAAGAAATAGCATTTGTCGTGATCGAACAGCCGCTTGGTCACGATATGGCTGCCGCGCACCAGCCGCACCCCACCTGTCTGGTTGCTTTTGATCGTGCCCCGCAACACGTCGCCAACCCAGGGGCCTGCCGCGTTCACGATCATCCGCGCGGTGACAGTGATGTCCTGCCCGGTGTTGGTGTCCTGTATCGTCACGGTCCAGCCGTCGCCGGAAGGGTCCGCGCTGACGACCTTGTGACGCGGCAGGATACGTGCGCCGCGCATCTCCGCATCGCGGGCATTCAGCACCACAAGGCGCGAATCCTCGACCCAGCAATCCGAATATTCATAGGCATGTTCGAATTTGGCATTCAGCGGCGCGCCTTCGGGACTGTTGCGCAGATCGACGCTGCTGGTCCCCGGCAGGATCTTCCGACCGCCAAGGTTGTCATACATGAACAGCCCCAGCCGGATAAGCCAGGCGGGCCTGCGCCCTTTCATCCAGGGCATGAAGGTGTTCAGCAGTTTCGACGTCGGTGTGGTCGTGTCGAACCGCATGGAATCGTGGTAGGGCAGCACAAACCGCATGGGCCAGGAAATATGCGGCATCGCGCGCAACAGCGTTTCCCGCTCCACCAGCGCCTCGCGCACAAGGCGCACCTCGAAATATTCCAGATACCGCAAGCCGCCGTGAAACAGCTTGGTGGAGGAGGCCGAAGTGGCCGACCCGATGTCGTTCATCTCGGCCAGACAAACGGACAGCCCCCTGCCCGCCGCATCGCGCGCAATGCCGCAACCGTTGATGCCCCCGCCGATAACCAGCAGGTCGAAATCGGGCGTCATGGTGTCCTCCCCCAGCGATTGGATGCTCGCTTTCGGGGAAGGTGACAAAAAACGCATCAAAAAGGAAGAGAAAAATGTTCGTTATTGCGCGTTTTCGATAGTAAATTGAAAAATATCAACTATTTTCGCTGACATGACGGATGAGACCCCTTTGACCGAAGGCGGACAGGCGCGAATATCCCCGTGAAAAGCGTGACTGAGCCGGATCAAACGGTGTAGCAAGGTCGTATTCTTTCGATTCGAGGGGTAGAATGAGTCAAACCTTGCGCAAACCGGAGATCATCCAGATCGCCCGCCGTGAGGGGAAGGTCACGGTCGACGGGCTGGCGGAACATTTCAGTGTAACGCCGCAGACCATCCGCCGCGATCTGACCGAACTTGCCGACGATGGCAGGCTTGAGCGTGTCCATGGCGGCGCGGTCCTTCCCTCGACCACCACCAACATCGGCTACAGCGAGCGGCGCGAGCTGAATCAGGCCGCCAAGGTCGACATCGGCAGTGCCTGCGCAAAGTTCATTCCCAATGATTGCTCCGTCTTCCTGAACATCGGCACCACCACAGAGGCTGTTGCAGCAGAACTGCTGCATCATGAGGGGCTGCTGGTCGTGACCAACAACATCAACATCGCGATGATCCTGTCGCAGAACCACAATGTCGAAGTAATCGTCACCGGCGGCCACCTGCGCCGGTCGGACGGCGGGCTGGTCGGTGACCTTGCCACCCAGACGATCCGGCAATTCCGGTTCGATTACGCGGTGATCGGCTGTTCCGCGCTGCGCCACGACGGCGAAATCCTGGACTTCGACGTGCAGGAGGTCGGCGTCAGCAAAACCATCATCCAGCAATCGCAAGAGGTCTTCCTGGCCGCCGACAGTTCGAAGTTCGGGCGCAAGGCACCGGCGCGTATTGCCTCCATGGCCGATGTGGACCGGTTTATCACCGACCGGCCCCTCTCTGAACAATGCAGGTTGTTCTGCGAAAAAGCAGGCACCAAGGTTCATTATGCCTGACCGCCACCGTGGCACCTCATGAGCGGCTTTATCGGGATCCTGATGCTGGACACGGCCTTTCCCCGCGTTGTCGGGGATGCGGGCAATGCTGACAGCTATCCTTTCCCGGTGCGGCTGCATGTGGTTGCCGGCGCCGGATCACCCGACATCGTGCGAGGCCGCGCACCAGACCCGGCGCTGATCGCCGCCTTTGTTGCCGCCGCCCGCACGCTGGAAGCCGAAGGTGCCCTTGGCATCATTTCGACCTGCGGATTCCTGGTGCATATCCAGGACGCACTGGCAGCTGCGGTGGAGATTCCGGTGATGGTCTCGGCGCTGTCACTTTATCCTGCCCTGCGGCTGTCCTTTGGCACGAAGCCCATCGGCATCCTGACCGCCTCGCGGGACAGTTTGCTGGGCGGCGCACTGCAATCGGCGGGGATTGATCCCGGCGCGGTACATGTTGCGGGCATGCAGGACTGCGCTGCCTTTGCCGGTGCCATCCTGAGCCACAAATCCGACCAGCCGGATGTGCTGGACAGCGGCGCAATCGCGCGCCATTGCACCGATCTGGCCCGGGGCATGGTGGCGCAGCACCCCGGGCTGGGCTGCTTTCTGCTGGAATGCGGAAACCTGCCGCCCTATGCCGCCGCGATCCGGCGGGCCACGGGGCGGCCGGTCTATGGTATTCTGGATGCCGCCGCACTGTTGTGGCGCGGTGCGCAAGGTTGAAAGCCGCAGCGCCGAAAGGTAGCCTTGCAAGGCACCCTTGGTGCGGCAACCGAAGGAATTCGCAATGCGCGACACCACTTTGTCCCGCAGACGTCTGCGCACCTGGATCAGGTTGCTGCGTCTGACCCGGCAGACCGAAAACAGCCTGCGCGAATATATGCGTGTCAGCCATGGCACCACCCTGCCCCGCTTTGACGTGATGGCCGCACTCTACCGCGCCGATGCACCCATCAAGATGAGCGCGCTCAGCCAGATGTTGCTGGTCTCCAACGGCAATGCCTCTACCGTGGTGGACCGGCTGGAAAAGGACGGTCTGGTGGTCCGCATCGCCGCTGCAAGCGACAGGCGTGTGGTCAATGTCAGCCTGTCCGACAAGGGCCGCAAGCAGTTCGAGGTTCTGGCCGCAGGACATGAGGCGCTGGTCGACCGGATCTTTGCCAGACTGGGGCATGACGACCTGGACCTGATCCGCGACCTTTTGCACCGCGCCGATGCCGCTGCCGCACCGGAAAGCTGATTTCGCCCCGCGTGAACAACAGAGGTACGGTTAGGCTCTGGCCTCAGCGCGTCCTGCCTGACAACAGATGCTACGGCAGCACCGCCGTTGCTTCGATCTCAACCAGCGCCTCATCCTCGATCAATCCGGCGACAACGACCATCGCCATGGCCGGAAAGTTACGGCCCAGGACCCTGCGATAGGCTTCGCCCATCTCACGTTGCTTCGCCAGGTATTCGCGCTTGTCGGTGATGTACCAGGTCAGGCGCACCAGATCCTCCGGCTTGCCACCTGCGGCCTCAAGCACCGCCCGGATGTTAAGCAGGGCCTGTTCGGTCTGCCCGATGAAATCGTGGCTTTCGAACTTCTGCTCGGCGGTCCAGCCGATCTGGCCACCGATATAGATCTGCTGTCCTGCCGCTTTCACACCATTGGCATAGCCTTTGGCGGGGGCCCATCCTTCCGGCTGAATAACCTCATTTGCCATTTGGCGTCTCCTTCTTGATAAATCTGTCCAGCCGGGTGCGGATTGCATCCGTCCATGGGGCGGGCCGGCCTTTGTCGTCGATGAAGACAACTGTCGAACCCGCCGTGAAACGTGGCGCGCCTTCGCAGCGCGCGTCATAAGCCAAACCGAGGCTGCTCCGCCCCAGTCGCGTGATGGTCAAGGCGATCTCCAGCTGATCGCCCAATCGGCTGGGGGCCTGGAACTGCGCCTCTATCCCTGCCGTGGGAATACCGCATTTCTGCTGCATCCCGGAAAAGGGCAGCAAGGCGACCTTTTCAAAGAAATCTTCGACCGTGTCGTTCATCATCTCGAAATAGCGGGGGTAAAAGACGATCCCCGCCGGATCACAATGCCTGAACTTGACCTTCTGGTGATACACAAACGGCATGGTTCAGACCCCCAGGTACTGATCTTTGACGGGGCCGGACAGATCGTCCATGCCACCGGTCCAGACAGATTTGCCGCGTTCCAGGATCACCACCCGATCGGCGATCCGGCGCAATTCGCTGATTGTCTTGTCCACCACGAGGATCGACAGGCCCGCGTCGCCCTTGAGCGTGGCGATGGCGGCCCAGATCTCCTGCCGCACCACGGGGGCCAGCCCCTCGGTCGCCTCGTCCAGGATCAGCAGCCGGGGGTTGGTCATCAACGCGCGGCCAATCGCGAGCATCTGCTGTTCGCCCCCCGAAAGCGATCCCGCCAACTGGTCGCCGCGTTCTTCCAGCCGGGGAAACAGCCCATGCACACGGGCAAAATCCCAGGCGCCGGGCCGGGCCGAGGCATGAAGGTTCTCGCGCACGGTCAGATTGGTGAAACACCGGCGCCCTTCGGGAACCAGGCCCAGGCCCAGCTTGGCCGCACGATGTGCGGGCATCCCGGCCAGGTTCTGGCCTGCGAACTGCACCTCGCCATGGGTGTTTTGCAACAGGCGGCAGATCACCTTGATCGTGGTCGACTTGCCCATGCCGTTGCGGCCCATCAGCGCCACGACCTCGCCCTCGGCCACACTCAGGTCCACCCCGAACAGGGCCTGCGACGCACCATAGCTGGCGGTGATCCCGTTGAGCGAAAGCAGGCTCATGCCGCGTCCTCCTCGCCCAGATAGGCGGTTTTGACATCCGCGTTGCTGCGGATTTCGTCAACGCTGCCGGTCGCGATGATCTTGCCATAGACCAGCACGCTGATCCGGTCGGCGAGGGCAAAGACCGCGTCCATGTCATGTTCTACCAGCAGGATCGGGGCCTGATGTTTCAGGTCCTGCAGAAACCCGGTCAGCTCGCGCGAGCCTTCGGCCCCCATGCCGGCCATCGGTTCATCCATCAAAAAGGCCTTTGGGGCCAGTGTCAGGGCAACTGCGACTTCAAGCTGCCGTCGCTGGCCGTGGGACAATTCCGACGTGATCGTGCTGGCATGTTCGGTCAGTCCGACCCGCTCCAGCGCCGCCGCGGCACTGTCCAGCAATGCGCGGTCCTTCATCGCCGGGCGGAAGAAACCAAAGGTGCGCCCGCTTTGCCCGATCGCCCCCAGCACGGCGTTTTCCATGACGGTATATTCCATCGCCAGGGCCGAAATCTGAAACGTCCGCGCCAGACCCGCATGGGCCCGCTGCGCCACTGACAGCGCGCTTACATCGCGCCCCATGAAATGCACCGCCCCCCGGTCGGGCTTCAGCCCGCCCGCAATCTGCTTGATCAGGGTCGATTTTCCCGCCCCGTTCGGCCCGATCAGCGCATGAATCTCGCCCGCCCGCAGGTCCAGCGAAATGCCGTCGCTGGCCTTGAGCGCGCCAAAGCTCTTGTGCAGGTCGCGCACATCCAGGATCACCTCAGCCGGCATGGCGCACCTCCCGGCGGGACAATCCGCCAACCAGCCCGCCCTTGGCAAAGAGCACCACAAACAGCAGGATCGCACCCAGATAGATGTGCCAGTATTCCGACAGCCCCCCCAACACATGTTCCAGCAGGATATAGACCGCCGCACCCGCCACCGGGCCACAAAGCCGCGCAACACCGCCAAGGATGATGAAGACCATGATCTCGCCCGACGTCTGCCAGCTGAACATGGTCGGGCTGACGAACCGGTTCAGATCGGCAAAGAGCGCCCCGGCCAGCCCGGTGATCGCACCGGAGATGACAAAGGCGGTCAGCCGCAACCGGTAGACATTGATGCCCACGGTGCGCGCGCGTTCCTCATTCTGGTGGGCACCGTTCAGGGCCAGACCAAAGGGCGATTTGTTCAACAGGTTGACGGCAAAAAGCACGATCAGCAGAACGGCGAAACACAGACCGAAGAACTGGATCGGGTCCAGCGTGTTCAAGCCGGGAAATCCGTTGCGCACATAGATCGACAGCCCGTCCTCACCGCCGTAGGCCGGCCAGGAGATTGCGAAGTAATAGAGCATCTGGCCAAAGGCGAGCGTCACCATGATGAAATAGACCCCCGAGGTCCGCAGCGACAATGCGCCGACCAGCAGGGCCACCAATGCGCTGGCGACAATCGCCACCAGCCAGATCACCAGCATGGATTTGGTTCCTTCGATCAGGAACGGTGCCTCCATCAGCGGTGTATAGCTTTGCGCGTGGCTGGCGAGGATGCCCATGGCATAGCCGCCCACCCCGAAATAGGCGGCATGGCCAAAGCTGACCAGCCCGCCCTGCCCCAGGGCAAGGTTCAGCCCCACGCCCGCCACCGCAAGCACGGCGGCCTTGGTTGCCAATGTGATGATAAAGGGCTCATCCATCGCCAGCGCCACCAGTGGCACCGCCAGCAACAGGCCAAGGATCAGCAGGTTGATCATACGTTCCGGCAACATGTCAGGCGCTCCCGAATAGGCCGGTGGGTTTGAACAGCAAGACCCCCGCCATGAGAATGTAAATCAGCATCGACGCCAGCGCCGAGCCGACCGTGGTCGCGGCAGAAGGGTCCATGAAACTGGCGAAAAGGACGGGCAGCAGCGTGCGCCCGAGCGTATCGGTCAGCCCGACCAGAATTGCACCGGCCAGCGCCCCCTTGATCGACCCGATGCCGCCGATCACGATGACCACGAAGGCCAGGATCAACACTGGTTCGCCCATGCCGACCTCGACCGACTGGATCGCGCCGACCAGCGCACCGGACAGGCCGGCCAGCGCCGCCCCCAGGGCAAAGACCATTGTATAGAGAACCGAAATATCGACCCCCAGCGCGCCGATCATCTCGCGGTCGTTTTCACCGGCGCGGATGCGCATGCCGACACGGGTCCTGGAGATCAGCAGGAACAGGCCCACAGCCACCGCCAGCCCGATCAGGATGATCGCAAGGCGGTACTTGGAATACAGGATGCCTCCTGGCAGGGTCACGGTGCCGGACAGGAAAGCAGGCGTGTCCAGAAACAGCGGGAAAGAGCCAAAAACCCAGCGCGTCGCCTCTGAAAAGATCAGGATCAGGGCAAAGGTTGCCAGCACCTGATCCAGGTGGTCGCGTGCGTAAAGCCTGCGGATCACGGTAAGTTCGATCAACGCGCCAAACAGCGCCGCCGAGGTCAGGGCGGCAATCAGACCCAGCACAAAGGATCCTGTCGCGGCGGCTCCGGCCGCAGCAGCAAAGGCGCCGATCATGTAAAGCGATCCATGCGCCAGGTTGATCAGCCCCATGACGCCAAAGATCAGCGTCAGGCCGGCCGCCATCAGGAACAGCATCACGCCGAACTGCAGGCCGTTCAGGATTTGCTCTATCAGCAGAATTATCGACATGCTTGCCCCGGAACCAATGTGGCGGCCCGATGCGGGCCGCCGGTAATTGCCTTAGTCGCTCAGGCCGCAATCGGCCGCATAGACATCCTGGTGATCGGTCAGGATCGTCGAGATGATCTTGTTGGTGTAAACGTCACCTTCCTTGATCACTTCGCGCACATAGATGTCCTGGATCGGATGCTGGTTGTTGCCGAACCTGAACTTGCCACGCACCGAATTGAAATCAGCCGCCTTCAGCGCTGCCCGGAACGCATCACGGTCCGCGATGTCCGCCTGCCCCGCCGCCGCAAGGATCAGGTTTGCGGTGTCAAAGGCCTGCGCCGCATAAAGCGTCGGCAAACGGTCGTAGGTTTCCTGAAACGTCTCCACAAAGGCCTTGTTGGTGGGATTGTCGATGTCCTTGTTCCACTGCGAGGTGTTGTGGATGCCAAGGGCCGCATCGCCGACCGCCTGCAGAATTCCCTGATCAAAGCTGAAGGATGGCCCGATCACCGGCAGTTCGATCCCGCTGTCGGCATATTGCTTGAGGAACGAAATCCCCATGCCGCCCGGCAGGAAGAAAAAGATGCTGTCGGCGCCCGAGGCGCGGATCTGCGCAATCTCGGCGGCATAATCTGTCTGGCCAAGCTTGGTGTAAAGCTCCCCTGCCAATTCGCCTTCATAGAGACGCTTGAAGCCTGTCAGTGAATCCTGCCCGGCCGGATAGTTCGGGGCAAGGATGAAGGCGTTGGTGTACCCGGATGCAGTGGCATGCGCGCCTGCCGCCTCGTGCATGTTGTCGTTCTGGTAGGACACGGCAAAATAGTCCTTGTTGCAACCCTTGCCCGCCAGCTGCGCCGGGGCGGCATTGGTCGAGATATAGAACTTGCCCTGCGCGTTTGCGGCGGGTGCCACGGCCAGCGCCAGGTTGGACCATACGATACCGGTCAGGATGTCCACCTTGTCGGACTGGATCATCTTGTCGGCAACCTGCACGGCCACATCCGGCTTGCGCTGGTCGTCTTCCACCACAACTTCGACGGCGTCATTGGCTGCCTGGTTGATGGCCAGCATGAACCCGTCGCGGGTATCGACACCCAAAGCGGCGCCGCCGCCGGTCAGGGTGGTGATCAGTCCGATCTTTACTTTTCCTGAATGCGCATCTGCCAGCGCGGCGTTGCCAAAGGTCATCGCCAGTGCAGCAGCGGCAAGGGCTGTGAATTTCATTGTCATCATAATCTCCCAATTGGACCGGCGCATTTTTGCGCTCGACTGAGCTTGTAAAAGTTCTGCGCCACACGCAAGCGACCGCATGACTCCCTTTTGGCTCAGACTCCAAGTTAGCGGTCGGGTAAATTTACTTCAAGCAAAAATATTTTGAGCTTGAAATTAATTACCGTAAAACAGCCGCCCCACCCCATGGTCAGGGTCACGCGTTGAAACCGTCTCTAATTGGGATCGCCATCCGTCAAACGTGAATTGGCGGCACTGCCTTTGCAGCACCGCCAATTTTCAGCTTCCTGCGGCAGATCAGTTCGACGCTTCAACCTCGGGTCCGACGGACACCAGATAGGCCCAGAGATTGCGCGCGTCATCTTCCTTGCGCAGTTTGAACGACATCTTGGTCCGCGCCTTGCGGTCATCAAGATAGTTTTGCAGGAACGCGCGCGGGTCCTGCACATAGGCAATGAAATCCTGCTCGTTCCACGCCAGCCCGGCCTCACCGGCTTCGATCATCGAACTGCCGTATTTGCTGGCAAAATCTTCATCTGCGCCGGCAACGCGGGTGTAGATCCCATAAAGGTTCGGTCCCGTCCGGCCCCCTTTGACAATCGTGTCGCCACCCGCATCGACAATCGAATGACATGCCTTGCACTTGGCAAAGACTTTCTCGCCCGCAGCGGCATCACCCGTTGCGTGACTGTCAGCAAAAGCAGGACCTGCGGCCAGCGCAACACCAAGCACGGCTGTCTTTACAATATTCATGACGAACTCCTGTTCATATGCTTCACCCGCTACCCTAGGTCGTGTTGACATTCATTGTCGCCCACCCGTTTCAGTCCAAAATTGCTCAGTTCCAGGCAAGAGAGCGCAGGAATAGCCAGC